>DUSO01000030.1 GCA_012842565.1 Bacillota bacterium
CCGGGGGCCCCGGCGCCGCCCGCAGGGCCCCCGGCGGGAATGGCACGTCCGGCGGTGCCGTCGATGCCCGGGGTGCTGTCAGCGGGACTGTTACATTTGACACGGATAATAGTGGAATCCTGGCCTTCAGCGGCAAGGTCGGCGGCACGGGGTGGAAGGCAAGCGTTACAGCGGCAAGTTACGGCCTTGATAAGGCCACAGGCGTGCTGAGCGGCGAAATTACCTTTGATGGTAAGACCATGGCCGGCGGTGGCATCCTGCCGCCATCCTCACAGGGTGACAAGGGGACTACCCTGGAGGTCCGGTACCAGGGCGGCATTACCCTGGCTGACGGGAGTGTCGTCGCGGGAGAGATGGTAAGAGGCCTCGAGAGCCTGGCCGGCAATATCACCGCCAAGGTCGACTATAAGGGGCGTATGGCCCGTCTCGTCACGGGTGAGACGGTAGGGGCGACAGAATACAGCGGGACCGTGGGGCTGCTATCAGGCAATATCAGGTTTGGCGATAGGAGCCTCGGGGTAGAGGGTATCTCGGGGAAGGTAAAGGGGAATGGGACCTTCTCAGGCAGGACAGCTGCCGGTCCACTTGAGTTTGACCCTAAAAACATTGCCTACCAGGGCAAGGTCGTGCTCGAGGGCGCTGACGTGAAGATTACCGGTGGGCCACTGGCCCCGGTGGGGCCCATAAGCGGCAGGGCTGATGGAGAAATAACCTTCGAGGCTAATGCAGGGGAGATGCCCAGGTACAGGGGGGCCATCCGGCTGGCGGACGGCAAGGTCGTGTTTGCGCCGCCGCTTAAGCAACCCGTCACAGGGGTCTCTATGGCCGTGGCGTTTAGCGAGGGTATGATAAGGGTCCGGGAGGCAAGAGGTTATCTTGGAGCCTCGCCCGTAGAGGTAGTCGGGGATGTGTGGCCCGGTCCCCGGCCAAGGCTAAAGTTAAACATAAGCTCTCCGGCGATGGATCTATCAACCATCGAGGCCGGGGCGCTCATCCCCGGCCTCACCAGTCTTCAAGGGACAGCACACGTAGACCTGACTGTTGCGGGATATCTTGATTCCCTCTCATACACGGGCATGGTGAGGATCTCAGATGGGGCTTTCTCCCATAGCATGATGCCCCTACCTCTATCCCATATCTCCGCCTCCTTCATCCTGAATGGCACAACCCTCGAGGTAAGGGAGTTCAGCGGGCGTATCTCAGGTGCCACCTTTGCCGCAAGCGGCGACATCTCCAATATCGGCGGCGATCCATTCATCGACGTGAACATGGACGTAAAGGCCCTCCCGATTTCGGATCTTCGGTTGCTCCTCACGGCTCTGCGTGGGGTGGCGCCTCTACAGGGGAGTAACCGGGACCGGGCGAACCTGGGCCGATTAGGGGAATTCCTGCGGGCGGAAGGCTCCCTTGACCTCGCACTTGCCTTTTCGGGACGGATGCGCGATCCCGTAGCCCATGGTAGGTTTAGTGTAGCGCAGGTAAAGGCCGGAGGTACCATCGCCCGGGACGTGAAGGGAGATATCGCTTACAGGAACGGAGCCGTGGGGATATATAACTTCGCAGCGCGGGTGGCGGGCGGTTATGTGAGAGGGGACGCGAGATTTAGCTTCCCGGCAAACGGAGGCGCCGGTACCCCGGCCATCAGGGCATCAATATCTCTTGACTCTCTTTCCCTTGACCGGGTTGATATGGATAGCGTGATATCCTCAGGCCGGGGAGGCATTTCCTGGCTCAAGGGGATCTCCGGGGTCGCAGGGGGCAAGGCTGTTATCTCGGTCGATAACGATGGAGTAGATTCCATAGCTTCCATAACGCTCAAATCGGCATCCTACGAGGGAATTGCCTTTGATACGGTAGAGGCGAGGCTGCGGCTGAAGGATGATACCCTCTACCTGGACAAGGTCAAGGGGCAGGGACAAGGCGCTATGGTCGCGGCCCTCGGCACTATAGACCTCGCAGGTCTCAACATAGACCTGGACGTTTCAGGTGACGGGATCAATATCGCACCTCTGGTATCGGCTTTTACGAAAATAAAGGGCAGGCCCGTGACGGGCACCGGGGGATTTGTGGGAACGATCTCGGGGCCGCTCGATTCGGCGACCTTTACAGGCCTTGTGGAATTACGAGATGGCACGATATTGGGGCAGCGGTTTTATGCCGCGTCAGGGTACCTAAACGCAAGCCGGCGAGGATTATCAGCGGAGAGGATCAAGGTAATGGCGGAGGGCGGGACTTATCTCGCCTCCGGGAGACTCGTGGCAGACCGGGTTGACCTTGACATCTCTATCCAGCAGGCAGATGTCCGGGAGCTGGCCAAGATGGCGGGCGTTTCACTGGATGCCGGAGGTTCCGCGCGTGGGCGGATAAAGATAGCGGGCCTCATGAGCCGGCCCGAGATATCCGGTGACCTCAGGCTGGAGGGCGGGTCCTTCGCCGGCCTGCCGGTGGACAGGGCAGGGCTGGTATTTGATTCTGACGGCGATACAGTGCGCCTTCGCAGCTTTGACGCCCTGGCAGTGGGTGGGAAGGTATCGGCCACGGGAACCATCCGGCCCGGGAAGGGCATGGACCTCGATGTTTCTCTAGAACACTTAAGCCTCAGGAGCCTGGCTACCCGGATACAAGCCGTGCGCGGGAGGCCGGGACTTATTGAGAGCCTCTCCGGTTCGGCCACATTTCGGGGCAAGGTGGGAGGCACCCTCAAGAATCCTCTGGTCAAAGGACAGGTCACCGTCGGCGAATTCAGTTTATATGGAGCATCATTCGCAAGTGCATCTGGGGTGCTTACCGCCGGGAAAGGGAGTATCGAGGTCTCCCCTCTTGTAATATCAGACCGGGATGGCGGGGTGACAGTCGCGGGGCGCATAGAAACCGGCGGCAAAGGCCGGGTTGACCTCGAGGTCAGGATCGACGATCTCGGTGCAGGGGATATGGCGGCGCTTTTGAGCGGTGGGAAGATTACATCGCTGCCTGGCAGGGTGAACGGCATCGTCTCGGTCCGCGATGGGGTCTTCTCCCTCCAATCCCTCAGGATCGACCAGAAAAATGGGTGCCTGACGGCGGGCGGCACTTATGATCCGCGCGGGAAGGTTGGGTTGAGGGTTACGGCAAAGTCCCTGGATGTGGGGGCAATCTTAAGGGCCGCAGGCGGTTTTAAGGCTGCAAGCGGGTTGCTGGACATGACGGCCGTCGTTGAAGGCAGCAGCAAATCCCCAACTGCTACATTCACCGCTCACTTGAGGAACGGAAATGTAGGGCAGGTATATTTTGACGAGGTTAGCGGGGAGATTAACTACAGGGACGGCAGGCTGTTCATAGCGAACGTTTCCCTGGCTCAGGGGGCCCATAGGGCCAGGCTAAAGGGGAGCCTGCCAGTGCCCGGAAGATACCTGGCAGTCCTTGGTATTACGCCGCCCGCCAGGGTTGAGGACATGGATGTGGCCCTGGAAATGGATCAGGCAAACCTCATGTTGCTCGCGCTGATGAGCGATGGGATCGAGTGGGCCCGTGGCATTGCCAGCGTGAATCTCAGGCTGGCAGGCAGCCTGGATAAGCCGGAGATATACGGCAGGGTGAGGACGTCAGGGAGCGAGATCAAGTACAGGCCTCTCGCGGACGCCATAACCGATGTCGCAGGAGATCTGGAATTCTGCGGCGGTGAGGTCCTGGTACATGCGTTGCGCGGGCGTATAAGGGGCGGGGGGATCTCGGGCCAGGGCAGGGTAATACTTGCGGGGCTGCGTCCTTCATATGTGGATTTATCGGTCGCGGCAAATGGGTTGCCTGTAATATCCAGTTTCGCCGCGGCTGTTGTGAACGGCACGGTGAGAGTGCGGGGGCCGTCCGGGTTGCCCCTCATCTCAGGCGACATCGACCTGAAGAAGGCGGAGATCAATCCATTCGCACTCAGAGCCCCTGCGGGGCAGGCACCGCTGGATGCCCGGCTTGCCCTGGACCTGAACCTCGGGAGCGATGCCAGGCTCCTGGCCAAGGACCTGGATGCAGGAATCTCCGGCAAACTGCACATAGGGGGAACTATAAGCAGGCCGGCCGCGTCAGGGATTATAACGGCACGTAAAGGCACATTCATCTATTTCGGGACGGAGTTTACCCTTACAGACGGTCGGGCCGAATTTATCGAGTTTAATGGCCTGACACCGGAGCTGGAAATCCATGGTGAAACCAGAATATCTGGAACCAGGGTGATGCTGACCCTTGCCGGCAAGCCGGACTCCCTGACCATGCACCTCTCGTCGGAGCCGCCGATGCGCCAGGAAGAGATCGTCGCCCTGCTGAATTATCCTGCCGCCTTGGCACGGGCGCTCAAGGGGGATGTCGAAGGCGCGGTAAAGGATGAGATACTGAAGATAATCGACCAGGAACTCAGGCTGCAGGTGGTGGGCAGCGTGGAGAGGGCGCTCAGGCAGGCGCTTTCCCTCGATGACGTCAAGCTCGAGCGGGACGATGCGAATAAGCTCACCCTCAGGCTGGGCAAGTATGTGGTTGACAACCTCTACATTTCCTACAATGCTCCGCTCTCGCCCGAGGCAAAGGGCGCTTTTAAGCTCGAGTACTTGTTCTCCCCGGGCATTATCTTCAGCAGTCGCTTTGAGGACGAGGGCCATTATTCTTTCGGCCTCGAGGCAAGGCTCAGGTTTTGATGGGATTTGCCAGGGCCAGCACGTATCGGAATTAATTGCCTTGTAACGGCGGCAGGAATTGAGACCGCTCAGGCGAATATGTGTGTTTGATCGGCCGAATTCTGATAGACGACGGTTAGATTACGGTAGGCGGCGCAGGAGAGCAAGAGTCAATTACCTTCTTGTTCCCACACCCGCCCGGTAAAGTGGAGGAGGCGGAGCAAGTGCCAAGCCCAGTAACTGCGCGTAAAGCGGCGGTTTACCACGCGGTAGTGATCGGACTCTCGATTCTTGCAATGATCTTGCCGGCGGCTGTATCGGCGCAGGAACAGAAGCCCAAGGTCCTGGCAATAGAGGTCGAGGGAAACCACAGCATTTCTGCTGAGGAAATACTTGGCGCGGTTGAGACAAAAGTTGGGGATGAGGTTTCGGAAGACAAGATCAAGGGGGACCTCAAGCGGATCTATGAGCTTGGATACTTCTTCAAGGCGCCGACCGCGAGGACGGTGCCCTATAAGGATGGCGTCAAGCTAATCTACGAGGTGACCGAAAACCCCAAGGTGACCGGGATCGAGTTTAGCGGCAACAGGGTTATATCCTCCGGTCAGCTTCAGGTCTTGATGACAGTCAAGCCGGGCGAGGTCCTAAATGTCAAGAAACTCAACGGGGACCTGGAGAGGGTGCTCAAGTACTACTATAACGAAGGCTATTCGGCCCGAATCTCCGATGTGACGGTCTCATCGGCAGGGGTTGTCGGTATTCAGGTCAAGGAGCTGACTGTGGGGCAGATCAAGGTTGAGGGAAACACGAAGACCAAGCCCTGGGTTATCCTGAGAGAGAGCAGCCTCAAGCCAGGGGATATCTTCAACATCAACAAGGTGCGCGATGACCAGCGGCACATATTCAACCTGGGTATCTTCGAGACGGTGGATGCAAAGCTTGACCTCGACCGCGAAAAGGATGCCTATGACGTGACATATGTGGTCAAGGAAAGGCGAACGGGAACGGCCAACCTGGGAGTTGCCTGGAACTCGGCCCAGGGGTTTATAGGCTACATAGATGTGTCGGAAGACAACTTCCTGGGGAAAAACCAGCGTGTCAGCATACGCTGGGATTTCGGTGCAGGTACCAGCAGCTACGAGCTCGGGTTTTTTGAGCCCTGGCTCGATGCTCACCGGACCTCTTTCGGGCTGAACCTTTATAACAAGAAAAACCAGGTCGAGAGGATGTTCGACCCGGATTACCATGACTGGGGAGGTTCTGAGGACCCTCCTGAGAAGGTCAAGTACACCGAACAGCGTAAGGGCGGGAATGTCCAGTTCGGAAGGCCGCTCGGCAAAGATACCAGGCTCTACCTTACCTTCAGGCTGGATGACACGAGTTTTTCACCGATCACCTCCGGCCTTACGGCGGTAAAGGGGGGCGGCGAAACCCGCAGCATCACGGTCACGGGCATAAACGATACCAGGGACAACTTCATGAATCCAACAAGCGGCAGCCGCAAACGGCTGTCCATCGAACTTGCCGGCGGTATGCTCGGCGGCGACTACACATTTGGTAAGTATGAGCTGGAGGGTAGCGTCTACCACATGGTGAGGCCGAACCAGGTGCTGGCGCTGCACATGGCCGCCGGGTTCTCCAGCGGGGAGCTTCCCAGCCACGAGCAATACAAGCTCGGGGGTGCGGAGACCATCAGGGGGTACAAGTATGGCAGGTTCTATGGCGACAAGATGTTCTATGCCAACGGAGAGTACCGTTTCAGAATCGTAGATAAGCTCCAGGGCGTTATCTTCGTCGACTCCGGGACAGCCTGGGAGAATTCCTCGGATACTATGCATCTCGCGGACCTTAAGACGGGAGTCGGCGCGGGCGTGAGGATCGATACCCCGATAGGCTTGATCAGGATCGACTACGGCACGAGCCGGGAGGGCGGCCAGGCCTATCTGAGTATCGGACAGATGTTCTAGCAGCATGGCCGGTACCTGCCGGGTCGCCAGCCCGACAGGTACGGCAGTCTCGAGAATTGCGGTTTTAAGAGCATGATCGGAGGGACAAAGATGTCAGGTGGTTTGTTCAGGAAGATGAGAGGCCGGGAATTCATGCAGGTGATACGGAGGCTGGCCGTCCCGGGTCTCCTGATAGGTGGGGCCGTTGTGCTCCTTGTCGCGGCATCGAGCATGGGCGTGTTGAGGGCTGCTCCCAGCGGGGAAGATATCGGTTTCGTGGATATGACCCGCATTGAAAAGGAATACCCTGATGTCCAGAAGGCCCTGTCTTCTATACAGCAGGAATATCAGAAGCTACAGAAGGAGCTGGATGAAAAGGCCAAGGGGCTCGATGATGCGGCCAAGAAGAAGCTCTTGGACGAATACCAGAAGAAGCTCGACCAGCGCAAGGTGGAGCTCTGGGGTCCCGTGGACAACCGGATCAAGGGCGCTATCAGAGACGTGGCCAAGGAGCAGGGGCTCAACCTCATGCTGAGAAGCGAGGTCGTGTTGCACGGCGGCAAGGATGTCACGGATGCAGTTTTGAAGAAGCTCAACGCGGCTAGCAACGCGGCTGGTAACGCGTCTGGTAAGAAGTAGTGATTTCGTATGGTAGCTATCGTAGCTGGCAGTCGCAGATCGCGACAGTCTTTGCGCCCCAGGGGCTTACCTCTGGGGCGTCCCAAGTATTTGGCCCTGACTTGGGCAGTTTGCATTTTTCTCTCGCTTTTGGCCCTGGGATGGCCGTCCGCTACGTCGGGCGAGCCGGGGCTGCCGGAGAAGCCGGGGACCCCGGCCGGGCCGGAACCTGCTCCTGAGGTAGTGTACTATGTATGTCTGGACGAGCTGTTTCAGGCTCACCCCGAGTGGGTTGAGTTACAGCGCATAAGGCGGGACATCAGTGCACTCGAGGAAGAGTGGCGGGGATTTGTAGATAGCTTCCAGCTCATCTCGGGCTATGAGGAGGGGCTTTATTCCAGTATGGGCGCCTTCCTTTCCGCCGCATCCGGCAGGGAGGACGACCATGGCGGAGCGATTGCTACATCGGAGGAGCATGTAGAGACCATCATAGCCAGGAGGCTCCGCCAATTTGAGGAGGACATAAGGTCGGACATCAACAACAAGGTAAGTGAGCGTGCGCGAGAACTCGCCATCCAGGTTGAAGACGAGCTATTTGCCGAACGGGGCATAGTCAACCATGAGATCGAGCTCATTTCGAAGCAAGTCGAGCGCGAGTATCTCCCCCGGATGTTTGATCTCCAGCTAAAACTCTCTCTCCTGGACCTCCCGCAATCCGAGAAGGATAAGATAGGCCGGGAGCTTCTTCATCTCGAGAAAGAGATGAAGGACAAGATTGCTGAAAAAAGCAAACCCTTTGAGGAGCAATTTGCCAGGGTAGCGGAGAGCAAGAGGAAGGCAGCTGAAGCCGAGCTTGCCCAGTACCGGAGCACGCTGGAGGAAGAGGCTGACAGGCTGGTCCAGGAGGAACGTATTCGTCTCCTGGGACAGTCCAATATAGCTGTGAGGAGCCGGGAATCTGCGCTGGACGAGGGTGCAGCCCGCGGGATAGACGAGATGAAGGCCAGGCTCTATGCAGAACGTGAAAGGCGGCTTGAGGCCGGGAGAAAGGACTTTGAGGCAGCCCGGTCCTGGTTCGAGGGCCGCCATAAGGCCCTCGTCGACCAGGAGGCAAGGCTTGCTTGCGAAATCGAGGCCGATACCCGCGGCCTGGTTGCGGCCTATGCTACAAGACGGGGCATCGATATAGCGGTGTTGAAAGCCGGTAAAGACCTCCTCAAGACAGCGGGTGAGGGAGATGCGGGCGCGGACTCCGCCGGCGCGGGCTCTGCCCCCGGCACCGGTGCCGGGGCCGGCCCTGGCTTGGTTGACATGACGCCCTCCGTGGCTGATTTCATCCGCAGCTACTTCGGGCATGAAAACGCCGGGAGATGAAAGGGGAAAGGGGGATAGGGCGCAGGCCGGGCGGCCCTCTGACGGCCGGGTGCCCGGGTGGCTCTTTGACGGCCCGGGTGGCCCTTTGGCGGCCTCCGGGGCGGCCAAAGGCTTTGCGCCAGGCACTGTGACCCTTGGGGAGATTGCAGAGGCCGTAAGAGGCGAAGTGCGCGGGGATCCAACTACAGTAATATCGGGCGTGCGCGAGATAGAGGATGCTACCCCTGGTGACCTGGTATTCGCCATGGACTTAAGACACGCGCTATTAGCTGCGCGGTCCCGGGCGGGCGCGGTGGTCCTGAGGCGGGGTCTCGAAGCGGGTGATAAGCCCTGTATCCTGGTGGAAGAACCCCGGCTGGCCCTGGCATGTGTGCTGGAGATCCTCGGCCCCGGGCCCCGCATGCCGTCCGGGGTGGATCCTACTGCCAGAATCGCCGCAAGTGCCAGTATCTCGCCGGATGTGAGGATTGGGGCGCATGTCGTAATAGAGCCCGGAGCCACCATAGGGCCTTCGTGTGTCCTCTTCCCGGGGGTTTACGTCGGGTTTGAGGCCGAGATAGGTGAAGGGACGGTCCTCTACCCCAATGTCGTGATTGGCGAGAGAGTGAAGGTTGGCAGGCGGGTCATAATCCATGCCGGGGCGGTCATCGGGGCAGACGGGTTCGGCTTTGTGAAAGACGGGGATGTCCATCGGAAGATCCCGCAGGTTGGCACAGTGGTAATAGAGGATGATGTCGAGATCGGCGCCAATGCATGTATTGACCGTGCCACCCTGGGTAAGACTGTGATCGGGCAGGGCACGAAGATAGACAACCTCGTGCAGATCGGCCATAACGTGAGGGTAGGTCGTAACTCCATTATCGTGGGCCAGACCGGGATCGGGGGGAGCGCCACCCTCGGGGATGGCACTATCCTTGCCGGCCAGGTCGGGATCGTAGACCACGTCACAGTGGGACCCGGGGCAACGATTGCCGCGGGATCGCTGGTTACGACGAATATACGCCCTGGTGAGATGGTTTCCGGCCGCCCGGCAAGGCCGCATGTGGATGAGCTCCACGCGGAGATAGCCTGGCGAAAGCTCCCGGATTTGTTGCGCTCCCTGGAGGAGTTGCAGGAGACTGTCAGGTCTTTGGAGAAGATGATACGAGACAAGAGCGGGGGGTGACCTGGCAGGGTGTCTGGCTGGCTTTGGGGGGTCGGGCCAACGGCCGGCGCTGGCGCAATCAGGACATACATCATGCTGGGGCTGGCCATTGGGATTGTAGTGGCGGGGCTCGCTCTTGCCCCGGAGGTCAGTGCATGCGTGGGGGCCAGGGCGCTGGCCATGGGCGGGGCCTTTGTGGCAGTTGCTGACGACGCTGAGGCCGTCTACTGGAACCCGGCGGGACTTGGCAGGAGCCAGACCCACGAGCTTACATTTACGCATACCATCAACAATCGCGGCGTGTTCAACTATGATGAATTCGTGGCGTTGACGATGCCCCTGGGCGCCAATGGCGCGGGGGGTGTCTCCTGGATCAGGGAGAGCACACGTGCCGGCTTTGAGGGGGATTGGGTCGCTTTTTCATATGGCCTCAGGGCAGGGGGTAACCTCTCTCTCGGCACCACGTTGAGGTATGAGCAATATGGACTCGTCTCGCCGGGTGGCTCAATCCTTGGGGGCGTGCGCTGGGCGCTGGATTTGGGCGTCATCTACTCCATCCCGCCTTCCCTTTCTGTGGGGGCCCTCTTGCAGGATATAAACGGATCGCCGATTTACTGGGAGGACGGGCTGGTCTCGTGGGTGGCTCCCAATCTAAGGCCCGGCGTCTCCTACAGGTTTGAGTCTGGCACTATTCTCGCCGTGGATATCTACGACCTCACACGCGAAATCCCGGGCCAGAGGACCCTCAGGATAGGATATGAGACCCATCTAGGCAGGATGGCCCTGCGATTTGGCTATTACGGTCTCGGGAGCGGCAGAGGGGCTCCCACCGCCGGTATAGGCTATTCCGGGGGACGGGTCAGGCTGGATTACGCTTTTCTGGGGCGCGGCCTGAGCCCGGGGGATCCGGGCCTTGGGGGGACGCACCAGTTAGGTGTGAGTGTGACATTGTAATCATTTCTATGATCGTCCAGTCGAGTTTCATGGACATTTGATAGAAGGAGGGTCCGGCTGCGCTCACGGGCAGATCTGCCGTGGACTTTGCGCAGGGTGGATGATGAAGCACATTGAGCTTGCGGCCTATCTTAACGGTTACCTGAGGGTCGAAGAGATACCTGACACATGCGTAAACGGCCTGGAGGTAGAGGCACCAGGTGATGTTCATAAGGTGGCCCTTGCCGTTGACGCTTCCCTGGATAACTTCCGGATGGCAAGAGAGGCAGGGGCGGATTTCGTGCTGGTACATCACGGTATGTTTTGGGACAAGGTGCCCATAACGGGCGTCGTATACCGGAGGGTCTCATTTCTGATCTCAAATGGCATGGCCCTTTACGCCGCCCACCTGCCGCTGGACATGCACCCGGAGATTGGCAACAATGTCGGGCTCGCGAAGATAATTGGGCTCACGCGGTCCCGCCCCTTTGGCTCCTACCACGGGCTTGTCATAAGCTTGATGGGAGAGGTGGAGCCGACCCCTCTTGAATGCCTGGTGGGCCGCATCGAGGCCGGCCTGGGACGCAAGGCCCACGTGGTGGCGGCCGGGCCGCGAACGGTGACAAAAGTAGCGATATGTAGCGGTAGGGCACCGGATCTCTTTGCCGAGGCTGTAAAGGCCGGTGCAGATGTATTCTTTACGGGCGAGACATCGCACCAGCTGGTTGGCGAAGCGCAGGACGCCGGGGTTAACGTGATCTTCGGCGGGCACTGGGCGACAGAAACACTCGGTGTTAAGGCCGCCGGGGCCCATATCGAGGAGAGATTCGGGCTCCCGACGGTCTTCGTTGGCCAGGATACAGGGTTCTGACAGCCCTTTGCTCCGGCAGGCCTTGCGTGCTGCCACCGGCAGGACTTGAATACTACGATATGGCCGCTCCGGCCCCTGCTATGACAGGCTCGCTTCCAAGGCCCAATTTGGCCTTGGCGCGTTCCAGCGCCGCAAGAGTGTAGTCGATATCATCAAATGTATGGGACGTGAGGACATTGGCCCTCAGCCGGCAGGTCTTGGGCGGCACGGCCGGAGGCAGTATGGGACATATGAAGATCCCCTCGTCATGCAGGGCCATGGTCATCCTGAGGGTGGTATCCTCGTCGCCGATGACTATGGGGATAACGGAACTCTTGGTGTCAAGGGTTTCAAAGCCAAGGCGCTTCAGGCCGGCTATGAAGCGGCTGATATTCTCCCTGAGCTTTGCGATCCGCCAGGGCTCCTCCTCGATCACATCCAGGGCGGCCTTTGCCGCAGCCACGGCAGCCGGAGGTAGGGCCGCGGAGAATACAAAGCCCCGCGCGGTATGACGAAGGAAGGTTATGAAATCCTTTCTGCCGGCTACATAGCCACCTACCGCGGGGATGGTCTTGCTCAGAGAACCCGTAAGGATGTCGATTTCCCCGGGCTTTAGCCCGAAATACTCCTGGATACCGTGTCCTGATTCGCCGAGCACTCCCAAAGAGTGGGCTTCGTCCACGAGGAGCCAGGCATCATAGTCCCTCGCGAGCTTGATCAGGTCTGGCACCGGGGCGATGTCCCCGTCCATGCTGTAGACGGCATCTACCACGATCAGGATCCCGCGATGATTCTCCCTTGCCTCCTTGAGGCGCTTCTCCAGGTCGGACACGTCATTGTGCTTGAACCAGATGAAATCAGCTCCCGAGAGCCTGCACCCGTCCACAAGGCTCGCGTGGCTCAACTGGTCGACGAGCACGGCATCTCCCTTGCCCACGAAGGCCGAGATTGTCGCTACGTTTCCTATGAAACCACTGCTGTAAGCTATTGCATCCTCCGTGCGGTTAAACTCGGCAAGCCTTTTCTCGAGCTCCACGTGGAGCCTCGTTGTGCCGGCGAGAATGCGCACCCCGTGGGTCCCGGGTCCAAGCTCATCCAGTGCCCTGTGCGCCGCCATCTTTATCTTGGGGTGATCGATGAGCCCGAGATAACTGTAGGAGGAGAACATTATCATCTCTCTGCCGTTGATGGTCACCCTGGCGTCGTGAAGCGCGTCGATCTGCCTCAAGTAGAAATACAGGTTATTATCCTTGACTTTGTTCAACCGGCTCGTGAAGGCGTCTATTCTTCGTTGAAGGGAATTCACTGGGGAGACCTCCTCGTAACTTCCTGCATATATCATCCAGCCCACAGTTTACCACGCTTCCCCCGGGGTGTCAACAAAATTGTGCACAAAGGGAGGGCAGGCCTCCCGCATGAAAACATGGCGTACCTGCGCGCCATATGCGGTTGAGGGGGCCCTTGGGAAGTCATGAAAACAGCGCATGCCAACCAGGGTGGGCGTACCCAAAAACATGAAAGGTATCGGGATTACGGGGCACACTATATTGCGAACTGCACCAATCACATATACTGGCAGCTGTTGTATCCATATACGGCGGCCGTTGCGTCGCGGGAACGTGCATTCTGACTCGCGCCGTGAGGATGCCGCGCTCTGGGGGGTAGAGTATGACAGCATTAAGACCTGGCCGTCCGGCCAAGATATCGGTGCTGGGCGCCGGCTATGTCGGGTCGACCTTTGCCTATGCTCTCATGATCAGCGGGCTTGCTTCAGAAATCGTGGTCGTTGATGTAAACGCGAGAAAGGCTGAGGGTGAGGCCCTGGACTTGAGTCACGGAGTGCCCCTGGTCCGTCCGGTAGTGGTGAGGTCGGGGACTATGGACGACATGAAGGATTCCGACATCGTTGCCATATCCGCCGGGACCGCCCAGAGGCCCGGGGAGACCAGGCTGGACTTGGTCCACCGGAATGCGGAGATATTCAGGAAGCTGATCCCGCAGGTGGCGGAGGTCGCCCCGGACTCCATCCTGCTGGTGGTTACAAACCCTGTGGACGTGATGACCTATCTGGCATACAAGTTTTCGGGATTCCCGCAAAACCGGGTGCTTGGCTCCGGGACGGCGCTGGATACGTCCAGGTTTCGCTACCTCTTGAGCCTTCATTGCGGGATAAGCGCGAGGAACGTTCATGCCTACATCATCGGGGAGCACGGTGACAGCGAGGTGGCCGTCTGGAGCCTGGCCAACATAGCGGGGATGCGCCTTGCTGAATACTGTCCTCTGTGCGAGCGGGCCTGTGATCCCTCATTTCGGGAGGATCTCCTGAATCAGGTCAGGCGCGCAGCCTATGAAGTGATAGACCGCAAGGGTGCAACCAACTGGGCCATAGGCCTTGCCATGACCGAAATCGTGGGCAGTATCCTCAGGAACGAGAATGTGGTCATGACGGTCTCCAGTCTCCTCCACAACTACTACGGCGCGGACGATGTCTGCCTTTCAGTGCCGGCTGTGTTAAATCGCGGCGGCGTTGCGCGCACGGTACCGATCCAGCTCGATCAATCAGAGCAAGAAGCGTTTTTGAAATCTGCGTCGATAATAAAGGGAGTCCTGAAAGAGGTGTTATGATGGAAAGACTTGCTTCCAGGATGGTGGGGAGATTCATTGCGTTACTGGCGCTGGCTGGCGTGCTGGTTGGGGGCTATTACATGTTATTGGTGGGGCCGGAGGAGGCTAAAGCCCCCAGGGTTCGGGACGCGGTCTCCCGGGCTGAGAAGGGGCCGGAGGCCGGGAGGGGCCCAGAAAGGGTGGAAATGGCTCAGGGAGCATATGACTACAATACCAATCTGATGGCCCGTGTCATATATGCTGAAGCGCGGGGCGAACCCTATGTGGGGCAGGTTGGCGTAGGAGCCGTGATCATGAACCGGGTTGAGAGCCCGTTATTCCCTAACACCATCCCCGGCGTGATATTCGAACCGTGGGCCTTTACGGTTGTCGCGACGGGCGAGATATGGTGGTATGCTCCCGACAGGACCGCCTACCTGGCTGCCTGGGATGCGCTCTCCGGCTGGGATCCTACAGGAGGGGCCCTCTACTACTACAATCCCGCGAGGGTAAGCAGCCCCTGGATATGGACCAGACCGCCAATTACCAGGATAGGCAACCACATATTCACCCGGTAGCATATATGGGATTCACCTGCTAACACATGGGGGGACAGATGATGGCCAGAAACTGGCGTAATATGAACCCGCGCACCGTCGCGCTTGTCATGGCACTGGGAGTAGCCCTTCTCTGGGGTTTCAGGGAGTATTCAAACAGGCGGGCCATGGAGATCCAGGCCGAAAACCAGTACCAGCGTGCGTTTCAAGACCTCGCTTTTCATCTGGACAGTCTGGAGACGGAGCTAGGCAAGGCTCTGGTCGCGACTTCGTCCCGCCAGCGAGTCAGGTCGTTTTCTGACATCTGGCGGCATGCCTATTCGGCCCAGGCCAACCTGGGCCAGCTGCCCCTGGCGCCCGTGCCGCTTGCCAGGACCGAGACCTTCCTGGGCAGGGTGGGAGCCTTTACATATACGCTGGCGCAGAAGGATTCGGAGGGCGTGCCGCCGTCGGATCGCGAGCTCAGGACACTCCGGGAGCTTGGCCGGCAGGCAAGGTTTGTGAGCGACAGCGTGGCGAGACTCAGGGACGACCTCGACCGCAGGGGGGTCAGGTGGAACCGCATCGGCAGGTCTATAAACGCGACCAGCACAATAAGGCCGGAAAAGGAACCTGTATCATCCGTGGATCCCGCTTCAAAAGGGCTCAAGCTTGTCGAAGACGGTATGAAGCGCTTCCCCGAACCTGACTTCAGCGGCACGTTACCTCCGGAGAAAGTAAAACCAAGGGCCATCGTGGGTGCTACTATCGGCCCTGATGACGCAGTGCGCATCGCCCGGCAGTTTCTCGGGCCGGGCCTCACATCCGGCATGACCGTGCGGGTGGTCTCGACGATCAGCACGCAACCCGCCGCCTACCGGGTGGAGGTCCGTCCCGCAAGGGGGCTTCCCACCCGGATCATAACCCTGGATGTCTCCCGGGTAGGGGGCCACATCCTGTGGATGATCGATGACCGGGCTCCCGGGGTCACCAAGCTGACAATGGACGAGGCAACCGCCCTCGGCCTCAAATTCCTCGAGTCGAAGGGTTACCGGAATATGACCCCCGTATTTCGCGAGAAGGTGGACAACATCGCCCTCATCACCTATGCCTATGTGGAGGATGGGGTGATCATATACCCTGATCAAGTCAGGCTCAGGATAGCCCTCGATAATGGTACAATACTTGGCTTTGAGGCGATAAGCTACCTGACCTTCCACCACACGCGAACCCTGCCAGCTCCCAGGGTGAGCCCCGAGGATCTCGAGGCCAAGTTTAGCCCGGAGGTGGAGGTGATAAAGGTACGACCAGTGGTAATAATGGATGATCTCGGGAATGAGAAGCTCTGCTATGAGTTTACAATAAGGCTTGATGGTGAGACATACCTCTCCTACATCGACGCCGTAACTGCCCAGGAGCACCGTGTGCAGAGGATAACGCGGAAGGGCACGGAGGTCATCTGACAGTTTGCGAGGTCGCCTTAAGGAAAATGAAGGTATGGGATGTGGTGATAGTGGGGGCCGGTCCCGCAGGTAGCACGGCTGCCAGTGTTACCGCTCGTGCAGGGCTATCGGTCCTCTTAATTGACAAGGCAAGATTTCCCAGGGACAAGCCCTGCGCGGGAGGGGTATCCGTCAAGTCCCTTCACGAGATTGGCCTCACACCTCCACGTGAGGTCATACAGCGCGAGATAACCGGGCTCATCCTCGGGGGACCCGGCGGAGGGTCCAGCGGAGGACACAGCGGTTTTCTCATAAGACATCCGGCTGGTGAGAGGATCGCCGTGACAGTGAGGCGGAGGGAGTTTGATGCCTTCCTCGTAGATCTTGCGACAGCCGAAGGGGCATGTTTTAGGGATGGGGTCGAGGTCTCAGGCCTGGAAGAGCGTGATGACTCAGTCAGCCTTAGGTTAGCCACCTGCGGGTGTCCCGGCTATTCAAGACCTGACTATTTCCGGCCCGGCCACTCCCAGCCTGTCCATTCCCAGGAGGAAGGCATCACGGCCCGATTTGTCATCGGGGCCGATGGCGCTATGGGCAGGACCGCAGCGCTCTCCGGCTTGCGACGCAGGTGGCGCAGGTTTGAGCTGGGGCTCGGCATTTTTGTTGAGGTCGCCCCCGGGGAAGCTAGCCCCGAGGCCTTTCAGCTCTACTGCCTCCCGGGGATCCCATGCTCTTTTGGCTGGGTTTTCCCCTACCGGGATAGCGTGAACGTGGGGTTGGGCGCCTCGGCCCTCTTTTCGGACCGGGTCATCGGTACATTCCACTCATTCTTTGGGCATGTCAAGACCCTCTGGCATCTTGGGGAGCCTGCCGGCTCCCCCACATGCTATATCCTGCCAGCTGGAGGATTTGCCCGGCGCATCGCGACCAAGCGGGTGTTACTGGCCGGGGATGCGGCGGGGCTCGTGGATCCATTCTCAGGCGAAGGCATATACTCCGCCGTCGTGAGCGGGCGGATGGCGGGCGAGGTGGTGGCAGGGGCCCTTCGTGGCGACCTCGCCCCAGGACAAGCGTCGCGTGAATACCAGCGGGCGTGCCACGCCCGGCTCACCCGTCAATTCCGTCTTGCAATGATCATGTCCCTCATGTCAGGCTATAAGAGCGCTACTGGGTTCAGGCTGGTCCAGCATGATCCAGGGATAACAGAAAACCTCGTCCGGTTGATGAAAGAAGGAGACCATGTCTACCGCAGGCTCTTGTGGTGGCACCTGCAATGCCTGCCGGTAGGCCTCTTGCGCGTTGCGGGGATTAATCGACAGGGGACCAGGAAGTGAATCTATCGGCGTGAATCTATCCCGGTCAGGCACAACGTGCCCGCAGGAGCAGGGTTAACGGGCAAGGGATTAGGGCACCAACGGCGAATATGAGCATGGAGAGCAGGCATGCGGAGGAGGAACTCATTTGAAATTCAAGGCCGTTATCGACAGGATAGAGGGCAGGTTCGCCGTGCTCGTGCCAGACCGGGCAGCCGTGGGCAGCCAAGCAGTTGCACCCAGTGACGCAGTCGTCTCCGGCCAGCCGGTCCCGCCAGGCCCCGACAGCGAGAGCCGGGATACAACGCCCCGCCACGTCGAGTGCCAGGATGCGGGACCTCGCCACACCACGGGCCGGGACACGGGACCTTGCCAGGAGGGGCCGGCAAGCACAGTGGGCTTTGATATTCCCATAGAGTTGCTCCCGGCAGGGGCCGGGGAGGGGGACGTGGTTATCTTTGACGTGAAGATCGACCGGGAGGAGACCCGCAAAAGGCTTGAACGCGTCCAGGGTATGATCGACCGGCTAGTGAAAAAGACCAGGAGGCGGGAGGCGGATGATGAGGGGAGATTGCATGCCGCCCACAAATCGTTTCGTCATCCCCGGGGAGTTAGAAATACCCGGAATCTATGGAGGAGTTTTCATGGATATGTTGAACTTTTCCTGCGTATGGTGGAGGGGCTTCATTCAAGAATCTGTATTAGGAGGGCGGGGTGTACAGATGGTGCCCGATAAGATCCGGGTGATGGCCGCTGAGAACAACAGAGATCTGTGTGAAGTCCTGCAAACTCTCATCGAGGGGGAGGAAGACCTTGAATGGGTCGGTGCTGCGTATGATGGTGTGGAGGCCGTCGAGAAGATCGTAAAGTTGAATCCTGATGTTGTCCTCATTGACATGATCATGCCATACCTGGATGGCATGGGTGTCCTGGCCAGGCTCAATGAAATGAACCTTGACAAGCGACCCAGGATAATCATCTTGACTGCCTTTGAGGAAGAGACCATGGTGCGGCGGGCGGTCCGCCTGGGCGCGGATTATTATCTCCTCAAGCCTTTTGACAAGGCGAGCCTCATAAGCCGGATCAGACAACTCGGCAGGGGCAACTCGGCCGGGGACCAGGTGGGCTGGGCGAGGAAGTCGAAGCGTATGTGTTCCCCCGAGGGCGGCCGTGAAGACGTGGAAGACCAGGTTGCGCGGGTGCTCTACAGGATGGGAGTGCCGACCTACTTCAAGGGTTATGCTTATCTCAGGGATTCAATCGCCATGGTTGTGAAGGACATAGGGCTCCTGAACTCTGTCACCAAGAGCCTTTACCCTAGTATCGCGCAGAAGCACAATACCACGCCCCTCATTGTCGAAGCCGCCATCCGCTATACCATTCAAAAGACCTGGCGTCATGGCAATCCGGATTATATTTTTAGGGTCTTTGGGCAGGCCGTAAACCAGCGAGGAGGTAAACCGCCGACCAATTCGTTTTTTATCGCCCGAGTTGCCGAG
>DUSO01000031.1 GCA_012842565.1 Bacillota bacterium
CGGACGTACCTGCAGGTCCGGCCAAGCTTGTCGGCAGGTGCCCCGTCTCTCTTAGCTCCCCCGGGTCGACGGCCGATCTAACGCGGCTTGAACGTCCTGCAGCAGGTTTCCTCAGAGGTTGATGCCCTTACCCCCTGGTCTATGGTGCCAACCTCCATCTTGCCGGTGGACCCGGCGGGCCTATTGTGCTGTACGTGGATTGCCTGTGCATTGCATACATCGCCGGTACCCCAGTAACCACAAGTATCCACCGAACACCTCACATCTGGTTTGGGCTTGGCCATTCCCGAAATCACCTCCAGCATAAAGCTTGACCGTGTCCGTCCCGGTTTATGCGGGACGATAGCGGAGCCTCGCAGCCTCACCATGGATGACGGAACGCCCCAACATGTGTTAATCTAGGATAGTGGGTTCGGATTTAGGGGTTCTCGATGGAGGTATTCTTGTGAAAAGGCACAGGATCCAACCCATCACGGTAAAAAGGCGCAACGCGGAGATCGATCGCGAGATAGTAACGCTCGCATGGCCCGCCATTCTCGAGATGGTGCTCCATATGTTTGTATGGATAGTGGATACTGCCATGGTGGGACGGCTGGGGGCAGGAGCACTCAGCGCCGTCGGACTTGGAGGGAGTGTCTACTGGACTGCTGTCTGGGTCTTTGCGGCCGTCGGCGTCGGGGCTACCGCCATGGTCGCCCGGGCCACAGGAGCTCAAGACCGCGAAGGCGCTTCGTTTGCGGGGGGCCAGGGACTCCTGCTCGGCTTCGGCATGGGGGTCCTTCTCGCGGCGGGAACTTTCATCGTGGCGCCATGGATATACAGGCTGGCCGGATTTGAGCGCGAGGTCACGGCAGCCGGTATTGACTACATCCGTATAGTTGGGATAGGTGCGCTCTTGTTCCTGCCCCTGCAAGTCGGGTCCGGCATCCTGCGTGGTTCGGGGGATACGCGCACCCCCTTTTACATCACCCTGGTGACTAATTCCATAAATGCGGTTGGAGACTATGCCCTCATCTTTGGCGAATTTGGATTTCCGGCTCTCGGGGTCAAAGGGGCTGCCATAGCCACCCTGGCGGCGCATGTCGCCGGCGGCTTTCTCACCCTCTGGGCGCTGTTCCGCGGGAACCGCAACCCCCTCGCCCTATTCTACAGAAACGGCACCCCTTTACTGCGGCCGAAAGATATAATGCGAGTGGACGTGCCGACCATGAGAACGCTGCTCGCGCTCAGCGGCCCGGCCGGGGCGGAGGAGGCCCTCATGAACGGCAGCCGCATGGTGACCTCGTTCATGATCGCCTCTCTCGGGACCGTTGCGTTCGCAGCCAACCAGGTTACTGTGGCCGCGGAATCGCTCTCATTTATGCCCGGCTATGGATTTGCCGTGGCTTCCGGGATACTCGTGGGACAGAACCTCGGCGCGGGGAGGTATGACCGCGCGATGCAGGTAGGCTACAGGTCGATGCGCTATTCAGCAATGGTCATGGGAAGCGTAGGGCTGGCATTCCTCCTCATACCCGATCTGATCACGCGGGCCTTTACAAACGACCTGCGGGTGGTGCGCATTGCCGCTGTGTGCTTGCGGATCGCCGCATTGGAACAGGTAGCCATCGGGGTGACCGACGTGCTTTGCGGCTCTCTCAGGGGCGCGGGGGATACCCGCACAGCTCTAAAGATAACAGCCACCGGCACATGGCTCGTCCGGATGCCGCTCATCGCCGTGGCTATATATCTTGTCAAGCTCACGCTCCCCGCTGTGTGGGGCATAACCTGCCTGGACTGGGCTGTGCGGGCCGTGCTGGCGCTGAATCACTTCCGGGCCGGCAGGTGGCGGGGGGTCAAGATCCGGCCTGACAAGAGAGAAGTCTATGAGAGCCCGTAGACACACGCAGGGCTTGTGGCCGGCCCCCGCAAGCAGGATTGGTGATAAGACATGTCGCAGCTCGCAATCGTGATAGTGACATACCAAACGCGGGACCTCCTGCGAAAATGCCTGTCGAGTTTACAGGCAGAGTGCGAGAGGTTCCTCACGGAATGGAATGTCATCGTGGTGGATAATGCCTCTACCGACGGCACCAGTGACATGGTAAGGAGTGAATTCCCGCATGTCGGCCTTATAGCTAACCCCGAGAATCTTGGTCCTGCCAGGGCCTTCAACATCGGGGTCTCCAAGGCTGTCTGCCTGTCAGACCTGATAGTCGTGATGAACAGCGACGTCCTGATCCTTCCTGGAACCCTCGAAAAGATGATGGCTTACCTGGAAGACCACCCTGAGGTTGACGGCGTCTCCGGGCCGTTCTACTACCCTGATATGACTCCACAGAAGACCAGAACGCACATCATGAGGCTTTTCCCGATCAACAGGGGGCGGCCCTTCAGGGAGGATTTCGTCGGCACAACCTTTGCCATGATCAGGAGCAGGGCCTATCGCAAGGTGGGTGGGTACGACGAGAACTACTATTTTTACAACGAAGATCTCGACTGGGCCGAGAGGTCAAAGCGGGCGGGCTGCACCTTCGTTCACCTGCCGGATGCGGGCGCAATCCACGTCTTGGGGCAGGGACGCAAACAAAACGTCTCGAGGATCATCCGCGAGCTCTACAAGAGCAATATCTACTATTTCAAAAGGCATTACCCCCGGCTCTCACGGCTGGCGCTCCTTGCCTTTCGCCTGGAAATCTGGCTCAGGATCCTCGCATTGAGGAGGGAGCTTGCATCAACCGGCGACGAAGCAAGGAGGGCTGAGCTCATGGCCGCTATTGCCACCTATACCGAGGCCCGGCGCAACATGGATAATGAATACCCGCGCAGGCCCGAGCCCCGCGTGCCGACGTTCTTCTCGGGCTAGCATGGCTTTGCTGGTTACTCGGGCTCAGGTTTCCGCACCTGATATGAGTTCCGCTCCCTAATGTGAACAAGCCTCCCGCATGGCGATGGTTTCCTCGTATACCCCGGCTGTCATCTCAGCCATTCTTGATGCGGAGAATAATTCACGGGCCCGCTCTCGCGCCTTCTCCCCAAATCCAGCCCTCATCCCGGGGGACCGGACTAATGTCCTGATGGCCTCCTTTAGCTGGGAGACATCCCCCGGCCTGCATAGTAAACCCGTTTGTCCGTGCTGCACTACCTCCGGGATCCCTCCCACCGTGGTCGAGATTACGGGCTTACCCAGAGACATGGCCTCGATTATGGCAATCGAGAGCGTCTCCTTGAAGGAAGGCAAGACGAAGATGTCCCAATTCTTGACCTCCTCCATTGGCCGGGCAAGACCGCCAGTAAATCTCACCCTGCACCTAACTCCGAGCTTGCTGGCGAGCCTCTCCATCCCCTCCCGTTCCTGTCCGTCCCCGACTATAACCAGCTCAAGCCCCGGACATTCAGGCAAGAGCCCGGCGAAGGCCCTTATGAGCACGTCTATTCCCTTGGCCTTGTGCAGCCTGGCAACACACCCGAGGGTGATGCTGTCCGGTGGCCGGCCGCAGGGCGCCCGGGCGGGAATCTCAGCGTCAGGCCCGCCCGGCATGGGAATCCCGTTGTAGATCCTTACCGTCAATGTTCCGGCCCTGGCCCCGAGAAACTTGTCCAACCTGATCTTCTCCCAGTCGGAAACACAGATCACCCGGTCTGCGAGCCGGGTGAACAGAGAGGTGGTCACAAAGTCAAATGAGGATGTGTAGGCGTGTGGGGTAAAGACAAGCGGGATAGCCCGGTCCACCAGCCTTACCATGGCCAACATCTCGCGGGCCGCATGGACGTGTACGAGGTGAGGGCGCTCTTTTTGAATAAGAGATTCAACCTGCTTTATCACGGTCACTGTCTTGCGAGGCGAGATGGACAAGGCCTCCGGGTAATCGACCATTTGAAACCCATAATTCTCAAAGTCGCCCCTTGCCGGCCCCCGAGGGGCGACTATCACGAGCTCAAACCGCCCCGCAAGCTCCTTCGCGAGGGTCAAAAGATGCTTTTCCGTGCCCCCGAGATTCATATATGGGCACATTTCCAGGATCTTTTTCCTCATCCGATCTCCCCTGCGTCGCCCCCGGAGCCGGTTGCATGGTGGTCGCCCAGCCAGGAAAGGGTCCCGTAGATCATAAAGAATAGAGGTGCCATGTCCATGGAATAGATCGTGAGATCGACCTGCAGGTGCGTCATGAGCCCGGCGAAGAGCGCGAGCGCTACCCGGCCTATATGACCATATTGCGCCGATCTTGCGGCTTTTATCCCATTTATTATCGCGGCAGTGACAACCCATGCAAACAGGGCGAGGCCGGGTATCCCGGTGCTTGCGCCTATCTCGAGGAAGATGTTGTGTGCGAAGGGCTGGGCCTGTTTCATTGGCTCGGGATGCGGGTAGCGTTCGTATACGCCGCGGAAATTATTCACCCCTATCCCGACTATTGGATGGTCTCTGATTATCATTGCGGCCGTGCGCCAGATTTCTATGCGATCCTTGTTTGAATCGAGCTTGAGGATCGATGAATACCGCTGTCCCAGCGCAGGGTAGAACGCCACCGATGCAATGAGGATGGCCACCAGGGGAATGAGTATCACAACCGAACGTTTTCTGTAGGCCATGAAAACCACGAGCCCCACCGCCAGGCTCAAGAACGCGCCCCTTGACTGGGTGGCAATGAGGGCAGCAAACTCCAGGAGGATAAGCCCCAAAAGGGCCGCCCGCCAGGTCCATTTTACATTGCGCAGGCACCCCAGAGCCAAGAGGATGCTCAAGGCAAAGATCATCCCCGCAGTATTGCAGCCGACGAACGGCAGCTGGGCCCGGGGAAGCCAGGAATACTGCATGATACGGTACTTGATAATCCCGGAGAGGGCGTAGATGGCCCCAATAGCTGAGGACGTGAGGAATGTCGCTATAAGCCTCGCCCCGGTCCTAAGACCGCGCCCGTGCACCCCGGGCATGTCGAGATCATGCGTGAGTACCCGGGAATCGTGCCGGAATACCCTCCTCACAGCGCCCAGCGTGAGCCATCCTGTCAACATAATGCCGAGGGTGCTCCCTATGGCATTGTCGGGCTTATATGCAAAAGCGGAGGTAAACAGCATCCAGGTACCCAGCGAGAGGAGGGGAATGCCGGCGCGACCGGGTCTCTGAGCGGGCACGGGGTATGTCACATCACAGCATCTCACCTGGCAGGTTGGAGGACCTTCTGGCTGGCCTTTGCCAGTTAAGGCCCGGCCCTCCCCCCGGAGGCGACGCCGGAGATTGTGGATGCCATGGGGGAGATCGTAAATACTGCGCAGCAGTATAAGCAGCTGGGCGACCACAGTATGGCCGAGCGCCAGGCCCGCCGCCCCCAGGTACCAGCCGGCCAATTCAAGGACCGCAATTCGCTCGGAGTTCACCGGTTGTCCAGAGCTCGTCGATTGCTCAGAGGCCAGTACCTGTCCGTCATTCCCTGCCGCTCGTCCCGGCATCGTTAGCATCTTGCTCAAAGAGTCACGCCCTCCCTAGGCGTCATGATAGCGGTCATGACAGTGCCATGATGACCTGGCGGGCTATTTCCGTGCAAGAGCCTCGCCCTTCAATCGCCTTGCGGCCTTCCATTCCCATGGCTTCCCGGCGCTCGGGGTCGCGGAGCAACCTCTCCAATTCCCCGGCGATCTCCCCCGGGTCCCGGTTCACGACGCTCAACGCCCCGCCCAAAAGCTTCTTTTGCTTTCGCACGAATTTGGCTGTGATCTGGGGGCCATCCCCGGGGAAGGTGATAATCGGGCGTCCCATGCCGGCCGCCTGTTCATTGCCCGTGCCTGAGAGGCCTATCACGACTGCCGAGGAGGAAATGATGTCACCGAACAGGTTTCTCGCGAACAAGATGCCGGACCCATTCTCCAGGTGGTAGACGAGAATCTCGCCGCCACCAGCCCCTGGATATGTAGACCTCTCAACCCCCCTTCCCGAAAAGGCAGAATCGGCGAGTCTGGCGATACGGCCAAGATCGAGGGTATTTGCCAGCGCAAATGCGAATGTGACTGGTTCGTCAAAGCACCGGGCAAAGTTGCCTATCACCGGGAGCAAGAATTCAATATGGGAATAGGCTTCCTCCCTGCTCCCGGGCAGCACTCCGATTAGATTCCGGGTCCTGGCAAAGTCAGGCAGGCGATGAGACAAGTCGATGCAGTCCATCATTGGGTTCCCGGCATATGAGGCATCCACGCGGTCCCGGAGCAAGGAGTCGCGCGTTTCAGGATCCCTGACGAATACCTTCCTACAATATTTCCGCATTACCTTGCATTCAAGTCCACTGTAGGGATTTCGCCCGTCCTTATAGCGCGCAGACCTTGCTATCCCGACGAAAACCATCGGCAACTTGAGGGCAAGGGCATTAAAGAAGAGCGGCACATTATCGCCTACCCCGACGACCATGTCAAAATGGGGCCGCAAAGACCGCAAGGACAGGAGTTGCCGGATAGTTAGCGCAAGCAGCCCGGAAGCCAGGTCTCTTATCATATACCGGGCACTCTGATAGAGAAACCCGCCGCTGGGCATCACCCTGGTCGGGCCTACTACCGGGAAACCTGCACTCTTGTATGGGTTACCAACTCCAACAATGGGAAATGCCCCGATCTCCGCGCCAGGGTCAAGGTTTCCCAAGGCCATAGCTATTCGAGCGCCAACAGTATCCTCGCCATGGCCGTTGCTCATAAAGAGGACTCGCTTTGGCAAAGGCCGACAACTCCCGGGTCATACACGTTCATCATGTGTGTTGCGATAACCGCATAGCCTGCGAGCATCACAGGCTTACTACCTACCTGCTTACCTACCTCGTAGCTTCGTTGTGATGCACCCGAATCCTGCAAAGAGGGCGAAAGCAATCTACAGGCGGAGCTTCCGGATTATGGCATCGGCCATCTTCCTGGTGCCTACGCCGCCTGAGGTATCCCTGTCAGGTAGCATGTCATATGTCACGTCTTTACCTTCACGGATGACTTCCGCTACGGCCCTCTCGAGGGCATCGGCAGCCTTCACCTCTCCCAAATGGCGCAGCATCATGACCCCGGAGAGGATGAGCGCTGTAGGGTTCACCTTGTCCATTCCCTTGTACTTGGGCGCAGAACCATGGGACGGCTCAAAGACGGCTATGCCATCCCCTATATTCGCGCCTGGGGCTACACCCAGCCCTCCCACGAGGCCGGCACAGAGGTCCGAGAGTATATCCCCGTAGAGATTGGGCATGACAAGCACATCGTATATCTCAGGCACCTGGACCAGCTGCATGCACATGTTGTCTACGAGCTTCTCCTCGTAGGCCACCCTTCCCTCATATTCCCTGGCCACGTCCCTGGCGGCGCGATAGAACAGGCCGTCAGTAAATTTCATTATGTTGGCCTTTGCTACAGCCGTGACCTTCCGGCGACCGTAAGCGAGGGCGTATTCAAAGGCAAAACGCACGATACGTTCCGATGCAAAATATGAAATGGGCTTTATCGATATCGCGGAGCCCTCTCGGATCTTCCCCTTACCCATAGCCACTATCTGATCGGCTTCAGGCGAGCCCGAATCAAACTCGACCCCGGCATATAGATCTTCGCTGTTTTCTCTTATAATCACGAGGTCGATGTTGGAGTAGGGGGACCTCACGCCGGGGTAAGTCTTACAGGGCCTTACGCATGCATACAAATCCAGTTCCTGGCGCAGGGCCACGTTTACGCTGCGAAATCCGGTCCCTATGGGCGTTGTGATGGGACCCTTGAGAGCCACTCCATTTCGCCTTATTGAATCAAGGACCTTATCCGGGATGGGGGTACCATATTTCTCTATTACATCTGCCCCGGCTTCCTGAACATCCCAATCGAATTTGACTCCGGTAGCTTCAATGACACGAACTGCCGCATCAGCTAGCTCCGGACCTGTCCCATCTCCGGGGATGAGAGTTACCCTGTACTGCACCTTACTGTCTCCCTCCTGTCCATGTACCGGGCATGACTACCGCATAATTATAACATACCTGATCCATGATAGCATGAATTTCTATCCCTCGGTGAAACAGCGCGTAAACCGGCTGTTCGCCCGTATCAGCCAAAATGGGAAACAGCAAGGCGCGGTGGCTTACCTGTTCTCATGCCCACATATTCGCATATTTGAGGCGTTTACTAAATCCACCCGGTCCGGTAGAATTTTGTTAGGTAGCCGTTTTCGATAGAACCCTCGCCTTCCAGGGAGGTGCTGGAAGATGGACAAGGCTGAGAGAGTCAAGTATTGGTTAGATATTGCAGAATACGACCTCGAGACAGCCAATTCTCTCCTGTCAACTGGCCGCTATCTTTATGTGATGGTTATGTGCCAACAGGCATTAGAGAAACTCTGCAAGGCACTATTTGTCGACGTTTTTGGTGAGGAACCGCCTCGTACACATAATCTCAACTATATCCTAGCCAAAGTGCATGACGGGAGGCCAGAAATAGACCCGAAGGACAAGAACATTGCCGCATTCCTTGCGGACCTTTCAGCTTACTATCTGGAAGGTAGGTACCCATCATATAAGGAGAAGTTATCAACCCTCGTGGGCTGCGCTAAAGCCAAGACAACATATTCCAAGACCGAGGAGGTATTCGCTTGGCTAAAATCCCTCCTGATGTCTATAAAGCAGTGAAAGACTACATCGAAAGGCTAAAAAAGGAAATACCCGTGGATAAGGCGATCATTTTTGGCTCCTACGCAAAAGGAACGCCCCGTAAGGATAGTGATGTCGATCTTGCAATATTCTCAAAGTTCTTTGAGGGCAAGAGAAGAGTGGAAGCAATTAGTTATCTACTTTCGCGGGTCACCGATTACACATACGATTTAGAACCTATTGGCTACCCACTCAAGGCATATTACAACCGTGAAGATGACCCATTCGTCGAGGAAATCATAACGACGGGGATAGAGTTGGATATTTAGCCGACGTTTCCCTCTTTTTATAAGTAACGGACTTCAAAAGGAGCCCGTAAATCCGACTATCGGCCCGATCCGGCAGGGCGGGAATCGCGGAGAGGATCAGCTTCTTGCCAGTGCATATCAGAATAGCCTGAAATTTGCCAAGGAGCACGGGATACCTACCATCTCAGCCCACACGGCTGGCGCCGCGGCTAACACCATGATGGCGGATATTCCCCACATGGCGGGCGACACCGAACCGGCCTGCAAGTACTGTAGGCGGGTAAACTGTTATGATGCACGGTGACGATACCGCTATGATGTGATGTACGGTGACGGTCTCGAGGCGGGTTCAAGAAGCTGTATGAAGGCAAAAGCCTATGAAGGTAAAAGGCGTCGAATGCAAGTCAGCCCTGAATAAATCTGGAATAGGTGGGGTGGATTACGTCATAAACCCTTATGTCGGCTGTGCGCATGCCTGTGTATATTGTTATGCCGACTTCATGCGCCGGTTTACCCGGCATGAGGGTGACACCTGGGGCCATTTCGTCGATATAAAGACCAATATAGTGGAGCGACTGAGGCATGAAGTCCTGGGGAGTTCCGGCCGTCGAGCGTTTGAACCCCGGCTGCCCGGCATGCTTTACCAGGCTGGGCGTTATGCTGGCGAGATCATGCTTTCCAGTGTAACTGATCCATACCAGCCCCTAGAGGCCAGGTGGCGGCTTACCCGCGGTTGCCTCGAGGTGCTTCTCGAGGCGGAATCCAGTGTGGCGATGTGCACGGCAGGGAGGCAGCCCAGGACCGTCTCGATTCTGACCAAGTCCGATCTCGTGGTGCGTGATGTTGACATTTTGAAGGGCTTTAGGGACTGCCACGTCGGCTTCACAATAACCACAGCCCGCGATGAAGTGGCGCGAATCTTCGAGCCGGGCGCTCCTCCGCCCTCCAGACGCCTTGCCGCCCTGAGGGTCCTCAATGGGAAAGGAATCAGGACCTGGGTATTTATGGGGCCTGTCCTGCCTTTCTTCTCCGACCGGCTTGATGAGATGGACCGTTTATTTGGGGCTGTTGCAGACACAGGTACCCGGGAGATACTCATAGATTGCATGAATTTTTACCCCTCGGTCAGGAACCGGATAGGTCGGGTGTTTTCTCAGTTCGGCAGGAGCGGGGAATACTCAGGTGCAATGGCCTACCTGAACAGGGTCCTCAAAGACCTCGAGGGTTGGAAGCTCGATGTCAGGAATAACGCGCGTGAAGCAGCGGACAAGCATGGGATGCAGGTGAGGTTTGCGTTCTTCTAGCGGTTGGCCCCGGAGGTTGGGATCGCACTGGCCTATGCGTTAGCCCCTGCGGCTGCGTTTTTCGAGTTCCACCAATGCGCAGCTTTGAACCGCATGAATCCCGTTTGCTGAACAATACTCCAGGATTTCAGGGCTTGACGCCCCTGGCTGTATGAGGACTTTGTCTATGCCCTGCTCATGGGCCTCCATGAGCACTTTCAGGCCAATCGCCGGGTTTACGACGAGATCGAGGACGTC
>DUSO01000002.1 GCA_012842565.1 Bacillota bacterium
GCCGGTGTCCCGGGGAAGTTGCCGGGCAGGGAAGTGAAAAGCTTTGCCTTGACCGCCCGGTATGCCTCATAGCTCCCGTGAAAGTCAAAGTGGTCGCGGGATATATTGGTGAGCACGGCCACATCAAAAGCACACCCGTACACCCTGCTCAACGCAATGGCGTGAGAAGATACCTCGATCACGGCATATCTTGCCCCGCCCTCGACAAACCTTGCGAGCAGGCGCTGCAACTCCGGCGAATCAGGTGTAGTCCGCTCCTGAGGTATTACCTCTCCCCCGGCCCGGCTGTACAGGGTGGTGGAAACCCCCGTTGGCCTGCCGGCCGATTCGAGGAGCAGCGAAATGAGATGGACGGTGGTAGTCTTGCCATTGGTGCCCGTTACCCCGATGAGCCTCAAGCGCCATGAAGGGTTATCCCAAAAGGCCGCACTCAATAGCGCCACGGCCTCGCGGCTATGTCTCACCCTGATCAGGGGCACCCCCGGGGGCAGGGGCTCGTTCCTCTCTGCGACTATGGCGATAGCCCCGCGCCTTATGGCATCCCCGATAAAGTCATGGCCATCGCGCTTGAGCCCTCTCACGCCGGCGAATATGTAGCCCGGCTCGACCTTCCTGGAATCATTTGTAATGCCGGTTACCAGCCGATCCGTCTCACCCGAGATCTCTATATCATCCTGGGGGAGGCATTGTATCAGGTCCCTGAGATTCCTTGTCAGCGTCCGGGTTCCCATCCGGTTTACCCCCTTGCCATTCACCGCAGGACTTGCCACCGCACCGTAGGACTGACACCGCGCTGCAGGACTGACACCGCACTGTAGTGCTGCGGCGCTGTAATACCGTGACTTCATAGCGCTGCAGATGGCAGGCCCGCAGAGGACTCGAACCTCCGACCTGCGGGTTTGGAAGCCGCCGCTCTACCGTTAAGCTACAGGCCTGCGTATAAGCCCCCTGGCATACTCTATAACGCGCCTTCCCGCATACCGACACTGCGCCTGCGTCTTGAGAAGGGAATTCCAGACGGAATATGCGACAGGAGAGAGAATGAGGTCATATTCACCTATAAACTCCATCCGGCTACCGCCGAAGCCCTTCTTGAACTGGTAAAGCCCGTATGCCGAGGACCCCTCTTCGACCTTTACCGGTATGCCGCCGAAGTCAAAGAATTCACAGCCCCGGGATTTAGCCCACTTCAGCCCCGTCCACATAAGCGGGTAGTTGGCGCCCACGTTGCGGTGGAGGTTACTCGTGGCAGCGTAAAGCCCCCAACCTCCCCTGCCGAAGACGCTTGGAAGGATGCCCGCCAGCACCTGCCCCTCATATTCTGCCATAAAGAGCTTCATATGCCCGGGCGGGGCGAGGAATTCCCACAGGGCTTCGAAATACTTGAAGCTACGAATATGAAATCCGTCCCGGCGGCCGGTCTCGTAGAGGAGCTCATAGAAGGTCTCGAGATCGTCCCTGTTTCCCTCCCTGATCCTCACGCCCTTCTTCTCGGCAGAACGGATGCGGTATCTTGTATTCTTTGAAAAGCGGCCGAAGATATCGTCAAGAGACCCATCCAGAGGTACCCTCCATGTGACCCGGGGCTGGATGCCGCCAAATACGTTTTGATCCTCCCGGCGGCGTAAGCCATGCATGCAAAAGAGGCTGTTCGTCATGTGATCCTCGACGGGTACCTCCGGGTCTATTTTGAGAAATGCGGCATTCAGTTCACCGGCAAGCCTCCTGGATGCCAGGACAAAGGCCTGAAAGACTTCCCTGTCGGAATAATCGACCACCGGCCCCCGGGGCGCATAGAGTATCCCGGGTCCGATTCCAGATGCACGACGATACAAGAGGCTCGCCGCCCCCACCATGTTTTCGCCCCGTGTTATGATGACCCGCACAGGGCGCCAGCCAAACCTTGATTTGACATCTCCCCACGCCCATGACTGCAGGATAGTCCCGTAACGCGAGCCCTTCACGAAACCATCAAAGTCTTCTCTTTCTTGCCCGGAGGCGATCCTGACGGTGATCTTTGTGCGGTCAGACTTGCTCACGCTTGAGAGGATCGATGGAACCATGACCGGGGTCCTCCTACGGAACCTGCCGCGCTCTGGCGGCCTGAAACGTTTTGGCGACCAGCCCTGCCTTAGCGGCCTGACACATTCTATGCAGGCCGGGCGAAAGTTGCCATAAAAAAACCGGCCTTTTTGAGTCGCGGCAACAATACTCCTCAGTGGCAGCGCCAATACTATTAACGAATATGTGCGGTGCAGATGGCATGTCAAGGTGGTTTTCCTACAGGTACGGCCGTGTCATGATACTCGGAGCGGGGGCTATTATCCTGGCGGCACTGGTCCTATACGGCGCAAGGTTAAGGTTATTCATGCCCCCGGTCAGAGAACACTCCAGGGAAAGAGAAATCGCACGCTACAGCACGCCCTTCTCGAGCAGGGACCCTGAACGCCTGCACAACATCCGGGTCACCGTCGATAGACTATCGAGACTGGCCGTGGAACCGGGTGAGGTCTTTTCGCTCAAGAGTGTGGTATACGCCCCTGGCATGGAAAAGCTCTACAAGAGAGCGCCCGTGATGGACGACAATGGGAAGATGGTAGAGGAGCTCGGCGGCGGGATATGCCAGGTGTCTACAACCCTGTATAATGCCGCCCTGTCATGCGGTCTGGAGATAGTGGAAGTCCACCGCCACGCAAGGCCGGTAAATTATGTGCCCAGAGGCCATGACGCGACCTTGTATGAAGACCAGGACCTCAAGATAAGGAATACCAGGCTCCAGCCCATCGTGTTTCGGGGAGAAGTCGAGGAGGACCGCCTCACTATCCGCATCCTCGAGCGCGCGGCCCCCCTGCGATGACGGCTTCCCTCCCGGAGGCATACCCGAGGCGTACCTGCCAAGGGTAGTCCCCGCATCAGCAGCCTTCACCAAATCTCAGCTGGCTTTCACCAGGTCCCTATGAAAAGCTGCGTAAACATCTTGCCGTAAGGCCCTCCGCTTACGATCCCGATGCCCACGCGATTATAGTAGGTGCTGAGGATGTTGGCGCGGTGGCCCGGGCTTGCCATGAGGAGCTGGTGAGCCCGCTCGACGGTCGGCGCGCCGGCCAGGTTCTCGCCCGCAGCCCTGTACGATATGCCCGCAGCCCTGAGCATGTCGAAGGGTGACCCGTAGGTCGGTGAATTGTGGCCAAAGTAGTTGTTTACTATCATATCCTGGCTCTTCTTGCGGGCAAGCTCTGTGAGCCTCATGTCGATGGTAAGAGGCGCAAGTCCGGCCCTGGTCCTCTCCTGGTTTATGAGGCTCAACATGGTTGCCTCGTCCCGGGTCAGGCCTCCCGATGGAGTAGCTGGAGTACCCGGCTCCGAAGGGGTACTGGGCTGTGAGGGCGTCCCGGGATACGATGGTTGAGATGGTTGAGACGGCTGGGGCTGGTATGGAGGACGATATATGTAGACATGGCCGCCACTGCTGTACCACACGTTCGATGGCGAGCTCGAATAATACCATGTGCCGGAATTGCCGCTGGAATAATAGTAGCCGCCTGACGAATTCTGAGGACGACTGCTGCTCCACCCGCCATAATAAGTTCCGCCACTCTGATACTGGTTACTGCCATAGCTGATACGGGTGCCAAAGGATGTTGTCTTCCAGGCGGTCGAACCCGCCAGGGCCGGCCCGGCTGCCAGGGCCAAGAGCAGTACGACAACACCTAAGACTGTTGTGATTTTGAGTCTGCGACTTGCTACCATTGCCTGACCTCCTTTGGTCTGCCCACGCCATGATGGTGGCTCGCCAGCGCCACGCCAGCGGGGCTATACCCTCATCGTAAACGACGTGGATTAGACCATCAATGAGGGATTAACGGCAAGCGGGGCAAGTCTTGACGGGTCATGGAAAACCTGCTACACATGGAGGATCTACCCTCACGACCCAGCGCGGCCGGACCACCCCCTGTCCCCACACGGCTTACTACAAGCCCCATGCCGGGTGTACCCAAAAGCAGGCGACCCCATGGGGTATGAGGTCGCCCGTCAATAGCAGGTAGCGGCAAAAGCCCCGCAATCCTTGTTGCCAAGGATACGATCCTTGGCACAAGGCTCATATCTTTATATCCAGGAGCTTCATCACATTCTGTATCCTATTGAAGACCGTCACCTTGTCCGAGCCGGCAAAAAGAAGGCCAACGATCCTGTTATTCCCGTCCAGGATTGCCGAGCCGCTGTCTCCTCCCTGGGCCATTACCCCGGCGACCACCTGGTCTTCAAAAGTGGCCACGTCGCTATTCCCGTATCCAACCTGCAACGTGGCGTCTACTACTTCCACCTGAGCAGACGTTACGCCGGTCGTCCTGCCGCTCTTCTTGACCATCATCCCCGGCTCTACCTCGGCAACGCCCTGGATCTCACCGATTCCCAGTATCTCGGATTTTACGAGATCCTCAGATAGGGGCTTCGCGACAGCGGCATCCACCGTATTCACCTGGCCGGTCTGGCGCAATATCAGCACCCTATACTGAGGCTTGAACTGCTGTATGCGGTATTCGATGACCTTCTGGAAAAGGGTCGCAACCTCGCACGTTGGAGTCCCCACGCTCCTGTAGATGGGGACAAATCTCTCCAGCGTGGCTATCTGGTCCCTGTCCGGCCTTCCCCCATCATAAGCGCCCGGTTGGAGGATCGAATCCCCGGCCCTGGCTTTGCCGTCGCTTCCTGATGTCGAATTGGCCAGGACATGGTTATTCGAGAGTATCAGCGGCGCACCGGTCCTGGCGTCCCTGACCACAGCTCCCAAGGTCCCCGCTGTGACGCGGTAATGCCCTATACTCACCCCGGGCTGGGCTGGGCGCATGCGGTCCTGACGCCCCAGGAAGACGATCTCGCCCACCTCCAGAACGTCTGTCTTGATATCCTCTATGGTCTCCGGAACAATGCTAGCGGCCCTAAGCTCAGACCGCGGCATTTTCTTGACCACCATAACTATTATCGCTTCTTCGCCGGTTCTCTGTCCCCTGACCTTCTTATATCCCCTGCCTACTCCAACCACGTTTTCTATCTTCAGGAGACGATCCCGGTGACTGGCCAGCGCCTCCTTTGTCGCGTCCATACAATCACCCTCTCCTCGGTCGTTCTCGCCGGCAAGAGGCGTCATGATTTATGCCACTCGGCGGCAGGGTTACCCCTGCTGGTCCTGGTCTATGATATTCCTGGAAAACGCGCAGGGTGATGGCCGGATTCCGCGAGCCGGGCGGTGGAATGTCGCGGGCGACACTGAATAGAATTCAAACGGTGAAAGGTCACACAAGGGGGGGTGGTAGTCCCATGGTAGCTTTAGCCCTGGTCGCCGCCATAGGCTTTCTCATATTCTCGATAATGGAAAGAACCAGGCAAAAGAGAGAGAGGTGGGCGGAGGTAACCCCGTCAGAACCGCGTAGTTCCCCGCTCTCGGAAGCCATAGTTGAATTCGTGGGGGTATCGGGGGGCATTTACCTCGCCCTAATAATGCTGATAAACTTCCTTCAACTGAACATCCCGGAAAAGATAGCGTTATGGGGTGTCGAATTCGATCCCGTGGCGGCCCTATCCATGCTGTTTGGAGCCATTCAGCCTTTTGCCCTGAGGTTATGGAAAAAACTGGAGACATAGCAGAGAGGCTGGCCCTTCGCCTTATGCAAAGAAACAGGGTGGCTCATCAGGTCTGAGCCTCCCTGAGCCACCCCTCTACAAAATAAAGACCAGAGGTGCCTGACTTTGCAAACCCTGACCGGCCCCGGTCACAAGCCTGCGCAACCTATCCGCTTTTCCTTGTCCTTTTGAAATACCGAGAGCTCTACCGACTCGGTCAAGAGATCGGCATAGGTATACGAAACCCGCTTGGTGATGCCGGGCTTTTCATTCAACTTTATCACGAATAGTTTCGGATACGTGCTCTCCAGGACACCTTCGAGTTCTACTATCTTCTTGCGCCCCTGGTTTGCCTTGAGCCTGACCTTCTTGCCGACGAAGGAATCCACGTCTTTTTTGATTCTATCAAGGACATCGTTGCCCGCCACTCGTCTCACCTTCCTTGCATCGTAGAAGCCAAACCGGAAACTTCTACACAGGGCCATACAAGATGAATTGTACCACAATTCCCTCCACATGTCAATTAAATTAGTTAAGTATAATGCAGACATGCACCCCTTGTCAAGGACAGGGCGGGACCTAAATCTGGCAAATTTCGGCCATACTATCATTCCTTGACCGTCTTTGGCAGCCCTAATCTGAATTTACCTCTTGTCTCTATCCCACCGATCCCCTTGATACCCGTGATCGTGTTCTCGACAACCTCGTATACATGGACTATGTGGTCTATCGGCGTGTATGAGATCTTCTCTGCAACCAGGATAGGATCGTATGCATGGATAAATACCCTCTCCGGTGAACTTGCAAAGTTGGCCCCTGCCGCGAGCAGTGCCTCGTAATGCGACTGGCACGCCCCGGCTATTATGACAAGGGCGTCTTTATCGGGCTGGAAACGGCGGGCTTTACGCACTGCTTCGACGAAGAAACGTGAGGTCCGGTAGCTATCAATGCCCGCACGGTCGGCCCCCTTCTTGGTCAAAAGGCCGTCATGCCCTGTCAAGACCACGATCTCCGGCAGGTGCGTCTCGAGTAAAGACATTATCTCCGAGGGCTGACGTTCCTCGGGCACATATTCCCCTATAACAGGCACGCCAAGCTGGCGGTAATAGTCGAGACAGTCTCTGAGATAATCGCGATCCCCATCTACATGCAATACCTTGCCGGGCAACTCAAAAAACTCGTGCCCCTCGGGCCTTTCGGCTCCAGCCCTGTACCTATAGAGATTTTCTTCGGCAACGCGCCTCAGGAACACCTTACGGGCTGAGTCCTTGGACTGCTTTATCAGATTCAGTCTTATTCGCTCGACCTCTTTCAGGCTGACCTTTACCAGGTCTGATAGAGGAGCATCTGCATACAATCTCACATTTAGTCCTCTCAAAAGGGCCTTGGCATTCTTTGGAGAATCTCCGGCTATCCTCACCACCACAAACAAGAGGTCAGCCCCATAGGACTTGCGACTGACGGTGTCCCCCACGGATATCTTCTCCATAGATCTGTTCTCCTCGGGAGAACGAGGACTTGCCTGTTCGGCGCTCTATCCCCGTTTGTTCCCAACACCATTCTATGGAGAAGCAAAGGCACGGGTTCCGGGGTCCATGGGAACCCGTGCCGTGTGCACGATCCACCCAGTATTACTATTTCGTATGCTTGTCTGCTACTTTGGAGGCGCCGTAGGATTCCGGCTTGATCCTCGCCGAAAACCCTGTCCCGGTTACCATCCCCACTATCTCCCTTATCAAGTCCTTGGTCTCGCCGTTCTCCCCGACATCAAGGTGAATCTCAACGTTGAGGTCAGAATGACCGTTCTGAGCAAGCTTCTCAGCGAGCTTGCTAGCAACGCCAAGGCTCTTGGCGGTTTCATAGAATATCCGCTGCCTCAAGTTTCTCCCCACGCGCTCGCGTTCCTTAGAATAGTAATATCGCGCACCCTTGCCAACCCTGTGGACAACAATGGCTGTCACGAAGCACGTATCGTCGCGGAGTTGCGAGTCTGTGCCGATAATCAGCCGGTAACGGCCATTCGGTACCTCCTCGATGTATTTGATTATGTCCTTGAACGTCTCATTGAAGCTGAGACGCCCCTTGGTAGGACTTATGAAAGTCAATTGTTATCACCCTTCAAGCACCCGCAAATTAAGGCATCCGCAAGTCGTCCAAATTCCTCCAATGTGAGTTGTTCAGCACGCCTCGTGGGAGGAATCCCTGCTATATCAAAGGCCTTGTCAACGCGGCCGGGGCACAACCCAAGGTCGCTCCCGAGAAGGGCGTTTCTAAGCATCTTCCTTCTCTTGCCAAACCCGGCCCTCACCACGTCGAAGAAAACTGCCTCGCTAACTACAGAAACTGCGGGACGCGCCCGCAATTTCAGTCTCACCACTGCTGAATTGACCTTCGGAACGGGATGAAAAGCTCCGCGCGGGACATGGGCCATGACCTCCGCCTCGCTGTAAAACTGGACCATAATAGAAAAGGCCCCATACTCCTTGGTCCCGGGCTGAGCCACCATGCGATCTGCCACTTCCTCCTGTACCATTACCACCAGCAACTCGAAAAGCTCCCTTTTATTCAGGAGAGCCGCTATTACCGGGGTGGTGATATAATACGGCAGATTCGCGACAACCTTGCATCTTCTCCCTTTTTTTATAGCAAATCCGAGTATATCTGTCAAGCTAAGTGTCAGAATGTCCGCACAGATTACTTCGAGATTAGAAAAGCTGGCAAAACGTTCCTTTAAGAACGCCGCCAGCTCTCTGTCTATCTCAACCGCCACCACATGACCGGCACGCGTTACCAGCTCACCGGTGAGGACTCCCGTCCCGGGACCTATCTCGAGGACTACATCGTCCGTAGAAAGTCGCGCTGCGTCAAGTATAACTTTGATATACTGCCGGTCTTTCAGGAAATGCTGACCGAAACGTTTCTTGGGACGAATTGCATTCATCTTTCACCGGGCATCGGGGTGGATCGTGTTTTATTCATCTTCCAGGACATACACCTTGACCCTGCGTCTCCCGAACCTCAGGCATTCCTCGACGGTAGGCAGGAACACATCTATGCGGTAGCCCTTTATGGCGGCCCCCACGTCCGCGGCCAAGGCCGGGCCGTATCCCTCGACGTAGAGCCGTGTCTTCAGGGGAATGACATTGGGGTCAACGGCCACAACGCCCCGCTGAGCTTTTACTCCTATCGCCGTATATCCGTCCGCGTACTTGCCACAGCTCCTCGGCCCGGCTTCGAAGGCCGTAGCGATCATCGTGTAGGAATCGCGGTAACGATATGTGCCACGAGACGTTTGCAGGGTCCGGAGCGGGTTTCTCGTGCCGACTGCAATCACCTCGTTTACGGCCGGGACTATGACCTTCCTTGATATGACCTCTTCGCTGACTTGCCTGCCGTTTTCATAAACGATGGAGACTACCTCTTCCCGCAGCCCATCGGCTCCCTTGCTCAACACCCTGCTCCTGCCCTTGTCGAGGTGCGGATCCGGGCGCTTTTCCGTCCTATAAGGGATAATTACCCGTCTTGTCACGGTTTTTTCAACCACGCGCACGACCTTGATGGTCATGCCGGGTGCCAGGGGCGCCTTTAGATCATGGCTCACCCGGTCTTTAGGACCAAGCAGGATGCCGGCATCTGACAGGGCATCCGCCACAGTCTGCCCTGCAGTACGGATCTTAAACTCTTGTCCTCCGGCAACCAGCGTCACCGGGATCGCCCGGGTGATCTTAACTACCATCCCTTTACGAACGCGTCCGGACGGAGGTGGTGTGACCACATCCCCGGGGTTGAGCTCGACCTCGGCCTCCTTGAGAGCCTCGCCCACTGTGGCAGCAGTAGTAACCCTGATGAGCGACCTGCCATCGGCCATTATCGTGATCTCCTTGCGGTTCCATATGAACCCCGTGGAGAGGAACACTGCGATTACCGCAGCCACCGCAGTTATGACGAGGCGGCCCGTCCGTGGCTTTATCCCTGGCTTGCATCCACTCGAGGGTTTACACCCCATCACATCGACCTCCCGGTCAGTTTTAGATTCACCCTCGTATTCCATGCCTCTTATACCATGATACTTAAATCCCGGTTGAACGGTCACCTTCTCTGGTTAGGTGCGGGCCCATGCCCTCAATATCAGTATCTTGCCATCGATTCCTTTTTATGCACATTCTTACAGCGGGAACATAGCGCTCTATGAGTGCTCTACGACCGTATATGATGCCTGACCCTAAAACCGGCTCCTATGGAGCGCGCAATGTCCTCGCAGGCTTTGAGGTCCACCTCGGGGAGGTCAACCACCGTGAGAGTGACCCTCGGGATGTGCTTTACGGCCTCCCTGGCGAACTCGAGAATGGCGTAATATGCCCTTTCGCCAAAGACAGGGTTGCAAAGCTTTACGTATTTCTCCGCATTTTCAGCGTTCAGGCTGATTGAGATCGCATCTACTATTCCCTCGAGCTCGGGCACCACGTTTCTTCCAAAAAACAGGTTAGCCTGTCCATTTGTATCGACCCGTATTCTGGCCCCCCGTTCCTTGAGCCGTCGCCCTGCGTCCTTTACCACGTCCAGGCGGACGAGGGGCTCACCGTAGCCGCAAAAGACTATCTCATCATACCGCGTCGGATCCCCTACCGCATCCACCACCTCGTCGGCTGCAGGCTCCCGCTCGAGCCATAGGTTATACCCGCCAACGCCGTCGGCAATCTTACGAATGCAGAACTCGCAACTGTTAGTGCACCGGTTTGTTACATTGAGGTAAAGGGAATTGCCAAGCCTGTATGCTATCAATTCAGGTGCTCCATCTTTGTATCAGCGCGTTATGAATTCGTCATATCTTTGTTACATTCTCCATAAATCGCGTAAATCCTCCCTCGTGGTCACGGGTGGCCGGGGGCCCTGTCTGAACAGCTCCGGTGGGTGGCCGTGGGCCCACCGCAACAGCCCCGGCGGGAATGGGCGTCGTAGACTACATGGCCACGCAGCTCGTCTTTGCCGTGATGAACAGATGGCAAAATCCTTGCCGCCTAGCGCGGGAGATAGGCAATTGTCTGACCACCCTGACGCGTAAGTGGTAAGACCTTTAGCGCTTCGGAGTGCAGAATGGTAACCACATGACCATCCCGGCGTTTGTGGTGGAAAGCACCTGACCACCTCACGGCCAAAGTGGTAAAATGCTTTCCACCTCGGCGTGCGGAGTGGCTAAAGAAGAAACCGGCCACCCAGGGTATCGATTTCGCCCGGGTGGTCGGTGCGGGTATCAGCTTTTCTAAGCCATCAGGTAATCTTCCTGATCATCAAGATCATCCGGCCCTGACAGGGCCTAGATTGTGCGCTTAGAATTTGTAGCTTGCGCCGATGAAGAAGCCGCCGGTGATAGCCTTCGGCTTTCCGAGCTTCTCCGAGTCGGATGAGAACGACAGGTAGCGATATCCCGCGTCCACGGACAGGTTGGGAACGACCCTGACGGCATACCGCACGCCGCCGCTAAATTCCATACCTGTCCCCTGTGCTTCGGTGGTGGTGCTTCCATCCGATACCTTCACCGTAAGTGAAGGAATATATCCGCCGGATATATAGCCCTCAAGCCCTTCCATCAGGAAGGCGGTCCCTTTTGCCCCGACCTTGATGCCGGACGCGTCGATTGTGGCTTTTCCAGCAGCCTCAAACGTCGATGAAGACATCAGGTACCCCACCGACGGATACATGGCGAACGCCGGGTCGGAGTATAGTTTGTATGTAGCGTCAATCACCGTGCAGGAGGCAGATGCCTTTGAATCTACTATTTCCTGGCCATCCGCATCTATGAGATTCCCGGTGCTGGAAAGGCTGGTGTATGCGAAAGCCACGCCAAATTTGTCACTGAATGCGAAATCGCCCGAGAGAGCAAGCCCTTTGCCGGGGACAGATATCTTTCCACCGATATCCTCGTAAGTCCAGGTCCCCGGCATCCAGTAAGTACCTGAGACATTCCCCTGGGCGAGGGCTGCGGACGTAAAGCCCATCACGAACACCGCTATGATGCTCAAAATCGCTATCTTCTTCATGGATCACCGCGTCTGACTCCATCGCAAAAACGATGGATGGCGCGAAACCCCTCCTTTCAAAACTATGTGGTGATTGATTTTGTACATTCAATCTCAGGCGGCACCGGTTGCCTTAAGTTGCCCTTGCCGCCTTACCCTGGCTATCGAAACAATTATCCTTTGATCCTACGTCTAAGGATCCCCTGACCCTTACGGAAACACGTATCTGAAAGCTCTGATCTTGACCGGGTTACCACCCCCATATCGATCGAGTTACCCAAATCAGGTTAGTCGCAGTCATATCCACAAATCCAACCCATTCAGTTTATTCGACTTTACAGGTACTTTTCCTGCCCGTCGCAGTACTTCCAGATGTTTCTCGGCGCAGGTCTCTGAGCGGGTGATCATGAAACCGGGAGCCGGATACCGAAAATTTCCCTGACCCTGAGAACCAGGGGCATTAGCCCCGGCTGATGAACCAGATTTAGAGGCTATAGATCGTCGAGCGGGGAGATTTTCCCGGGACTATCTTGCGAAACCTCTCCAGAATGAGGGAACGCTCTTTCTCCTGTGAATGTTCCGGCTATGATGCTGAGAACCCGCTGAACATGCCGCTTGTTTATATACAGCCTTACTCGAGTTCGCCTCTCGTAGGCTAATCCGGGCATGATTCTCGTTTGGACCCATATTACCGGGGGCAGATGGTGTGCCCCGGTAGTGAGTCGCTACATTCCTCTAGACTCCAGTGGACGCCCGCGGTACTTCAGGCCATCCTCTTGTGTTATATTTCGGCACCCGTTTCCTTATACCGGTTTCTTCTTAGCCACAGGCTCAGCGCCCTTTCCCGCCTTTAGCCCAGGTGACTGGCGGGATACGGTAGATGGGCACGTCGGCGCGGCCACGATAATAGAATTGCGGATGTTGCTGTCCGCCCGTGTCAAGGATGACCTTAGGCGCCGCATACTCATACGCCTCTCTAGCAGTGATGATACCATCTCCGTCATCATCAGCCTCGCGGCTTCTTATTCCCTCACAGAAGTACCAAGTGAAGACCCCATGACCATCTCCCCACCTACGATCTTCGAACGAAGGTTCGGTATCAGAAGAGGCGGTGATTACTATGTAACCCTCCTGGTTGAGATTTCGGGCCAAGGACGAGAAGCCTGGCCTTGCGCCTTTTGCGGCGAGCGATGGTGGGAACCTGTACATTCCGCCGCTATAGCAGCTATCGAAAATGAAAACCTTATTCTTGTTACGACTTCTCACCCACTCCTTCAATTCGTAATCGAGAATCAGTTCTTCAGTCCTCCCCGTAAAATCATGCGGGACGATAAAGTCATATGGAGGATCACCCGGCGGTGGATTGTCAACAAAGTACAGGTTCCCACCATGCCCCGAAAAGGTCATGAGGAAATAGTCCTGGTCGCTCATGCTTCCGACAATCGATTTAATTGCGGCCTCGATTCTTGCCTTAGTTGCATCGGCGTTAGTGAGCTTTTGAACAACCACGCCGGCATAATGGTTTGTTAGATACAGGCTTTCATGCAAGAGTTCGGCATCGTCGTCCGCAAAATTCAAATCCCCAATTGGGTAATCGGGTGGTTGCGAGGGACCAGGAGGAAAATAGTCGCTTATCCCAACAAAAAGGTAATAAAACACCCCCAGATTCGGTGAGCCCACATCTGTACCTTTACCCGAGTAAACATACACATTCGGAATTGTCAACGGCATATAGCGTTCGTGTGATATGGAGACTGTGTAGTAGCCAGGTGACAGCGGAAAGAGTTTGAATGACCCGTCTTGCTTAGTAATGTCTACTACGCCTCCAGCTGTCACTCTAGCTCCTTCCAGAGGGATATATCCTTCCACTCCTTTTGGGGATTTTACCACTATTAGCCTGGGGCGTGTTTCTCCCGTTGCACCCTTAGCGGCCGCATCACACATAACACATCCCTGTATCCACCCCGGCTCCTGCGGGGGGCCAAAGCACCCTGTGAGCCCAACGACAAAGGCAAGGCAAAGGAGTCCCACCACAAAGTGCCTGATGCTCCTCCTCAACGTAACCCCCTCCAGTACTCGTTTCTAATTCAAACCATGTCCCAATAAATATATTGCGGCCGGTGCCGCGTGATTCCGACCATGGCACCGGCTACAGCTGACCTCTTGCCTCCGGAGCGCGGTAGCTCCTGAGCCC
>DUSO01000032.1 GCA_012842565.1 Bacillota bacterium
CGCAGGCCGCCATGCTTTCCTTTTTCTACACCTGATAGCACGAATCCTCTTTCTCCAGACGAATCTCTTATGACGGATACACCCATTGCCAAAAACAAAGAGGCCGGGAGAAACCCCGTTCCTCACCCGCTTCCTGTCTTCCGGTAGCCCCTGTCCGTGTTTCTTTACTCGGAGGGAACTTATTCGACAGAAACACCTGAGTTCCTCCTCTATGTTTGGCTGTTCCCGTCCGGCCTTCTGCTCCGCCCGGCAGGCCTTCCGCGAAGAAAGGGTCCTTTTGTCCGGTGATGCGATTCGGCGATGCAGGTCGCCCGCCATCCACAATGTTGCACATAGAGACCGCATCAATACTATACTGTATTGCGATGAATGAATGACCGGCAGCCGCCTGCCATCTGTCGTATTCCTTTTGTCTGCATCATCATTAATCGCCTCGGGCATAATGCGGCGCTGGTCAGCCTGGCACCGGGAACTGGCGAAGTGTCGTGCTAAGGTGAAACGTCGTAGCGGGGCAAAAAGGTCTAAGAGTGACCGGATGAACCCGCGGGCCAGGTAATTGGAAAAGGAGCGATACTATGAGCCGAATTGGATCCATGGACAAGACAAATTGCACACAGGCAAACACCTGTTCGGATCGGTCGGAAACCTCTATTATTCAGGTGGAGGACCCGTGTGAGGTGTGCCGTGAATACCTCGTCGAACCCGTCCTGGTCCTTCACCCCTATACGGTCGTTAAGTGCCTGCGATGCGGGTTCATCTACGTAATCCCGCGTCCGGGACTTCCGGACCTTGAGTCGATATATGAAGAATCATATTTTACCGGGCAAGGTCCCTATGGATATAAACCCGGTGAGAACTACCTGTACGATGACACCCGCCTCGGGATCTTCGTTGAGAGGATTGCAACCATAGAGCGCTACCGCAAGCCGCCGGGGTTTATGGTGGACGTAGGGTGTGCAAATGGCTTCTCGCTCCGCGCAGCAAGAGACCGGGGGTGGGAATGCATAGGCATAGACATCTCGGAGTTTGCGGTTAACTTTGCAAGGGAACGTTACGGACTCAATGTAATAAGGGGCACTTTGCGCCAAGTAGCCCTGGGCGATGCAAGCGTGGATGTCCTGACGATGTGGGATTTCATAGAGCATGTGCCGAGCCCGAGGGAGGAATGCATGGAGGCCAACAGGATAGTGAAGCCCGGAGGCATCCTTGCCCTTTCTACCCCGGATGCGGACGCCCCAAACCCGTCCCCTGAGAGCTGTGACCCTGCCAAAGCTGCCTTCTGGCAGGCGGACCCGCCGGAACACCTTCAATATTTTAACGCATCCACGATTTCACGCCTCCTCGCGGACACAGGATTTCATGTGGTGAACCTCATTTTCTTCGGAAAAGGCGACCGCCGCGAGGGTGCCATGGAGGTATACGCAGTGAAGGGCGGATAACACCCGCCTCCGGGCATCACTCCCGAAGGGTGACCCCACCAAGGGGCAGAAATGGGCACAGCCCATCTTTAGGGTATATGTTAAGGTCGCCGATTACTGTGTTTCGCGGATATTGAGCATTGGCTCAGAAACAGACTCCAGCCCGGAAGTTGATGGAGGCTGCCCTGGCCCGTCTCATGTCGAGAGTATCTGCGGCCACGGCAAGCGCCCAGTTTCCGTCCGCATTCGATATTCCAAGAGACCACAGGGGCTTTTCCTGGGCCATGAAACCATACCTTTGCCCTATCTTTGCCCCGGGCATGGGACCGTAGCCAATTTCGAGGGTAAACCCTGAGCAAGGGGCGACGGCAGATCTTGGTCTTCCTGAGGGCTGTGCGGCAGCTTCCGGCTGTGGGATGATAGCAAATTCTGGCCGCTGGACATTGATCTTCACACGGGCTCCGGGCACAAGCCGGTTGCCGTCATAGCGCAAGCGCAGGTCCCCCGCCTCAATTCGCAAGTGTGTGGCGCCTGCGGCCACGCGTAAGTAGGGGGTACCAGCCGCGACGTGTATGTGTGGAGCCCCAGCCCCGTGGCCGGCGTCGATCCTGCAGCCGATCTCAAGGGTCCGGGGGAACTCATACCTCACGTCACCGGTGGATTGGCTTCCCGTCATAGTAGGCGCATACGAGATATATCCTTCGCGGTCTATAGTGACCGTATCTGTATTTGCCATCCCATCTACATGCCTTGCGCCGTTCCATTCTATAAACCCGATGAGATTATTCACTCCAACCCCTATCGTAGTGCGCCGGGTCAGTGCCAGGGCGAGAGCGAGGTCAAGCGAGCACCCGTAAGCCCCTGGCCCCATGTTCTTGCGATTCCACTCGACCTTGTCGAGAAAGCCCACGAATTTGCCGGTTGTAGTATCCCCTTTTCCACCTACCTCTCCTATCCCGGCAAGATCGACGTCATAAAGGCTCTTGCCCTGAAGAAAGTTGAGCCTGCATCCAAGGGACACCGCCCTGTTGAATAGCGTCCCCTTGCCATACAGTGGTGGCCGCCCATGCTCCTGCGCCAGTTGCTTGCACACGGTCAATGTGGACCTCTCTATAGCCATCCTGCGTACCTTGAGACCCACTTCGTATGCCTCACCTGTTTTGCTTGAGGCGCCGCTACCGGCGCCATCTTTGCTGTCACTCCTGAGACCGGCAAGCCATCTTACGGTGTCGCCTGTAGCCACAAGGCCAGCGATGGTGTCTTCTGCAATCGTGAACCGCACCCCGGGGGCATAGCCGATGTCTATACCCAACGTATGCACCATCCACGTGGTCGCCCGTTCATCATTAAAACCTGGTGGGGCCAGCAACATGAGGCTTGTCAATGTGGCCTCCTCGGGAGTTAAACGTCCGCGAGTTCCGCCTGTAACGCCCGTTCCTGCCCACATTGCTGCCTCCGAGATGCTGACTACATTGCCAGACATGCCCATTTCAAGGCTCAGCCCGGCCCGCTGCGAGGACATAGCAAGGTTCGCCCCGCCCCGTTGCGAGGGCATAGTGAGCCAGGGAGACATCAGGAGTTGCGGAGATATAGTGGGCCGCGAGGATATAGGGAGTTGCGGAGGTGCGGGGGACTGTGAGGATACGGGGGCCAAAGAGGCACCCTCCGCGGAGGTGGGTGCCTCTGAAAGGAGTGACATACACGTATCCAACAGATCCTCGTCTGCTGCCATGACGCCTGTACCCACCATAGGCGTAGCCAGGAGCACGACGAGTACGGCAATAACCACTTGTCCGGATTCGCGAAATTTGCCTCGATCCATTATAACATCCGGCACCTAGAACAGGGTCTCCCAGGAATCGTCGATATACACCACCCTCACCAGCCCATCAACATCCGTAGTGATGTCAGCGACTTTCGTTCCGGCAGAGTTCTTGATAGACCCTGACAGTGTCCCCCCGCCCGGGATGAGGAATCCACTCCCGTTCATGGTGGTCACCAGACCGGCTTGGTTCTTGATATTCATGGCCGCGACCCCGGTGATACCATCGTAGGCTATCGTACCATTCAGTGTATGCCCGTTGTGCGCGTAGGAAACGGTGGAATTGAACTTAAGGTACTCCTGGGTCCCTATAGTCACCGTTGCCGAGACCCTGGGGTGCCCCTGAGCTTCAACATACCCACCGAATTGGATATGGCCTTTTGGCCAGTTGTTCTGGCTGACGGGGCTGCCAAAGTCAAATGTGGAAGCGTTTTCTATGCTGATCTCGAAATTGCCCTGGAAAAGCGGTGCGCTGGCCCCTGGCTCCTTGAGACTGCCATTCAAGGCTATGAGCTTGGGGACGGCTGTATCTGTCATGACACTGCTTCTTACGAGAGCCAGCTCAATCGTGCCCTCAACGCAGGCTGTATCGGTGGTCACGCTACCGTTAAAGCTGATATCGGCACTACCAGAGGCGATATCGCCTTCGATCACCAGTTGGCCGGTAGCGTTGACAACGGGAGAGGCGAATTTCCCGGTAAATGTGGCAGATCCTGCTGTGGCATCATTGTTAAACTGGCCGGAATATTGCCCATCGAACGTGGTCGCCTGCGCAAGGAACTGGGATCTAGCATCCTGGAGTTTGGCTGTGAATGTTCCTTTGATGGGCAGGGTAGAATTACCGGCCGTGGTGTAGTCGATTAAGAGGTTCCCTTCAAAAATGAACCCGGCCTCAGACGGTCGCGTAACCTCGAAAGATGCGCTCTTGAGCACCTTGACGCCCTGGTAGTCGGTGGAGAGGGATGCCTTCCAGTGTTCCTCATAATAGATATCGCCATACCGGCGAATTATCCAGTCTCCTTCGGGACGTGGGGCTATCGGCATCAGCACCCCGTCAGGGTGTTCCTCATATACACCGGGGTCGAAGTTGATTATCCACGGGTGAAGCCCGCCGACATGGGAAGCGACCTCGGCGAAGTATGGCCCGACCTTTGTCTCAATATTCTCGCCCTGGACCTGGAGTTGCTGTTCATAGGTGCCCTTCAGGCTGAGGCCTGCATCTCTCAAATCCTGGATCATTTCCTTGGCAGGCCAGACGCGGCCGTCTATCGAAGAAGGGACCGTGCCTTCGACCTCACCTGCCCCACTGTCTTGGTGGAGGCCGTTACCATAGCCAGTCGTGATAATGCCGGCGCCCTCGGTGAGATTGAGGGAATTCTGCCGTTCGACGAACCTTGTAGCAGCGTCTAGAGTGCTCTTGAAGTCCCGCGGGCCAATGTTGAGGCCCTTGCGGTAGTGAATACCCCATGCCTCTGCGGCAATGGTGCTGGTCGCGTTGATATTCGAGGCAATTATATTCTGCGTACCCACATCCGGAATGAGAGTGGATAGCCTTATCCTCGCGCCACCCTGGGGGGCGACTTCCTTCGTCGCGATGACCACGATGTCGATACCCTTTGGCAACTGTGAGATAGTGAATCTGCCAGATTGGTCAGTGGTCGCAGTGGTGCCGACCTGTTTGCCGTCGGCAAAGTTGACGGCCACTACTTTCGCTCCTGGGACTGCGTCCTCACGGGGAGCTGCAGAGACAACGGCGCACCAGGCAAAGAGCCTTTGAAGAAGCGAAGGAGTGAAGGCAATGGGCGTTCCATTGGGAGCCGTAACCGTGCCCGAGATCGAAACAACCTGTGGCTTAGGCGGGCTCACCTGACCACCACCGAAACAACCGGCAAGAGTGATAGTCACCGCCAAAAGCCCTACTGCAGGAAATGCCAAACGTCTCAATAAGGTGCGTAAACTCATGTAACCAGACCTCCTCACTTGCTTGGCGTCATGCATGAATCTTAGCTGTGGCAATTGGCCTACACAACGGGGCACCGGCTGATACATTTGAGTCACGCTACCAAGCATCACCTCTCATGCCGGATTCTCGCCATCGCATCGCCATATCTTTATTCGTCGCGTCAGTGCAAGCTCCTGCTTATTCTATGCAAAATTGGAATACAGAGCCTAATTCAGGAGGCGTCCCCCAGGGGCCACGGTGATCCTTATCAGGCGATGGCTCTCAGCCAGAATGTCCTTCGAGAGGCCGTAAATGACATTAATGGCCCACCCCGTATGGGCTGTCTTTTTCAGAAATATGCCCGGGGAATTGAGGCAATCTCGCCCAAGACGTGGTAAAATAGTAGTGTGGGGCGGGTGCGTGGCGCAGCCCCAAAGGCGTAGTTTCCAAAGCGGGCGTGTGACTCACCTCCGGCTTCCCCTGGTAGTTGTGGGAACGAGCCCAACCGAGAGAGGGTGGTTAGGCTGCTAGAGATGAGAGTCTTGAACGTCATGACGGACCTCAATGGTAGTTTTTCTGTGCTGCTGACGGATATGGATGCAAGAGTCGTCTTGCCGATCGGCATCGGCCCATTTGAGGCCCAGGCCATAGCCTTCCCCTTGCAAGGGGAGACACCCCCACGTCCTTTGACCCACGACCTCTTGAAAGCCTTTTGTGATAACCTGGGCGGGACGGTAAAAAAGGTCGTAATCACAGATGCCAGGGAGGGCGTTTTCTACGCCGAGATTCACCTCGAGCGGGGTGGCGAGCAGATCGTGATAGATTCCAGGCCGAGTGACGCCATAGCTCTGGCCGTAAGGTGTGGAAGTCCAATTTACATGCATCCCAAGCTGGTGGAATTTACCTATCGCTATGAGGACATCATTTCGCAGAGCCAATAGAGAATTATGCCTGCGGGATCCCATTTGTTGCCCTTGACAAGGCGGGCGTCATCGCATATGCTAGTATTGCAAGGTGCAGGGGAGTAGCTCAACTGGTAGAGCGTCGGTCTCCAAAACCGGTGGTTGCGGGTTCGAGTCCTGTCTCCCCTGCCATTTTATTTGACCGCCTATGGAATCACCTCAAAGCCAGCAATCGAAAAGTGATTATCAAAGGTAAATGACCTGGCTATTCTGCGCTTCCCCATCAGGGCGAAACTGACTGCATCGGCAAAGCTGAATGACTGGTCCTTATATTTGCGAAGGAGCTTCAGAGCCTCGCGTTCGAGTTCCTCGCTGGATCTGACAAGTTCGATACGCGGGCTGGCTTCAATAGCGGTAAGGAACTGGAGCGATGCTTCCACGCCGAGATTTCTTCTCAGGAGTATGTATGTCTCGGCGACCACGAGGTTCGTAGTCACAAGGCGGTATCGCGATAGAAGCTCAGGGTACGCTTCCGTTGCTGCAGTGTGTCGGGCTTCGCCCCGGTCAGCCAGGGCCACCCAGGCGCTTGTGTCCACAAACAGCTCTTCCTGCAACAGGCCCATCCCCCTCGTATTCTTGCTTCGTCGCTACCAAGGCCTTTCCACGGGAGCAGGGGAGCGCCCCTTACCGGGGGAGCCCCTTACCTGGGAGCCCCTCACCGGGGGCTATTTGCCTTAAGTGGCTTCTTGGGTATTGCCTCGGAGCTGTATGAATCGGCGAGGTACTGATCATGCTTTATGGCGATATCGCCTTTTCCTGAATCGCCGAGGTCGATGATCTTCATTGCAGGATCATGCTCAATTGGGCTTTCCGCGATATATTTTGCTATGCTCTCGCGAACGATCTCCGACATGGAGATCCCTTTGATCTCTGCGAGCGCCCTGAGGGCCGCAGATTGATTCTCGTCGAGGTATATTTGAACAGGTCGTTTAGCGCGCAAGGCAATCACCTCATTTTGTATTATATTATAATGGTGTCATGATATCAATTATCCATTGCAGAAATGTCATGATAGGTGACTCAGGGTGAGTTCCCGCTTCGCCCTGTATGTCACCGCTCTCAAGGCATTGAAGACCGCGATGAGGGTCACGCCCACGTCGGCAAAGACGGCCTCCCACATCGTGGCCAGGCCCCAGGCGCCGATTACCAGGAAAAAGGCCTTCACGCCCAGGGCGAGGATGACGTTCTGTCTTGCTATCCTGCTTGTGCGCCGGGCGATTTCAATGGCGGTTGCGACGCGTGAGGGCGCGTCTTCCATGATGACCACGTCCGCGGCCTCGATTGCCGCATCAGAACCCAGGCCTCCCATGGCCACTCCCACGTCAGCCCTGGTGATCACCGGCGCATCATTTATTCCATCCCCTACGAAGGCGAGCCTCTGGCGGCTTATCCTCCGGCGCCCCATCCTCCGGCGGCCTCTGCCCGGCAGTGATGCCTCGAGTTCTTCGAGTTTTCTTACCTTATCCTGTGGTAGTAGCTCCGCGAAGTATTCGTCGATACCAAGCCTTGAAGACACCATTTTGGCGACTCCCTCATCATCGCCTGTCAGCATTACCACTCTCTTTATGCCGAGATCCTTCAGGCGCCGGACGGCCAGAGGGGCATCAGGCTTTATTTCATCGGAGATGATTATGTAACCCGCGAATACCCCGTCCATGGCCACGTAGACTACGGTGCCTTCCACATCGCAGGAGTCATGGGGGATATTTTCCCGGTGCATGAGGCGGTCGTTGCCCACCACGATGACCTTGCCGTTCACTCGCGCCTTTACCCCGTGCCCTGCAATCTCCTGGTATTCCCGCACATTATTTGCTTCGATCTCAATGCCTGAGGCATTCCGGTAGGCATCCAGGATCGATTTTGCCATAGGGTGGTTGGAATGCGCCTCCGCAAGGGCGGCTGCGCGGAGGACTTCATCTTTGGAAAACCCGTTCCTGGTGGCCACCTCGGCGACCCGGAACACCCCCTTTGTAAGGGTGCCCGTCTTGTCGAATACCACTGTGTGAAGGCAGGTTAGTGTCTCGAGGAAGTTCGCGCCCTTGACCAGTATGCCCTGACGTGACGCCCCGCCGATTCCTCCGAAATAGCTCAGTGGTATGGAGATCACCAGGGCGCATGGACAGGAGATCACAAGTAGTACCAGCGCTCGGTATACCCACTCACCAAAGGTCGCCCCGGGTATGAATAATGGGGGAGCTATCGCCAGCCCCAGGGCCACGAGGACCACAATCGGGGTGTAGTATCGGGAGAATGAGGTGATGAATTGCTCGGTGGGGGCCTTCCCGGCCGCTGCCTTTTCCACCAGGTCCAGGATCCTGGCTGCGGAAGATTCACCATAGGTCTTGGTCACTCTGACCGTCAGGAGCCCCTGACCGTTAATCATCCCGGCGAGCACTTTCCGGCCTGCCTCCACCTTGCGCGGCACGGATTCCCCTGTAAGGGCGGAGGTATCCACAAGAGAGCTGCCTTCTATGACCTCGCCGTCAAGCGGCACCCTTTCACCGGGCCTCACTATTATGATCTGCCCGGGGGCCACCTCTTCGGGCGAGACCTTCCTGGTGTCGCCATTCATCTTGAGGTTTGCATAGTCCGGGCGAATGTTGAGGAGGGCGGCTATGGACCTGCGAGAACGGTCTACGGCGCGATCCTGGAGATACTCGCCCAGGGAGTAAAAGAGCATGACCGCCACGGCTTCAGGGAGCTGGTGGATGGCGATGGCGCCGATGGTGGCTACGCTCATCAGGAAGCTTTCGTCGAATACCTCGCCCCGGACCAGGTTCCTGAGCGCGGTAGCCAGCACTCTGCCGCCGACCAGGAGGTAGGCGGCAATCAACACAAGGTATTCGGCCCATGAGTGAGGGGTCCCGTGGAGCTCGGCATTGAAGATGAGCCCGACTACCAGGAGCAAGCCCGCAATCCCGACGAATAGTAGGTCTCTCTTGCCTTTCCCTTCTTCATCTCCTGTGCCGTGGTCTGCTACGGCGGGGGCGTTGGTGCCACGGGTCTCTTCTACCATCCGCCCTCATCTCCCCTCGGCAAAATGCTCCTGGGCTTCGCGTATCAGGTTTACGATGTGGTGATCGTCCAGGGAATAATAGACAACCTTGCCTTCGCGACGGTATTTGACGAGCCTCATAGCCTTGAGGAGGCGCAGATGGTGGGAGACAGCCGGCAGGCTCATATCCAGGAGGTCGGCGATGTCGCAGACGCAGAGTTCCCTATGAGCTAATAGATAGAGTATCTTGGTGCGGGTTTCATCCCCCAGCACCTTGAAGATTTCAGATAGCCCGGCCACCTCCAATAGCTTATCTTTAAGCCCGGCGGTGTCGTGGGATGGGCAAAAGCTATCACAGATGTCACCATTGGGGCCGGTATGATTCCTTTCCATGGCAGCTACCCCCTGAAGTGATGATTAAACAATTGCTTAAGTAAGCATATCTTATGGTTAGAACTATGTCAAGTGGGTTTTAGCTGGTCGGGGGACCGGCCGCCGTGTGGTCTCCGGCAGGAATGAGCATCCCGGGCTATGATCATGATCGGGGGATCCGCCCGCGTTTATACAGTGCTCCCCATGCTGACGCCTCCGTCGACATAGATGACCGACCCGGTGACGAAACCAGACGCATCCGATGCCAGGAAGATGACGGACCCGACAATGTCCTCGGGCTTCCCGATCCTTCCGAGGGGGATCCGGCTGGATAGGAATTGGCGAAACTCGGGGTCCTTGAGGATATCCCGGGTGAGTTCTGTTTCCAGGAAGGTCGGGGCGATGGCATTGACACGGACGTTGTAGCGGGCCCATTCATAGGCGAGGGTTTTTGTGAGCGCATTGACGCCGGCTTTGCTGGGCGCATAGGCGCTGTAGCCTCCCGGGCTTGCAAATTCCCCTCTTACCGAGGAGATATTGATGATGCTCCCGGAGTTCTGCCGGACCATCATGGATCCAATCGTCTTGCAGCAGATGAAAGTACCTTTAAGGTTGACGTCGATGATCCGCTGCCACTCGTCCAGAGTCATATCCAGGGCGCCCTTGCGGATTATCGCCCCGGCGTTGTTCACCAATATATCTACCTTGCCAAACCTGGACAGCACCTGCTCCGCGAGCTTTTCTACATCCCGGAGGTTCGTGACATCACCGGCGACAGGCAGGGCCTCCCGCCCGCGGTCGCTGATCTCAAGAGCAACTTTCTCGAGGTCGACCATCGTCCTGCCCGTAATCGCCACATCGGCTCCAAAGTCCGCAAGCCCGAGGGCGATTACCCTGCCCAACCCGCGCGACGCACCCGTGACTATTGCTACTTTACCTTTGAGATCAAAGATGTTGTCGAACCGCATTCAACCTACCTCCCCGGTATTCATACTGGCGCTCATAAAGACCTGGCGAGTCGGCAGTAGTTGACTCGCTGCCTCTTTCACACCACTGACATGTTAAGCATACTATGTGGAAAGTAGGACGGCAATAGCGAGGCCCGTAGGGAGAGCCCTGTTACGCCGTCCTACAGGGAGGGATTCGTGTGCCTTCGTTTACATTTACCGGAGATGCAGCTAATACTGGTAACCAGGTGCTTACGGCCACTGTAAGCATTGCCATATCGCCCGAGAGCGCCGTGCTGTCGTCGCCTCCCCTTCTGCCCGGGGCTTCGGTCGTGGGCACTGTTGCAGTGTCCAATGCCGGGGACGTCAACTGTCTCTATTTTGTCTCCGCAGACTGGGCGGCTGTATCGCCGACCACGGCCAGCATGGCGCAGATACTGGCGAGCTCGCTAAATGCCAGTGTGGTGGCGAGCCCGCCGTTGACCACAATCTACACCGGGGTGCTCACTGGCCTGGTAGACCAACCTCCGGGTGGCCGGTCACTCCCGCTAGGTTCGGTCCAGGAGGTAACCATTACTGTCGCGCTTAAGCCAGATGCAGGCAACCTGGTCCAGAATCGCGACCTATCCATTGACTTCATATTTGTGGCGACTCAGGCCTAACGACGTCCTGGCGGGGCGGGGCCTGCATTGCCTCGCCCCGTCACACGATGGGAAAAGGCAGCCAGCCGATAAGGAGAAGTAACAGATATGCGGGATGTGGCATCCACACGTAAGCCGTCGGGCAACAAGTTGACCGCGATGATGGTGGTGCGGAATGAAGCGGGCAGGTACCTCCGGCAGGTGCTGGATGATCTTACCCAATGGGTGGACGAGATCGTCATCCTGGATGACGCCTCAGAGGACGATACCCCTGTTGTCTGCAGGAGCTATGAAAAGGTTGTCAGATTTGAACAAAACCCGAGCCCCATGTTCATTCAACACGAGGGAAAGCTGAGGGCCAAACTCTGGAGGATGGTGGAGGAGACCGGCCCGGATTGGATTCTCGCGATAGACGCTGACGAGATATTCGAGCCCCGGATAAGATGCGAGGTCCGCGACCTCATAAACCAGGTGGAATACGACGCCATTGAATTCAGGCTTTTTGATTTCTGGGGGTCTCTTACGCACTACAGGGTGGACGGCGAATGGGATCCGTGGCAGCGGTTTGTAAGGTTCATAGTCCGGTACATCCCTGGCAAGGCCTATACATGGCCTGATTTGCCAATTCATGCCGGGCGCTGGCCGCGTGAGTGCCGGGGGCCGCTTTTATCTTTCCATTCAGATATACGGGTAAAGCACCTGGGGTGGGTAAGGCTCGAGGAGCACAAGGCGAAGTATGAACTCTACCGGGCAAGGGAGATGGAAGCTCGGGGGGCTCCTTCGAAGCACACCGAGAGCATAATGGCGCCCCCGCAGGACGTCAAGCTTGAGGAGTGGTTTGATTCCAAGCCCCTGCCCTACCCTTCGCGCTTCACGGCCGGTGTGATGGCTGGGGGTTCCAGACAAACGGCCGATGCGACGGCCGGGAGCCCCGGGCAAATGGCCGGCCGGGCCGGGGGCTCCAATGGCGGGGCTCCAGGAAAACCCGGGCGCCGGGCCTTAAGACGCACGAGGCGGGTGGGCGTGCTCACCACAAACCACTTCAGCCCTGATGGCAACCGGGTGGTATATGGCGGGGCTGAACGCTATGGCATAGAGCTCACCAGGCTCCTCCTGGATATGGGGTTTGAGGTGGAATGGTGGCAGGCTGGGACGGGGTGGGAGCGGGAGCTTATCCCGGGGGTGCCGGTACGGTCTATACCTGAGGGCGATGCGCAGTTTCAGACAGCACCGCGGCTCAACCACACTTTTCATGAGCGCGCGACGGGGATTGACTACGCGATATACTTCGTCACTTTTCTGGCATATCCCCAGGCGCTGGAGAAGAGCATAAGCATATCCCATGGTATCTACTGGGACTACCCTACCTTTGAGGCCACCCTTGGGGGCAGGGAGGCAAGGTATGAGTGGCGGCGCAGGCTTTTCATCGCCCTTGCAGCCGTGCGCAAGATAGTCTCCGTCGATACCGCCACACTACAGTGGGTGGCCGCCACCTGGCCGGGGTTAACCCAAAAATTCGAATACATTCCCAACTTCGTGGATCTAGGGGCATATCAAACGCTCCCGGAGCCCCAGCAGCACGAGAGGATCCGTGTTATTTTCCCGCGGCGTCTAACGTCGGTTCGCGGGGTGAACGAGGCTGCCCGGGCGGCGGAGGTGCTCACCAGGGAATATGATAACGTGGAGTTTCACTTTGTGGGCAGGGCACACGACGACGTGCTTGAAAAGCACATGGTGAGGTGGGCCAGCACCAATGATAGAATATTTTATTATTGGCGTCCTCCCGGGCTCATGCCCTGGACCTACCGGAATATGGACATAGCTGTCATCCCTTCTAAGGCGACGGAGGGAACGTCGCTCGCGTGCCTTGAGGCCATGGGGGCGGGCTGTGCTGTTATTGCAGGCCACACGGGGGGACTATCAGATCTCATCATCGACGGCTACAATGGCCTTCTCATAAAGCCCACGGTGCAAAACCTCATCGACGCCCTATCTCAACTGATCGAAGATGAGGACCAGCGCGCTCGCCTGGGCCGCGCGGCGAAGGAAGTAGCACGGGCCTTCAGCCTTGAAAAGTGGCGGGAGCGGTGGACGAGAGTGATAACAGATATCTTCACGTAGCCCGTCATATTCGCGTAGCTTTCGTCTTTGGAGGCCGCCCCATGGAGGCGCCTCAAGGGGCCATCCCCGGGAGCGGCCGCCGGAGGTACGAGGAGGTATGTTCACCTCAATTGCTGTAAATTCGGAAAACATCATAAGGGCGAGGCTCAGGCCGCCTGTAATTGTAAGGGTGCCGATTGGGGCCGAGCTGGTCGTACGGCGGGCCGGAAAGGATATCTTCGTTACATCGCCGGTTCCTGCGATTTCTTCAAGTCGCCGGGTGATGAAGACCGGGCTTTCCCACGATACCCGGGCACGTGTCCTGGCGGCATCCGGCAATGAGAGGCCCGGCTCCCGGGTTCTTGTCTCGGGCACACTTGGCGTTGCAGCAAGCTTCGAACGGCCCGACGGCCTCGTGGGATTCATCCAGCTTGAATTGCCCTTTTCAACCAACATTGAATTGCCCGGGGTTGCATACCGGGGGATCATGCGGGCGGCGGCCGAGGTGTCTTTCGCCCCGGCGTGGTGGGATGGGCCGTTCGGGACGACCTTCGGGTGCTTGATCGGAGTCAGAGTTGTCGTTACCCGGGAAGAGACCATTGTGGTTTTTGCGGTGTTCCCGCCGGGACAGGTACTGTCAGTATCCCCATCGCGACCGGCACCGGAAAGGAATGCGTCGGTGTAACGCTGAATACAGATGGCGTCGAAGCCTGCCTGAAGAGGGGACTGCCTGCCATGAGGGGCGACGCCCACGACCTTGATTCACTATTCTGCCGCGAGTTTGACCTGGTCTACTGCAGGCAGTCCCTGGAGCATTTCTACAGTCCGTTCCTGGCCCTTGTCGCCATGAACCGGGTTCTCCGGTTCGACAAATTCATATTCGTGAGTTTGCCGGATGAATCATGGATCGAGCTGCTATCGCCCGCCCTTGGACACGAGCCGCGCGACCCGTTTCTTTCGGCGCGCGTAGGCCGCCCTGCGCTTCTCACGCACCAGGCCCTTGGGCTCGATGCACAGGGCACGGCCCTGCGCCAGTCTCGCCACCCCGTCGTATTCCACGGGGCTGTCGGCGCACAGCCCGCAGTGATGACAGGCGCTGACTCTATCCTCGGGCTCGGTATATACCGAGATGACTCCTTCGTAGTTGCGCAGGATCACCTTGGTGTCCGTCTGGGAGATGAGGTATTGCGGGCCGACCGGGATCTTCCCTCCACCGCCCGGCATGTCGACCACGAACGTGGGGACACAGTATCCCGAAGTGTGACCTCTGAGGAATTCCATTATCTCTATGCCCTTGCCGATGGAGGTCCGGAAGTGGCCGATACCCTCGGAGAGGTCGCACTGGTAGAGGTAGTATGGCCTCACCCGGATCTTCACCAGCCCGTGGACCAGCTTTGTCATGATATAGGGACAATCGTTTATGCCCTTTAGAAGCACGGACTGGTTGCCAAGGGGAATACCGGCGTCCGCAAGCATCTCGCACGCCCTCGACGACTCCGGGGTTATCTCCCTGGGATGGTTGAACTGTGTATTCAACCATACCGGGTGGTACTTGCGGATCATCTGGCAAAGCTCGGGTGTTATCCGCATGGGCGCTACTACAGGTGCCCTCGTGCCAATGCGGATGATTTCCACATGTCTTATGGCCCTGAGGCTGGAAAGGATATACTCAAGGGCCTCATCAGACATGCACAGCGCGTCCCCGCCGGATACCAGCACGTCACGTATGGACGGGGTTGCATTTATATACTGAATCGCCCTGTCGATGTCGTTTCGGGTAACCGGGGTATCCTCGCGTCCAGCCAGACGGCGCCTTGTGCAGTGCCTGCAGTACATAAAGCACATGTCCGTGGCTATCAAGAGCACGCGATCGGGGTACCTGTGTGTGAGAAACGGGACAGGGGAATCAACGTCTTCGTAGAGGGGATCGTTCATGTCCGCATCGGATGAGATGACTTCCTTTGCGCTGGGAATGGCCTGTTTACGGATTGGACAATCTGGATCATCTCTGGACATGAGACTGGCATAATAAGGGGTTATTGCCATTCGAAACCTTGTAAGACAGCGCCTGACACCGACCTCCTCATCTAGCGTTAGTGGGACCACCTGTTTCAGATGCTCGGAATCAGTAATTCGCCGGGACAATTGCCAACGCCAGTCGTTCCACTCTCGCTCTGAGACACCGCTCCAGGGAGAGTCTTCGTCCCCGAAATCCATTGAAACATATCATCTCCTGTTGGCCCCGGGGGCCTTTTTGTACTGCCAACATAATAGCACATGATTACCCTTGTGACTAGATGGTGGTGGGCTCTCAGACAGGAAAATTTTATGGTAAGACCACGACGGCGAGCCTTACGCTAGCTTGAACCCTGCCTTCGCTTCCCCATGAATTCTCCGGGAATAATTCCCAGCCGTTTGAGCCTGTATTGTAGCGTTTGCCTTGGCATGCCGAGCAGACGGGCCGCTTCAGATACATTGCCTGCGGCCTTGACCAGGGACTGCACCAGCATCTCAGCCTCCTTTTTACGGAGAATAGTGCGGAGCGGTCGCCTCTTTGCCAGGTCATCCTGCTTGCCGCCCGGCACGCCATGCCCTCCGTCTCCTATAGCCGCCCCGTAGCCATCCTTTGGGGCCTTGAGAGCCCGCACGAAGCCCGGTGGGAGGTGTTCCATCTGGATAATGGGCCCGTCCGCCATGCACACGGCGCTCTCGAGGACAAGCCATAGCTCGCGGATGTTGCCGGGCCAGTTGTACTCCTGAAAGGCGGTAGCCACCTCCCCGGCTACACCCTGCACAGAACTACCGAGACGGCCATTCAACTTTGATATGAAGTGTTCTACGAGGAGCGGGATGTCTTCTTTACGGTCGCGAAGCGGGGGCACATGGATGGAAAAAGAGTTTAGAGCGGTAAACAGCTCCCGGCTCAGCATTCCCCGGGCGACCGCGATGAATGGATCCTGGGTCATGGTGAGCATTATCCTGGGCCGCATATCATCTTGGGAGGCTGCCGGAGCGGCTATGAGATCGTAGATCCTGGATTGAAATACGAACGAGGTCAAATCGATGTCCTTAAGCAGCAAAGTGCCCGCGGAGGCAGCCTCTATCAGGCTTGTTTTCCCGGCGTCGCCGGATGTGCCGCGGCCTGGCAAGCCGCGCCGGGCCGCCGGCGCCGGGCCGGCAATGGCCGGGTGGGAAGCGGAAATGCGGTCGCCGGAGACACGGTTGCCCGAGATATGGTCGCCGGAGATAGGGATATGGTCGCCCGTAAGCATCGTCCAGATGACTTCCTCAGGGAAGCCGTGACATCGCTTGACGATAAAAGGCCGGCAGTCATATTGCGCGCCTCCATGTTGCCGGTCCTCGTGTTGACCACCCCGGCGCTCGCTGGCAGAATGGATGATCCTGGCCAGGAATTCCTTTCCGGACCCGTGTTCCCCCCATAAGACAAGCGGCCATAACCCCCGCGCGAAACGCCTGGCCTGCTGTCTCATATCCCGGGCGGAGGGGCTTATGCCTACCAGGTCATCCACGGAAAGAGGAGCCGGGCAGTAGAGCGCAGGGCAGCCGGCTGTTGGGCGGCAGGCCGCGGGAATCCCCTCACGGGCGTCGGAATTCGCCTCATAAGCCGCACAAGGCTGCAGCAGCATCGTCTCCAGGGAAAGGAGCTTTTGGGCGACCTCACGGATGAAGGTCGCATCCCGGACTACCCTTATGGCGCCCACCACCCTGCCTCTCATGACAATGGGGTGAACGGACGTAGCAAGGCTCAGAATTCGCCCGTCCCGGAGGACGCGCGTCTCTTCCCTGGCGCCTGAAGGTACGCCGGTTTTTAACACGCTCATTATGGTATTTGTATCCAATTGAGTGGACGGCAGGACTTCGAGGATGTGCTTGCCAATTACCTTTTCCTGTGCGGTGTCATCGAATTCCGCTGCCTTTTCATTATAGAAGACGGTGATCGCGTCTTGATCCACAACCTGAATGGCCTCATCAACGGAGTCTATTAGTGCGGCCAGGATCCTCGCCAGTTCCTCATTGGTCCACTGCATGCCCCTGCTGTTGGACCGTGCTGGCATACAACTACTCCCCAACTTACAGACTAGGGAATTCGACCTCGCAGGGCTAAATCCTTTTCGCTGGGATTTTCATGCTCTCATTCTGTGATTTAGAAGGTTAGGCCGGGTAGAACAAGGCATACTAAGCATGAAGGGCAAGTGTCTATCTTGCCCTTTGGACTGGAGTGGTGAGTCGTGAGAAAGACGGGATTATTTCGTGCGCTTGTTGCGCTACTTGTTGCGGTTTATCCGCTTTGAATACCTGAGGCTTGGCAGGGCCCCGCTGGCGTATGCCATCTTCGGCTATGCGCTGCGGTGGTGGCTTCGTCGCAGGCGCTTAGCCTCCGTGCCACAGCGTATGATTCCTGTGAGATATGCACAGGCAAGACGCCGGGGCACCCAGCCTACGGAGTGACGAGCTCCGGCACAAGGGCTGAGCCGGGGCAGACCGTTGCCACCGACCCCGAGGTTATCCCGCCCGGCACCTGGATTCTCATAGAAGGCATGGGCCTGTTCCGGGCGGAGGATACAGGCGGTGCCATAGAAGGAGATAGGATCGACATCTATATGGAAACCCACGCCGAGGCGCTGGATTTCGGCGTGCAGGAAGTGACGGCATGGATCCTGGAGCCGGCGTTTTAGGCCCGGGCCGGGGCTAACACAGGATCAACTTGGGCCGGGGTTTGGCCGCAGGGTCCCCCGGCCTGCTTTACCCGCGACGGGATCAGCGTTCCAGCGCCAGGAGGACCAGACGTTCCACCAGGTCGGGGAACTCTATGCCTACCGCCCGTGCTGCATCCGGGACGAGGCTCGTCTCTGTCATGCCTGGCAGCGTATTTACTTCTAATACATATGGCACCATCCTCTTGGCGCTCAGCATGATGTCCACCCGGGAAAGCCCACGGCAGCCCAAGGCATTGTGGGCGGCGAGGGCGACTTCACCGGCTTTTTCACGCGCGCCGGCAGGAATCCTCGCCGGGATTATATGGTGGCTCATTCCTTTTGTGTACTTTGCCGTGTAGTCATATAGACCTGTTTCGCTCACGATTTCCATAACTGGCAGGACGACGGGATTTTGATTGCCGATAATGCCGACGGTGAGCTCAGTGCCGTCGATATATTCTTCGACGATGACACAGTCGTCGAATTCGAGGGCCTTGTCGATGCCCGGCTTGATCGAAGGGAGGTCCTTCACGATGCTGAGGCCAATGGTAGACCCCTGGCTATTGGGTTTCACCACGAGCGGGAACCCGTGGTCCATTGCGAATTCATCTACCCTGGCCTTCCAGGTGCCTTCCAGTATCTCTCTCCTGGTGAGGAGGATGCCGTCAGGGGTGGGTATTCCGGCCGCTGCAAAGATCTTCTTTGACATCCCCTTGTCCATCGCAAGCGCGCTCGCGAGGACCCCCGAGCCGACATACGGGATGCCCATGATCTCCAGCATTCCCTGCAGGCAGCCGTCCTCGCCGTACTTACCATGGAGAGCGATATAGACCACGTCCGGCTTTGCCTGCCTGAGGTTTGAATATAGCGCGTCATCGAGGTCGAATGAAATCACCTCGTAGGACTTCGACCGCAGCGCCTGGCATATCTGGTTGCCCGTCTTGAGGGAGATCTCTCTCTCCGCGGACTTGCCGCCCATTATTACTGCAACCCTTGGTTTCACCGCTGGACCCTCCGGTTCTTGCGCCCTCCGACCGGGTGGAGCCCCTCATGTCGCCGGGCCCCGTCCGCGCCGGTCAGGCTTCATTCACAAGGCATGAATCGCGTGCCGCAAAAATCACGTCGGACGGATTGCATGCCAGAATACCTCTACGGCAATCCTGGCCGTAAGGATAGTATATACAATCAAAGTGATTATGACCAGCCTAGCCAGGAGAATGACCCACCTGCCCGGCTTTACGGCGGTATTCCAGATCAGGAGCCCCGTGGCCATCTGGATCAACCCTATGACAGAAACCAGGATGGAAGCAAACAGGAGCTTTTGAATGGTCGAAAAGGCGACGTGCATGATCCTCGCCCCTTGCCAGCCGCAAGAGTGTGCTCTACATTCTATGCAGACACGGGGAAAGTGCCACTGCACAGGCATGGCTGGGCAAGGTCCGGGGTTGGGACTCCTCTGGTTCAAGGTCGCCCCGGTTTTGGGCCGCCCGCGCCCAAGCCCCAGCTTGAAAGCTCCCTCAGGTGCTCTTCTGTGGTCAAGTTGAAACAGATAGGCGTCACGGAGATCATCCTGTTCCTTATCGCAACGCTATCAACGTCATCACCCTGGTCTGTTTCAACCACATCCCCGGCGAGCCAGTAATATGTCCGCCCCCTGGGGTCGACCCGGCGGTCGAACACATCTTTGTATTTCCTCGTTCCCAGGCGCGTTATTGCGATCCCTGCGATCTCCTCCCTTTCGGCCGACGGCACGTTGATATTGAGGATGGTAAGCGGGGGCAGGCCCCTCTCCGCGATCCCCCGGGTGATCTCGACTGCGAAATTGGCTGCCGCCTCATAATTGGGGTTTTCAAATGCAGCAACAGATATGGCGGCGGAATCTACACCGAGTATCATGCCCTCGACGGCCGCTGACACGGTGCCCGAGTAGAGGACATCGGTGCCGAGATTGGGCCCCCTGTTGATGCCCGAGATCAAGACGTCCGGCCTTTCATCCAGCAGCGCCTCTATTGCCAGTTTCACGCAGTCGGATGGCGTGCCGTCCACTGCCCAGGCCCTGACGTCGAGATCGGGCAGCCTTACCGGCTCAACCCTGAGAGGCCTCAAGACAGTAATCGCGTGCCCCGTCGCGCTTCTTTCCCGGTCAGGTGCAACTACCACAACCTCGGCTATCCGGGCAAGAGCCCTGGTAAGAGCTATGAGACCGTCGGAGAAAATCCCGTCATCATTGGTAACCAGCACCCTCATCTGAACGATACCCTCACCCTTCGTAGCCAGCCCTGTAAACGCCCTCGATTCTTGATACTTCATCGAGCACCTTTTCCGGCGGGATCATTGGAGGCAGCTCCAGTGAAATCCTGACCCTGGGTTCACCCTTCTCGTCGAAGAATTCCATGTCTACCCCCTTTATATTGACCCCGCAGCGCCCGAGGGCGGAAGCCACGGCCCCCAGCTGGCCCGGGCGGTCACGCGATATCACCACCAGGTTTCTCGTCTTGGTAAAGATGACCCTGCGTTCAATCCTGTCAAGAAAGAAAAGGGTCGATACCACGAGGGCGGTGGTGATACTGGCGGCCAGATAGAATCCGGAACCTACTGCAAGGCCGATAGCCGATACCACCCACAGGCTGGCCGCCGTCGTGAGCCCTTTGATAGTGGCGCCCTCGCGCATTATTGTGCCCGCTCCCAAAAAGCCAATACCGCTGACCACTTGCGCCGCAAGTCTCGCCGGGTCCCTCGTCGCCGTGCCCGGGAAGGCATAAATCGAGAGGATCATCACGAGGGCCGCCCCCAGCGAGACGAGTATATGTGTTCTGAAACCCGCCGGGCGCCCGTGTCTTTCCCTCTCCAGGCCGATGAGGCCCCCCAGCAGACAGGCAAACGCCAGTCTCCAGGTGACCTCGAGCTGATCGACAGGCATACACCTCATCCTCCTGAGTCGAATATATGCAAAAGCTGGCCATTCTAAAAGCCCGGTCCCCGGCTCGGGCGTGGCCAGCACCTGGTCATGGGAGTATATCATCCGGTCGCCTCTTGTATCCGGTTGCTCAAGGGGGTTCTAGCCGCTCGCCCGGTGATACTCCTCTTTGCCCTTCGTTATCTTTGCCGCCACCATGCTCACGAGGGCCCTTACATCCTCGATTGCGGCCATTACCGGAGCAATAGCGTCGTCACCGGAGATTTCGCGGATTGCCTGGAGGGCCAGCGACCTGAGATCTTCATTTTCCAGGCAGACCCTGATCAGTGGCTCAATGGCCCTGGGGTCGCGATATTCCTTGAGGGCGAGGATGCTGCCGTACCTCACGTCCCGGCAGTCATCCCGGAGGGCTGCGATCAGCGCCGGCACCGCCCGGCGATCCCCGATCTTCCTCAAAGCTTCTACACTTTCATATCTTACCGTGTCGTCCTCATCTTGGAGACATCGCAATATGGGAAGGACGACGCGGCTATCCCCTATCTCGCCCAGAAGCTTGACGGAGCGGCGCCTGGCATTGTGGTTGGGATTGGAGAGTTCCTCGATGACGTGGCGCGATACGAGCTCGGGATCGAGCCTCTTCAGGGCGGTGGACACATTGTAGGCGACGTACGGGTTTTCGTCCTTGAGGGCGCGTACCAGCGGTATCACGGCAGCTGAATGTCCCATCGCCCCGAGGGACTCGGCCGCCCAGCCCCTCACGACGTCGTCGGGGTCATCGAGGGCGTAGATGAGTGCGTCCAGCGCACGTTCATCCAGGAGCTTGCCGAGGCCATAAGCCGCACCTCGTCGAGCAGCGACGTCGCCCTCGCGCAGAGTGGCGGTCAGGAGCTCGACGATCTGAGTCCGGAGCCTGGCGACCTCTTGAGAAGCGCCTTCTCGAGCCTCAGGCGTGAGGGTTTCGAGGTCTCTTTCCAGTGACGAGAGCTGGTTGATGAGATCCTCGATCCTCCCGAGCTTGTCCTCCACCTCGATACCCCCTACCCGTCATTACAGGGTGCAATTATGCTTTCGACATGGCCTGAGCAATTCCTGCCCCCTTCTCAACCGCGTCGAAAAGTATTGGGCCCGTCTTCCCGCGTAGCCAGGCCCTTTTGCATTAAATGCTGTTCCTCACGAGACCTTCATCCGACAATGGGGGCATACGGTCGCATCGAGTTCCATGGTCTCATGGCACCTTAAACACTCTTTTTTGACTTCCTTTCCGCAATGAGGACAAAATGCTAGATTTGAGATGTATTTCCTGCCGCAATGCGGGCAGGTGAGGAGCTTGCCTCGGGGCCTCAGCATCATATAGACCAAGAAGCCCAAGACCGCCCCCAAAGGAGGCAGCATGAGGCCTGCTATTGCTATGGCCATTGCCCACAGGACGGGGTTTGCATCCCTTGTTTTGGCATCGCGATAGGCAAGGTATGCCAGGATACCGGCTATTACGAGAGAACCGCCCAGGAAAACCCAGCTAATGGTCCGTGTCCCATCCACAAGCATCGCCCCCTGATCATTTCCTTTGCGCACACAGGATATATTCGCTCCTGTCAGGTTCGTTCTTGTCAGGCGGGTTTACCCCTGCGAGGTAGCTTCGCCAACGGCGAACTCCGGCTCATGGGCCGGATCCCTCAACATGAGGTCGCTTACGGCCTGACGCGGGTCGTAACCTTCAAAAAGCACAGCTTCAAGCTTTTTCGCTATGGGCATCGTAACCCCGTACCTGTCCGCAAGCCTGCATGCAGCCCTTGTAGTTGGTACCCCCTCTATGACCATGGGGGATGAAGAGAGCACCTCTGAGAGGGGCTTGCCCCTGCCGAGCTCGATCCCAGCCCTCCTGTTGCGGCTGTGCATGCTGGTGCAGGTGACGATGAGGTCGCCGAGGCCCGAGAGCCCCGCAAATGTCATCGGCGAAGCTCCCATCCTGACGCCGAGGCGCGTGATCTCGGCAAGGCCCCTGGTCATAAGGGCCGCCTTTGTATTGTCGCCGAATCCCAGCCCGTCCGACAGGCCTGCAGCGAGGGCTATGATATTCTTGAGGGCGCCCCCTAATTCCACTCCCACCACGTCGTGGCAGGTATATACCCTGAATGTAGGGCCCATGAGAAGCTCCTGAGCCATGCGCGCGATCTCGGGAGACCTCGAGGCCGTCACCACCGCCGTGGGGATATCCCGGGCCACTTCCTCCGCATGGCTTGGGCCGGAGAGCACTGCAATACGGCCGTGGACTTCATGCGGCAATTCCTGGGCGAGGACTTCGGACATCCTCAGCGTGGTCGATTGCTCAAGGCCCTTGCTCGCGTGGAGGATTACGTGGTGAGGCCTGACATAGGGCGCAAGACGCGCTGCAACGGAGCGCAGGAATTGCGAGGGCACAGCCAGGATAAGGAAGGTCGAGGAGCCGGCCACGTACTCCAGGTCTATTGTGGACGTTACGCCCGGCGGGAACGTCACCCCCGGGAGAAAAGTCTCGTTGGTACGCCTGGTGTTTATCTCCTCGACTACCTCCCTTTCCCTGCTCCAGAGCAATACGCGCTTCATATTGCGCGCCAGGAGGATCGAGAGCGCGCTTCCCCATCCTCCGGCGCCTATGATTCCGACATGTTCCCTGCTCTCTCTCACCATGCCAGGCGATTTACCTCCATATGGTACCCGGGATGTGGCGTCCCTGCCGGGGATAAGGCCCCGCCGGGATGCCGGGCGACTAAAGTGATGCCGGGCAACTAAAGTCAGGACCGGGGGCGCGCCAGGAGCAACACCCGCGTTCCCTGGAAACCAAAGGCCTTGCGAATCTCATTCTCCAGGTATCTCAAATACGAAAAGTGCATCAGTTCCGGGTTGTTGACGAACAAGATGAAGGTCGGTGGTCTCGTGCCGACCTGCGTCGCGTAATACAGCTTGAGGACCTTCCCTTTCCTCGTGGGAGGGGGTACCCTGGCTGTGACATCCTCAATCAGGGAATTCAACTGAGATGTGGGTATTTCCTTCTTGACCACATGTGCTATTGCCTCGACTGTCTCCAGGAGTGCCCCGATGTTTCGCCCTGTGCGGGCCGAGATGAATATCACCGGCGCGTAATCAAGGAACAGCATCCGGGCACGGGTAGCCTTCTCAAACTCGAGTGCATTTATCCCAAGGGATTTTGCCAGGTCCCATTTATTGACTGCGATGACGCAGCCCCTTCCGGCTTCGTGTATGAGCCCGCCGATCTTCGCGTCTTGTTCCGTAGGGCCTGTGGTGGCATCGAGGACCAGGACAGCTACGTCAGCCCTTTCGATGGCCCTCACCGCGCGCATGACGCTGTACCGCTCGACGGGGCTCTCTACACGCGCCTTACGCCGGATGCCCGCGGTATCTATTATGACGAAAGGCCTGCCATCTCGCCGGAATTCGGTGTCAATGGAATCGACGGTAGTGCCCGGGATGTCCGTGACTATGGTGCGGGGCTCTCCGAGGATCGCGTTGACGAGGGACGATTTGCCGACATTGGGCCGTCCTACGACCGCGATCTTTGGCCCGGTATCTGCATCTGCCGGGGGGCCAGCGGGGGTTTCCTCCGGGAGGTGCTTTACCACCTCGTCGAGGAGGTCCCCGGTGCCTGTGCCATGGAGCGCCGAGATAGGAAGGGGGTCGCCGAGGCCGAGCTCGTAAAACTCCAGATCACCCCTGCCCGCCCTGTTCTCCAGCTTGTTGACGGCAAGGATGATGGGCTTTTGAGTTTTTCTCAGTATATTGGCGATATCACGGTCGAGGTCTGTGATCCCGTCCCGGCCGTCCACCACGAAGAGCACCACGTCGGATTCGGCAATGGCGATCTCGGCTTGCTGCCTCGTCTTGCCGGGGATGCCCTGGTCAGGATCGGCGTAGGGGTCAATGCCACCGGTATCCACCAGCAGGAACTCCCGCCCGCGCCAGCTTGCAGCCGAGTATATCCTGTCGCGCGTGACCCCGGGCGTCTCCTCGACGACTGCCAGCCTCTTTTGGATTATCCTGTTGAAAAGGGTGGACTTGCCCACATTGGGGCGTCCCACGATTGCGACTATGGGCCTCGATTTCGCCATGGCTTTCCCTTCCCCTGGATCCTCAACGACAGGAATTGTCCGGATCGAGGACGGCGCGAGCAAACGCGTCACCATCCGGATCTACCACCCTGACCGGAACCCCTGCTTCCCTCCTGATGTCATCTACTGTAACATCGTCCAGGAAGGTATCATCCCCCGACCTTAGCATGACCCGGGGTATGAGGATTTCATCCCCATAAGGCCCCCGCCCGGACCCATGGCGGTTGGGAAGGGTGCCATGGGTCC
>DUSO01000033.1 GCA_012842565.1 Bacillota bacterium
GGTTTCCATCCCTCATAGGTAGACTAGCAACACGCAAGGCCGGATTAAGCATCGAGGAAGCATCGTGTTTCCATCCCTCATAGGTAGACTAGCAACTTCTTGGCCGGGATCTCGCCCTGCTTGATCCACCGGGTTTCCATCCCTCATAGGTAGACTAGCAACTTTCGTTGACGAAGCCCGTGAGGGTTGGCCGGAGGCGAGTTTCCATCCCTCATAGGTAGACTAGCAACCTGCTCGAGAGTGACGGTTACGGCAGGGACGTATTCAGGTTTCCATCCCTCATAGGTAGACTAGCAACTTGGCCAATGAAAAAAGGGCATCTCCATCTACACTTGTTTCCATCCCTCATAGGTAGACTAGCAACCAGGGTTACCCGGGTCGAGGCCCGCGAGGACTGGGAGTTTCCATCCCTCATAGGTAGACTAGCAACAGGTTATAGCAGGCATTCTTCGTATCTCCCCGGGAATTGTTCGCCAAAACTAGGTGAGTCTATCCTCACTTCGAGATAATCATATAGCTTGTTGGAACTGTTTGCAAGGACTAAAACATCTCTCCAAGGTTTTGTCGTCGACCCCTCGGGAAAATTGCACTACTGGAGGTCGACGACAAGGGTTCGGCCCCGCGACTGTACCGAATAGCCATAGTGACTGCCGGGGCATTTTCGATGGTAGGGGCTCATTTGGAGGAAGGTACTTTCTAAGATAACTGGACAGGGCCATGGTCCAGCACTTTGCCTGGGAGCATTTGGAGGAAGGTACTTTCTAAGATAACCCGAACTGGCTTTGCAGGCAATTGGGCCGAAAAGGCATTTGGAGGGTGGCACTTTCTAAGATAACCAACCTCGAAGTTGAATCATGCTGCTTAATATAGTCTGGCATCGACTCGCTTCCTTACCTTGGATGGCATTTTATAGGTATAGACAAAGTGCAGTCTCCTGATACTTCCTCTCATTCCCTTGCGCTATTGCCTTCTGAGCCCGGGAGTTATCCCAGATATGTAGACCTCCTTGCCTCGGTAATGGCCCGTAAGCCTATTGAAGCATCCCTTTGTCGCCAATCATGAAATTCACCCAGGGGTGCGTCAAATAATTCACCCACCCCGCGCTCATGTAATTCACCCTCCCGGATGGCACGAATACTTAATTCAAGATCCGGCTACCATCTCCTCCTTTCCAACTGGAAATGAAGACGAAGTGGGATCAGAACCAGCCCGCCCTCGGTCGGGTCGCCGGAGCGGGCGGTAGCTCTTCCCCTCCATCAGGATATAGTGAAAGCTGTTGAGGAGGCGGTCAAGGGCCCCTTCTGCCAGGACTGGATTGGGGAAGAGAGGGCATACCAGTCCTTTGGCGTGCGGTTCGAGACGACTATCAGCGAGCCGCTGCGGTAGCGCTCGCAGACGAGCTCATAAAAGTCCTCGGCCTGCAGTGGGGTGAGATCGCGCAGCCCAAAGTCGTCGATGATGAGTAGATCTGGCTGGAGATATACACGCAAGCGCTTCTCGAAGGTGCCATCAGCGTGGCGCCGCCGAGATCCGCAAACGGTTTCGGGGCCTTTCGGTAGATGACGCTATAGCCCCTCTGGCATGCAATGTGCCCGAGTGCTTGGCATATGTGCGATTTCCCGACCCCAACTGCCCCGGAGATTATGACCGATTCTTTGCGCTCAAGACAGCCTCCCGGCCCCGCTAATCTCCCTCTTTGCCCTTTCCACAGCAACCCGGAAGTACTCGGGGTCAATCTCAAAGCCGATGAAGCTCTTTCCCAGGGCAAGGCAGGCCAGTGCCGTATTCCCCAGTCCCATGAAGGGATCCATGACAAGCTCGCAGCGGTCGATCCCGTGTAGCCTGATGCACATCTCAGGAAGCCGCGGGGGGAAGGTCGCCGGGTGAGGTCTCTCGCTGTCCCTGTTGTTGATCGTCTCATATGGAATGAACCATGTATTGCCCCTACACCTCAGATCCTGCCTGGCCGAATTCCACCTGCCGATGTTGCTCTTGTCCTGGTACGGCACCCCTATCGCCAGGCGATCCAACGTCACATTTCCTGACTTGGTAAAGTGAAATATGTATTCGTGACAGTCATTAAGAAACCTATCGCTATTAATGGGCTTATAATGACCGACAGCAACATCGCGGAGGATGCCGGGGTAGTTTCCGACATCACGCTTCTCGATGGCTATGGACTTTATCCAGTGGATTACATTCTGTAAGCGGAATACCGGCCGCAGGGTCGACGCCACCTCAAACGGCACCCATGGGTCGGAGGGCTTGCAGCCGATATTCAGAAAGAATGAGCCCCTGTCCGACAGCACATCCCTGACCTTGAGGGCCCACTCCTTCGTCCACCTCAGGTATTCCTCCCGGCTCGAGCTATCGTCATAGCTGTTGTATTTTATGCCCAGGTTATAAGGCGGAGAGGTGACCACCACATCGACCTGGCCCGGCTTTAGATGTTGTGCCATGCCTTCGATACAGTCCTGCATGAAAAAATTGAGGCGAGTTGAAGGAGATGACTCCAAGACGACAGCCGTGTCCACCATCCGGTCATTCATCGACTAAAAACCTCCGAGTATCAGGTAAGCAGTCCCCAGGTCAGGATTCTCCTGGTTATTCTAGCCTCTCCCGCTGCTATAGCTGCCATAATGATGACCATTGGAGAGGACAAACAAGACATGGCTATGAAATCCATCCCCCGACGCTAGGATGATGGTTACTTACGTGGTTACCATTCTACACTCCGAAGCTGTAAGGATTTTGCCACTTACGCGCCGGGGTGGTCAAATATCTACCCGGTCTCCTGCCCCACTACATTTTACACGAACCCGCGTGGCCCGGATCATCTATGCGAGGCCCAGAATCAGCCTCGCTATTTGAAAGTATATCAAAACTCCAGCTACATCCACCACTGTGGTAATGAAAGGCGAAGACATCAGGGCCGGATCGAGCTTGAGCCGCTGGAACAGGAGCGGCAAGAGAGCCCCGGTTACGCTTGCAAGGGTGGATATGGCCACCAGGCTCAAACCAACGGCCAGGGCAACCAGGACATTCCCCTGCAGAAAATAGGCCCAGATCGTGACCACGAGACCGA
>DUSO01000034.1 GCA_012842565.1 Bacillota bacterium
AGCCAGGCAGGTAGGGAGACGAGTTTCGCATGAAGGTAATCATTACTGGCGCCAAAGGGATGCTTGGCCAGGACATGGTTGCTGAGTTTCAAAGGCGAGATTACGAAGTCCATGCGGCCAACCATAAGTCGCTGGATATTACTGACATACATGCCGTGCGGAAGGTCATTGAGGCTCTCAGACCGGATGTTGTGGTGAACTGCGCGGCGTATACCAATGTAGACAAGGCGGAGTCTGAGCCCGAGGTTGCAATGAGGGTAAATGGCCTTGGCCCTCGAAACCTGGCGCTTGCTTGTGAGGCCACGGGTGCGGTGTTACTACATATCAGCACGGATTACGTTTTTGATGGTGAGAAGGAAGGCCCGTATGAGATTTGGGATACTCCGAACCCGATAAATGTCTATGGCAAGAGCAAGCTGTGGGGTGAGAAGTATGTCCGCTCGCTCATGCACCGTTACTTCATAGTGAGGACGAGCTGGCTTTTCGGGAAGGGCGGGAGGAATTTCGTCACCACCATGTTGGAGCTCGCAAAACGGGGGGAGCCGATACGGGTGGTAGATGACCAGTGGGGGTGCCCGACGTATACGGTGGATTTGGCAAAGGCGTGCGCCGATTTGTTGGAGAGCGGGTGCTTTGGGATCTATCACGTGACCAATCAGGGCGCGACGACATGGTATGAGTTTGCTAAGAAAGTTTTTGAGTTGTCTCACGCCACAGTTATGATTGAGCCCATAACCTCTAGTTGCCTCTGTCGGCCAGCCGTTCGTCCAAAGAACTCGGTACTGGAAGGTTTCCCCATTCAGGAGTCTGTCGGGTATGTCCTTCGAATGTGGCAATTGGCACTCGGTGAGTACCTGGGGGAATAGCTGCCCAGTTACTATTCTACCGGGAACATGTGACGTAGCTTTTAGGTGACAAGCACGGCATTTCAGGGCCTGAAATTCTGAATTCATAGAGCTTAAGCGGTAGCTCGGGCATAACTGCGGGGTAGCAGGATCATGCGTCAGGTTGCGTTGTGTTCGCCTGGCTCCGCAAACGAGGGTTTCCGTATTCCGAAAACAGCGAGCTTGACGAGAAAGTATGCCCGGTATAGTAGCGGCGGAACACGGTGCGAGTTAGTAGGTGTGTATGTCCCGAGCTGGTAAACCGGGGAAGGTGTTAAGATTGGATTCAGTAGTTGTCAAACAGCGGAAAGTAGTGCTTTCTTGGCCACAATGGCTTACGACCTACGATCACCTAGGTAGCCACTATCCCTATTACTCTACCAACGGCATGGAGCATGGGTTTAGCTTAGCAATCGCTCCTATATTGACATCAATACCCATTGAGAACCGGAAGGTTGACCCAATTGGAGTAGTTGAGATGTTGGCAAAGAGCTACCTTCTGGGGAATCGAACTCTAATCCAGGGGCTGCACCGGTCGCCGTGGATGGGACGACCGGATGGGCAAGGTGGCTGGATATTTTCGGACATACCTCCTCATGGGCATGTTAGGATGCCTGCTGATCAAGCGGCAATGCAGCTTAAGGAAGCCTTGAGAGCCGAGCTATTGATGTACTTAGCGGGGCGGAAGCATATAGGTATTCTCCTTTCCGGAGGTCTTGATAGCAGAGTGGTTGCTGGAATCCTCCGGGAGCTACAGTTGTCAGGGGAATTTCTTGGGGATGTAGTGGCCCTAACGTGGGGTTTGAGCGGATCGCGCGATGTCAAGTATGCACAGGAGATCGCTAGGCGCTATAAATGGGAATGGGTACAGATTCCCCTTGGGCCAGATATTCTAGCCGAGAATATACGGATAACTGGTATGGCGGGCGCTGAGTTTTCGCCTTTCCACCTCCACGGCATGCCACAGGTATCGAGGCTGACAGGGCTCGATGCGGTTCTTGCTGGGAGTTATGGCGACAGCGTCGGTAGAGCTGAATTCTCTGGTCGACATGTCCTGAAACTTCAGCCAACCGTCCCTTTTTCATTGAACCGTTTCGGCCTAGTTCTTGATGAGTGGGTACGTGCGGTTCACAGACAGGTACTTAGTGACGCCTATGCCTACCGAAAGCATATCTCAAGAGACAAGGAGTACCAGTTCCGCGAGATTGAGCAACAGATGCATTACATGCGTCGGAAGTTACAAGGCTGCATGAGTCTTATCGCCGAGAGGATTCCGTTATTTCAGGCCTTCACTGCACCTCGTACCTTTGCATTAATGTGGAGGCTGGACCCAATTATCCGTGGCAATCAGATCTATTGCGCTCTACTGCCTACGCTTCCAGGGGGCATAGGTAAATTGCCTTGGGCTCGTACTGGAGTTCCGCTTGAGGGAGCTGCAACGCAAGATGAAGCGGAGAAGGAGTTTCACAAGTATGGCCCGTGGTTGCGCAACGACCTCAGGGAATTCGTTACCGAGCTTGTCCAGAGTGACGCGATACGGGGGTTGGGGATTTTCAACGACAGGGCGTTGGACTGGTTGCTACGAATCTGGCCCAGGTCGCACACGGTCACTACCAATAGCATCGATGAGTCGGTATCATGGCTGGCCTCGTTGGCGCTATTTGTACAGCATTATAACGTCCAAGGTCCTGGTGCTGTGACGAGGACCTACCGGGATGAGGTGAACGCAATACGGGGTCTAACTGTTGCTTCTACGTACTTAGCCGCGAGGGAGAGGTTACGTCAATGAGCGACACTAAGGCCCAGGTTCGAGTTATCGCAGTAGCGGATTTGATGTTTAGTGGCGGTGTGGCGGCCCGGCTAGATAGAGAGGCCGACGGATACCCATTCCACAGAATCTCTGGAGTGCTCAGGCAGGCAGATATTGTATTCGGGAATTTGGAGACGCCCCTGACTGATAGCGGAAAATCGGGTTTCGTACGAGGTTTGCCTCGTTTTGCCGCTCCAAGGGTATTTGCTCAGCGCCTTGCGCAATCTGGTTTCTCGGTAGCGTCGCTGGCCAATAATCATATCCTTGATCAGGGTTATAAAGGTCTAATGGATACATCGTCGGCATTAAAGGAGGTAGGTGTTCGAACCGTTGGGATTATATCTAATCTGCGACAACAGCAGGGACCCGCGATCCTAGAGAGGAAAGGCATAAAGGTTGGATTCTTGGCATATGCAGCCTCTTGCTTGGCAACAAGTACGTCACCTGGCGCAGTACCCATAGAGGTCGACCGCATCTTTCAGGAAGTCGCGGACCTACAAACGACAGTTGAGCATATCTGCATTTCCCTTCACCAAGGGATGGAATATGCACCCCGCCCCAGTTATCGCGGTTATCGGTTGATTCGCAGGTTGCTGGAGGCCGGTATAAGCGTAGTACTGGGCCATCACCCTCATGTTCCGTAAGGCGTGGCTCGCGCCAGAGGCGGAGGCGTAGGTTTTTTCAGCTTGGGGAATTGTGTCTCAGATATGCATTCTGCTGAGGTCATGCGCTCTAGCATAGCTAGAGGTAAAGAAGAGGGCAATCCGTACATAAACCGATGTCTTCAGCATGTACGAGATGGGATCATAGCAGAAATCCTACTTGATAGTCGTAGCGTGGTAGGGTTTTCGGCGCGAAACATTAGGATAGACGACACTTATGCGCCACTACTGTCGGAGAGGGAAGACTATGTTTTATCTGAAACATCAGCGGCTTCTGCCTTCATAACAGAGGCGTTTTACAACATTGCTGTTTTGGCAAAGCAACCGTTCGGGCGCAGTTTGCAGGTGATGACCAAAATCATTGAGATATGTAGAGCATACGGGCGAAAACGGTTTTGTCGTTACCGGTAGGGGCAAGTAAATTCCTACGGTGCATGGGTCAAGCTCTAACGCTATTGGTGCGTTGTCTATATGACGGAACATGGGTGCTAACGATGCCAATGAAAAACACTGATAGGGTGAGGCCGCTGCGAACGGAATCTGGTTCGAGGATGATTTAGTGCAGTGGTGGTAGAAAAAGGCGGATGGTGATTCTGGGTTGCAGGTTCATGATTTCTTGTGGATGGCTCTATTCTTGTTAATCGCAGCTCTCGCGTATTGGTGGTCAAGAGTACGCTATAGGCAGGTAATAACACCTGTAAGTGTGTTTGTAGGTGTTAACAGCCTTTCAATAGCCGCCTATCATCTACGCCTTGTTTACCTCAGGCCTGTTTCGGTAGAGGTTCATTTAATACTGCTAATCTCAATAGCAGCATTCTCTCTATCTGCATTTCTCGCCTCGGTTCCGTTGCGGCTGCGGAGAAATTCAATGAGGCATACTTCACATGCCTCTGCCAATGACACAACTTTTGGCCTTAGCATTTTCTTTTATATGACGGCACTCTTGTCTCTGGTTGGCTGGGTGACACAGCTGATCCTTTTGATTAGGGACTACGGTCTGGCGTATTTGATTCGCAACATGTGGATTCTGCAAAATGAATTCAGCATGCGATTCGTTGGATACTTGAACATGGTTGGCATCCTCGTCTTACCTACTTTCATAATAAAGATTAAGTTCCAGAGGGGGCGACTCATCGACTATACTCTCGTTGTTAGTGCGATAATTGGCCTCGTGCTAGCAGGTATCAAGCAATATCTGGTCTTTTCTATGGTATCGGGCGCATTTGCATACTCGTCGCTCTACCCTCGGCGGGTACGTCTTCGCCATGTACTGACGCTTGCGGTCTGCATACTCGCTTTCTTTGCGGTTTACGACAAGATCATAGATGTATTCGTGGTAAAGAGGCACCCAGGGAGCGTATTTCCTGCCTGGTTATCTTTTCTGGAGCGCCCCTATGTTTACCTGGTCGGAAGCTGGCCAGCAATGGACCACATAGTCTTCCAGACTCCTCCTCAACCGATTGGGGCCTATGTTACATTTCAGCCGCTCTGGAAAGTATTGGGCGATGGTTTGGGCGTTATTGACCGGGTGCCACCTTACCTCCCTTTTGTGGATATAGGGTGTGGGCCGTTTAACGTGTATTCGTTTGCTGGCGAGGTATATTGGGATTTCGGTCTCCTCGGTGTTGTAGTTTTGTCATCCCTAGTTGGATGTATATCGACTCTTCTCTTTATGAAGGCGAGGAGATCGGGGTTTTGGGCATGGCACCTGGTGTATGGAACGTTCATGTATGGAGTATTTATGTCGTTTTTCGTTTACTACTTTAGGTTTGGTATGATCTTCCTACTCCTCTATTGCTGCACGTTTTCGCTTCTTCCGTACGTGTTCCACAGGGGGGTTGCGCAGCACTATGCAGCCTGACACCAGGTTTCACGAAGAGCGTTGGCTTCGAGTGGTGGCTATTACTGCAGGCTCCCGCACCCCGGGTGCCCGATTTCGCGTAGGCCAACTGCGAGGGCGTCTTCGCGAGTGCGGGATCGACCTACTGTGGAAGCCTGCCATCGTTCCGAAGCATCCTCCTCAATGCAAGTGGGCTCGCCCGCTTTGGCTACCTGCCGCAGTCGCTTCCAGGGTACCTGCTGTGATATCATCCTGGGCCGCTGACGTAACTCTGCTGCTTCGTGAAATGGTATCGACTCTCATCACGCTCGAGCCCCTGACAAAACCCCCCAGGGTACTTGATGTTGACGACGCGATATGGCTTCATCGTGGTGGGGCCTTTGCCAAGTACTTGGCAAGGCACGTGCATATGGTTATTGCAGGGAATAGCTATTTAGCAGATTGGTTTGGCCGTTGGAACCCGAATACAGTTGTCTTGCCTACTGCTGTGGACACAGATCGATATCGACCCTCTCTACGGGTGGAACCGGGTGAGACTTCCGCAGTCATTGGGTGGAGCGGTACTTCGGGTAATTTCCGCTATCTTTATATGGTTGAGCCTGCAATAGCTGAAGTTTTACAGGCGCGGCCAACCGTTCGCTTTAGAGTGGTAGCAGACAGGCCACCGCGCTTTACTGCCATCCCCGAAGACCGCCTCGAATTCATCCGCTGGACACCTGAGAATGAAGTTTCCTCGATCCAGGAGATGGATATAGGCATTATGCCTTTAGAAGACTCAGAGTGGGCTAAGGGGAAGTGCAGCTACAAAATGCTGCTATACATGGCATGCGGTCTACCAGTTATTGTGTCTCCAGTGGGTATGAACGCTGAGATACTTGCGGAAGATTCGGTGGGCCTTGCTGCTAACACACTCTCGGAGTGGGTTGATGCTATGGAGTACCTGCTGGACTACCCGGCGAAACGTCGAGATTTCGGGAACAGAGGCCGGAAGCTGGTCTGTGCTCGTTATAGCACTGCGGTAATTGCACCTCAGCTTGCTTTATATCTGAGGAGTGTCGCGAGATGAGGGAGCCAGGGATGACGCTGACGCGAGTTGATAAACCGGCATTGCAAGGTAGGAGGTATCTTCTTGATGATAGCATTCCTAATCACAGGCCTTAATTATGGCGGCGCTGAGACGCAGATGGTACGTCTGGCCAGGGCTCTAAAAGCGCGCGCGTGGAAAGTCGGTGTGATTTCTATGCTCCCGCCTCAAGCATTTACTGAAGAGCTAAAATCAGCAGGTATTGAGTTGGCGACTCTCAACATGCATCGCGGCAGGCCCGACCCACGTGCGATAATTGGCCTAGTGGGACTTCTTCGGCAATGGAAGCCCCTCATTCTTACCACTTTTATGTTTCACGCCAACCTATTGGGGCGTATTGCCGGGTGGTTGGCCGGCGTTCCTATTATTGTTTCTTCCATACGAAATGAGAACTTTGGTGGGTCACTACGGGATCGGGCGATGTGGTTAACGGACTGGATGGGAGATATCACAACTACCAATTCGAAACTTGCTGCGGATAAGCTAGTTAAGCGCAGGGTAGTACCTGAGGGTAGAATTCGCGTCATCCCTAACGGTCTCGTGGTCGATAGGTTTGCAGTCGAGGGCTTAAATCAAATGGCCGTTAGGCGGGAACTGGGCGTTGCGGAGGACGAGTTCCTATGGCTGGCTGTTGGCCGGCTAGAACAACAGAAGAATTACCCTAATCTATTACGGGCGTTTCAAATCCTTGGGCAAAGTAGTTGCCGTGCCAAATTGAGAGTGGCGGGACAAGGTCCCCTGCTTGAGGCTCTACGACAGCAAGCGGTAGATATGCGTATTTCGGAATATGTCACCTTTTTAGGCCTACGTCGTGATATTCCTCTGCTTTTGTGTGCTGCAGATGGATTTGTTCTTTCCTCTTCATGGGAAGGGTTGCCAAATGTAGTGATGGAAGCAATGGCTGCAGCCAAACCCGTGGTAGCTACCTGCGTGGGCGGTGTGCCTGAGCTTGTTCAGCATGGCATAAACGGGTATATCGTGCCTCCGGATGATCCTCAAGCCCTAGCAGAGGCAATGATCAAAATGATGTCCCTTCCCGAGGCTGAACGCAAGGCTATGGGTCAGGCTGGCCGGGCGCACGTAGAGGCCAAATACAGCCTGGACGGGGTAGTTGACCAGTGGGAAGCGCTTTATGCCGAAATGTTAGGGAAAAGGGGCCTTACGTTCAAATGAATGTGATACAGGATATGGGTTAGCGTTCACCCTGGAATTGCATAGGCAACGCGCTTCGGCAACCAGTTGGGGAGGAGTTGTCGGTGATGAGAGTTGCGATTATCGGAGCTGGGTACGTAGGCCTTACCACTGGCGTGGCACTGGCTCATTTGGACCACACAGTCGTCTGCGTGGACAAAGACCCGGACAAAATCGAGGCTCTACGGAATGGAAGATGCCCCATATATGAACCGGGGCTTCAGCAGCTAATGTTAGAAGACGCTGCCAGGTTGTCGTTTACGTCTGATACCGCATCGTCTGTGGCAAATGCCGACCTTATCATGATCGCAGTCGGAACTCCTGCAAAGCAAGATGGGGAGGCCAACACGTGTTATGTAGAGGCCGCTGCGCGCGAGGTGGCCTTGGGCCTTCGTGCAGAGGGATCGTACGTGGTTGTCATCAAATCTACCGTGCCCATCGGTACGAACCGCCGGGTGGCTCTTGTTATCGAAAGGACTCTGAAAGAGAGAAATGTTCACGCTAATGTCGTGTTAGCCTCCAATCCCGAGTTCCTGAGGGAGGGGATGGCCCTGAAAGACACATTCTATCCGGAGCGTATTGTGGTAGGAGCAGAGGATGCCTCAGCGGTAGAGGCTGTGCGCCGCCTGTATCGGCCGATTTTGGAACAAACTTTTAACCCGCCATCTTTCTTGCCGCGACCCGAGGGCTACAGCTTACCGCCTCTCATCACCACCGACCCAACCAGCGCGGAAATGATTAAATATGCGTCAAATGCGTTTCTCGCTGTGAAGATAAGCTTTGCGAACGAGATCGCAGGACTGTGCGATAAAGTTGGAGCTGACGTGACCGAGGTTACGCGCGGAATGGGGTTGGATTCACGCATAGGGCCACAGTTTCTGGCCGCTGGTCTTGGATGGGGTGGGAGCTGCCTTCCAAAGGATACAGCCGCTCTGATAGCGGTGGCAAGTCAGTACAACTATAGTCTGCCGATTGTGGCGGCTGCACGTGAGGTAAATGCCAGGCAGAGGCTGTTGATAGTTGAGAAATTGCAGTCTGTCTTGAGAGTCCTCCGGGGTCGGATGATAGGTGTATTAGGTCTAGCGTTCAAACCCAATACAGATGATGTACGTGAGTCGCCAGCCATTGAGCTAGTCAAGCTACTAGTTGACCGGGGTGCGCATGTATGTGTCCATGACCCGGCGGCTATAGCGAAAGCCCAGGAGGCACTGTGTGGTGTCGAAGTCGAGTATGCAAAGGACCCGTATGAGGTTGCCGAGAACGCCGATGCAGTTGTGCTTGCGACTGAATGGGAAGCGTATCGTAGTCTGCGTCTTCCGGAGCTTGCACGGAGAATGCGCAGCCGATATCTTGTGGATGCGAGGAACATGTATAGGCGAGACGAGGTTGAAGCCGCCGGACTGATCTATATGGGGGTGGGGAGATGAAACATGCCTTAGTGACTGGCGGCGCAGGGTTCATTGGAAGCCACCTTGTAGATAAGCTTCTAGCTGAAGGTTGGCGCGTTACGGTCGTCGACAACTTCGACCCATTCTATGAGCCCAGCATTAAACATCAGAACATTGGTCGACACCTGGGCCACGAATCCTACGAACTACTGGAAATTGATATAAGGGATTTTGAAGGTATGCGGTCGCGCTTATCCGGGGGTTACGATGTCATCGTTCATTTGGCGGCCAAAGTGGGAGTCCGGCCCTCAATCGAGCGCCCGATGGAGTACCAGGATGTAAACGTGCGCGGAACACAGAATCTCCTCGAACTGGCTCGTCAGCTGGGGGTCAAGCAGTTCGTTTTTGCCTCTTCGTCGAGTGTATACGGGGTTAATCCCAATGTTCCATGGCGGGAGGATGATAATGTACTGCTCCCGATTAGTCCTTACGCGGCTACCAAGGTGGCGGGCGAGCTTTTGGGTCACGTATACAGCTATCTCTACGGCATCAGGTTTGTAGCTCTACGCTTTTTTACGGTCTATGGGCCTCGACAGCGGCCGGACCTTGCCATTCATAAGTTCGCTCGAAAGATCCTGAGGGAAGAGACGATTCCTATCTATGGGGACGGTTCGACAAGCCGCGACTACACTTACGTTGACGATATTATCCAGGGAATCCAGGCAGCCATGGATTATGACGGCAATGCCTACGAAATAATCAACTTGGGCAATAACCACACTGTAAGATTGTTGGAGATGGTACGAACCCTGGAGGAGGTGCTAGGCCTCAAAGCACAGCTCGATTTCCTGCCACCACAGCCGGGTGACGTCCCGCAGACCTGGGCGGACATAAATAAGGCCGAGAGGCTTCTAGGTTTCCGGCCGTCGACGCCCTTCCCTGAGGGTATCCGGCGGTTCATCAAATGGCTTACAGCCCGAGTGGCTCAAGAGCAGGCACGCTGAGGGTATCGCGTTGAGGTTCATGGATGCGGTCAAGATAGGGCAAGGTTCCTCATCAGCAATTGCTTGGAAGCACTTCGGAATGGGCCAGATTACCGACTCGGGGGCGTTCGGCCGAAGCTATCTGACAGTAGAGTTTCGGGGAATGCTCAGAGGCGGTTTAAGGCTATATGGACCGAGTTTATTATGTTGGCATTAGAGGGCTGGGAATAGATGGCGTGGCTTATCATTAAAAGTGCTATTGCGTCAAATGCAGAAGCAATCCTGTCGTCCTTCAGAGGGCGATTTCGCGCCAGGCGTCTCCAACGATTCTATATGCCGTCTAAGTGCGGCGTTACCCTGTAGGTGTCGAAGTTGGGTCTGATGTGCTGGAGGACTGATTTGCATGCGACTCTTATTAGTCAGCACTATTGCAGCAACGCTAGAAGCATTTCTGTTGCCATTTGCCCGGTACTTCCGAGCGTTGGGTTGGACGGTGGATGCGGCAGCAAATGGTATTTCTGCATCCGCCGAGTGCCAACAGACCTTCAACCGAACCTGGGAGATTGACTGGTCGCGTCGCCCTACAGATCCGCGAAATCTCCTGGGGGCTGTCGGGGTAATACAGCAACTAGTGCAGCGTGAGAATTATGATATCGTTCATGTCCATACGCCCGTGGCGGCCTTCGTCACCCGATATGCCTTAAGGAGAATTAGAATGCGCCGCGGGCGGCCGAAAGTCATTTATACAGCTCATGGTTTCCATTTCTACCGTGGGGGGCGGATGCTCCGCAACATGGTGTTCCTGACGTTGGAATTATCGGCCGGACGTTGGACAGACCATCTGGTCGTTATCAACCATGAGGATGAGGAAGCAGCCAAGCGTTACTGCATCATCCCGCCTGACAGGGTGCATTATATGCCAGGAATTGGGGTGGATACGAAACGATATAGCCCGGACGCTGTGGATGAGGCTGACATAAACCGGATTAGACAGGAGCTTAAGTTTACGGGCGAAGACCGCCTTTTTCTGATGGTTGCTGAGTTCAATCCAGGCAAACGCCACCGGGATGCTATTCACGCCCTTCGATCCTTGGGGCGTCCGAATGTCCATCTGGCCTTTGCCGGAACAGGACCGCTGTTGGAATCCATGAGACATATGGCGGAGACTCTAGGACTAGCGAGACAGGTTCACTTCCTCGGTTTTCGTAAGGATATCCCGGCGCTGGTTCGCGCTTCGGTGGCTACGCTTCTACCCTCTGAGCGTGAAGGTCTACCGCGCAGCGTCATGGAGTCTTTGTGTCTTGGCATACCCGTCATCGGCTCCAACATTCGTGGGATACGCGATCTATTGACCAATGGCGGAGGACTGCTAATTGGTGTAGGCCGGCCTGACGAATTGGCTCAAGCTATGGCATGGGTCCTGGAGCACCCCGACGAAGCGCGGTTGATGGGCGAGCGTGGGCGCCAGCACATGGCTGCTTATGATATTCGAAACATCCTAGCCCTCCACGAGGACCTGTACAGGAAAGCATTGAATGAAGGGTAGCGACGGGCTGGTGGGTCGCAACCTCATCTGTCACCAAAGAGCTGCCCTTTTTCCGCGACGAGAGTAAGGTTATGGACAACCGGCGCTCACTGTCTTGAGCGAGTCTGCTCTGCACTCAGTGCAGGACGGCCCATCAAGAGATTGCACGAACGTCTGAGCAGCAGGGAATCGTTGTCCCTACGGATCGGGTGGGTTCGGGGTATAACCTGACCAGGGGAAGTGCCGGCGTTAAGGGTGGAGGGATGCACACACATGTTTCTGGTCATTGCAGCAACGGCGGCGGCCTGCTATGGAACTGTGTATGCCGCCCGTTTGTTCAAGTTGCGTAAAGAGGTCGCGCGAAACCTGTATCTGCCGCCAGAGAACCACCTTTCCTGGACGGCTGAGCCGTGGCATGGCTCGATTCCCGTCGCGCAGACGCCCAGCCATGCGCTGGCGGGTTGTGCAATGGACGGCCCTGTTGCTCAACTTGCCTATGAGAGCGACGGCCGGACTCAATGGGATGCGTTAGTACGAAAACAAGAGCTGAGCAGATTGGCTCTGGTAGGTGCGGGTATAGAC
>DUSO01000035.1 GCA_012842565.1 Bacillota bacterium
CCCGCCGCTACCATGACTTCGCACGTCTACTATGATACTTCCGCAACCATCATAACCCTCATCCTGTTGGGCCGTTACCTCGAGGCTATCGCCCGCGGGCGGGCCTCAGAGGCCATGAGAAAGCTTTTGGGACTCTCCGCAAAGAATGCACGCGTGATACGTGAAGGTAGCGAACTGGAAATCCCGGCGGATGAGGTCAGGGTAGGGGATGTAGTAGTCGTAAGGCCGGGGGAGAAGATACCGGTGGACGGTGTCGTGATTGACGGGTATTCCACTGTAGATGAGTCTATGCTTACAGGCGAGAGTATCCCCAGAGATAAGGCAGCCGGGGACCAGGTGGTTGGGGCCACCATAAACCTGACCGGGAGTTTTAAGTTTAGGGCCACAAAGGTGGGCAAGGACACAGTGCTGGCCCAGATAATTCGCCTGGTGGAGGAGGCCCAGGGATCCAAGGCCCCGATACAGAGGCTGGCGGACAGGGTGGCGGGTATTTTCGTGCCAGTTGTTGTCCTGGTCGCTATTGCCACCTTTATCGCTTGGTACCTGTTCGGCCCGGCACCCAGGCTGAGCTTTGCCCTTTTGAGTTTCGTATCTGTCTTGATAATAGCCTGCCCCTGTGCCCTTGGCCTTGCTACCCCCACGGCAATAATGGTCGGGACGGGAAAGGGCGCGGAGTTTGGGGTGCTATTCAGGGGCGGTGAGCACCTCGAGCGCGCGCACCGCATAGATACCCTGATTTTTGATAAGACAGGGACCCTTACCAGGGGAAAGCCGGAAGTAACGGACATCTTCACTCCTTCGGGCCCTCCCGCCTGGAGCGGTGGAGATGTCGACGAGGTGCTGCGGCTGGTTGCCGCGGCTGAAAAGGTTTCAGAACATCCCCTTGGACAGGCCGTGGTTGCGGAAGCGGAAAGGCGTGGGCAGACACTTCCTCAAGCTGAGGAATTTGAGGCGATACCCGGGCATGGCGTCAGGGCACGCGTGGAGGGCCACCTGGTCCTGGCTGGCAATGAGAGGCTCATGGAGCGTGAAGGCATCTCCCTTGCCGGTCTCACAAAGGAGGCCAGGGCTTTTTCAGCGGCGGGCAAGACACCCATAATGGTGGCCATCGATGGGGAGCCGGCGGCAGTGATCGCCATAGCAGATACGGTGAAGCCCGGGGCAAGGGAAGTGGTGGACGCCCTCCACAAAATGGGAGTGCAGGTCGTCATGCTGACAGGGGATAGCCGGCTGACAGCCGAGGCTATTGCGCGGGATATCGGGATCGACAGGGTCCTCGCGGAGGTCATGCCGCAGGATAAGGCGAATGAGGTAAGGAGGCTGCAACAAGAGGGCAGGCTTGTGGGCATGGTTGGAGACGGCATAAACGACGCCCCGGCTCTTGCCCAGGCAGATGTGGGCATCGCCATCGGCACCGGGACGGATATCGCCATGGAGGCGGCTGACATCACCCTCATGCAGGGCGACCTCAGGGGGGTCGTAACCGCTATCCAGCTTAGCCGCAGGACCATGGGAACCATCAAGCAGAACCTGTTTTGGGCCTTTGCCTACAACGTGGCGGGGATCCCGGTAGCGGCAGGAATACTCTATCCCTTTACGGGGCTCTTGCTGAATCCCATGATCGCCGCAGCCGCCATGGCATTGAGCTCGGTGTCAGTGGTAACCAATAGTCTTAGGCTGCGGGGGTTTAGGCCACGCCAGGTTTGACTCCATCGCGTGGTATAGACCCCGCCGGAGCTCAGGCATCACCGGGGAATCTTCGCCGGAGATAGTGTATGAGCGGCATCCCAAGGCCAAATACCACCACGGCTTCGCTTGCGCTGATGCTCAAAGCTGTAGCCCAATATGGGAGTTTTTCCGTGATCCAGGTGAGGTAAAGGCTTACCAGGAGCCCGTTTAGCACCACAGGGGATAGGTAGGCGATAATGCTGTTGCGAAACCTGTAGGTTACTATTGCGGCGACCAGGGTCACCAGGCTCCCGCCAAAGATGTCCCAGGGCCCAAGCCCCCCCAGGATATTTGCGAGAAGGCAGCCGACAAAGAGCGCCGGAATTGCCTCTACATAAAGAATGGGCAGCACCGTGAGGGCTTCTGCTACCCTCAGCTGCACCGGCCCAAAGCTGATGGGCAGGAGGAGATATACCAGGCCGACATAGAGTGCTGCTATTATGGCTCCACGCGTAAGCCTTTTGATGCCCATGAACTTAAACCACCTCGTCCGGCCTGGCTCATTTGCCCCGGGCGGTGACGGCTCTGCTCCCGGCGGCTGTACCTACGTTTCGGGCCGCGCATGCCTCCGGGGATAGCCCATACCTCTTGGCTGCCAGTGCGAGTATCCGGTTGATGAGGTCGTCAAAGCCTATTCCGGCAGCCAGGGCGGCTATGGGAAACAGGCTTACCGACGAAAGCCCGGGCAAGGGGTTGATCTCGAGGAAATGAGGCTTACCCTGCGAGTCGAGTCTGATGTCAACGCGGGCCATATCGCGGCATCCAAGGGCCCTGAAGGCGCGCACCGCGATATTCCTTATCCTGCGTGTAAGGTCTTGAGGTATTGGTGCCGGGCAGAGGAACCTATCCAGGTTTTTACTCTTGGTCTCGTACGAATAGACAAAGGCCTCGGCAGGGACTTCACTCTTTGGACGGACCTCCATTATTGGGAAAACCGTAAGGTCCTCATTATTGCCTAGGATGCCGACGGTGAATTCCCTGCCGGGCAGGAATTCCTCTACAAGGACGGGTTCACGATATGTGCTGAGGATCCAGGACACCTGTTTTTTCAGGTCATCATAAGTCTCTACCTTGCATGTATCGCGAATTCCCTTGCTTGATCCTTCATATGCCGGCTTTACAAAAACGGGAAATGCGAGTTTCGACTTGGAAACCTGGGCCTCGTCGTGAACCAGCATGAACCTGGGGGTTGGAATTCCTGACGCCTTAACGACAGTCTTTGCCAACGCTTTATCCAGGGCAAGCGACAGGGTGAGGGCGTCGGACCCAGTATACGGGATGCCACAGGTTTCCAAGATTGCAGGAACATGTGCCTCCCTGTTGCGCCCGGACCAGCCCTCAGCGATATTGAAAACGATGTCCAGGTGAGTGCGCCTCACCCTACTTAAAAGCCCCGGCCCATATGGGATCATGACCACTTTATGCCCATCCCGTCTGAGTGCCCTGGCAATGCGACTTACTGTAGCCTTTTCTTCATATTCAGCGGCCACATCCTCCGGATCCCCTTCTCCTCTCGGACAATCCCGTTTGAGGTTGTAAGAGAGGCCCACGACAAACGACATGCCCTTATCGGCTCCTTTTCAATAGGGGGCTTTCAGGGCCCCCCGCATCGTCAAGAGTATATCATATAGGCCGGAGCACAGCTAGACCTCTTTAATCGCCTCGGTGGGGCACCCCTCGAGCGCCTCCCTGCAATCATCCTCGACCTCGGGTGGCACTTCGTCTACCTTGGCATAGGCCTTTTCGTCCTCGTTCCAGTCGAAAACCTCGGGGCAGGTATCTATGCATGCCCCGCAGCTGATGCAGAGATCCTGGTCTACTTCCACTTTCATGTTGATCCCTCCAGTACGTCTCCATCGTGTCGGCATTAGTCTTGTATACTCGGGCCCCTCTCTATGCGGAGAGAGTTCGGCCGGACAATATTTCTTCGCTATTTCCTGCATTCCTCCTGCAGCCAGGAGGAAATTTATAGAGGCATGGCCCTACAAGAAAAAAGAAGGGCCGTGCAAGGCCCCCGGAAGACCCTAGGACGCCTTATCAACATGCCTGTAGAAGCAGCTACCGCCGATGAACTCACGGAGGATCGAGTTTTGGGGCACCTCCCGGCTGTCGATATCCGAAAAATACTCGAGGAACTTGAGGAGTCGCTTTGCCTCGGAGTATTCGGGTTGGTCCTTGCCGATCCCTTCAAGCAGTGGTTGCACATAGCCCTTTAATACGCCGAGCTCGTAGGGCAGTGCAGAGTTGAACATCACGTCGGCCTCTTCCTGGAACGGGAATATGTTGCGTTCTTCCCCGCGTCTCACTGAAGGCCACATCCTGATCGTGCTCGCAGCGTCATGGCCGCGGAATTGATTGTCCCGCACGATCCTCCTTATGAGGCGGACGTCGGTAGTGGGAATCCTGTTATGGTCATCTATGTTGAGTTGAGTCAATGCGCTTACATAGATCTTGAACTTCCTCCCCTTAGGGATCGAGCGGGTCAGCTTGTCGTTTAGGCCATGTATCCCTTCGATTATGATGGGCTGGTCCCGGGACACGCGAAGCTTACGGCCGGTGTACTCCCGCCTGCCGGTTATGAAGTTGAAGGTAGGGAGATCGATCTCCTCGCCCTGGATGAGTCTGGACAGGTCTTCGTTAAAGAGTTCTATATCGATGGCCTCCAGGGATTCGAAGTCAAGGGTGCCATCCTCCCCCCTGGCTGTGGTCTCGCGGTCTACAAAATAGTCATCAAGGGAGATCGTCACCGGCTCAAGGCCGTTTACCCTAAGCTCCACCATTAACCTCTGGGCAAAGGTAGTCTTGCCCGACGAAGAGGGGCCAGCTATCAGCACCACCCTGAGCCTCTCCCTTTCCTGGGTTATTACGTCGGCGATCTTTGCGATCTTCCTCTCGTGAAAGGCCTCTGAGACCCTTATGAGAGTCCCCGCCTCGCCAGCTTCTACTATGTCGTTAAACGACGCGACATCGGCCACCCCAAGTATATTCGCCCACTTCTCTGCCTCAAAGTATATGCCCGCGAGCTTTCCCTGCTCAACATAGTCTGGGATGGTAACTGGGTCTTCGGTCCTGGGAAACTCGATGATAAAGCCAGGAAGGTAGAATCGTAGTTTGAAATATTTAAGGTATCCTGAAGACGGCACCATATAGCCATAAAAATAGTCGCGGAGCCACCCGCAGCTGTAAACATTTACGGTGGGTGCCTTTCTATACTTGAGCAGGTGTACCTTGTCATACTGGCCGTCTTCTTTGAATATCTGAATTGCCTTTTCCTTGGGCAGCCTTTCCTTTGTGAAGGGCACATCTTCTTCCACGATGGCCCTCATCCTGGCTTCGATCTGCATAACATCTTTCTCCGTAAGCGGCCGCTGCCAGAATATTTCCCCATATAGCCCGTTGGACAGCGAGTGCTCAATCCTCACCCGGCACCCAGGCAAGATTTCCCGCGCGGCCCTGACCAGGATGAATACGACACTGCGCCGGTAGACCCTCATCCCATCTTCGTGGCTCATGTCAAGGAACTCTACAGTGCAATCGCTCGTGATTGGGGCTGTGAGCTCCCTGAGCTCGTTGTTGACCTTTGCCAGGACTATAGGGTACTTGGCCTTTATTCCAAGGTCACGGATGAGCTCCAGGATGGTAGTGCCCGGCGGTACCTCCCGTGTAATCCCGGGCGATACTGTAACCTTAACCGTTGTTGTGTGGTCCTTCTTCATTTGAGTTGGTCACCTCGTCTTCCATTGCGCCGGTGATGAATAAACACCCCCGGGCTTCGCAGATTCTAGCCCTGGGGATGATGCCTTCATGGGGATACGCGCAAATGATATCGCGATGGAAACGAGCATAATCGCGGACATGTTGTTTCGCATTCTCCCGATGGTCGACCGCGAACTGGGCGAGTGGGCCTCGAGGCTTGATGCCTGCCCAGACCCGGTGCTTAAGGAACTGGGTAGATCCAGTATACTTTACAAGCGGTTTCACGCGCAAGGCGGGAGTGTCTATGCCGCCTATCCCTGGTTTCTCGTGCGCGACAGCATTGCCAGCGAGTCAAGGTTAAGGGCGGGGAAGAGATACAACCTGGCCCGGCACAAGGGTAGCGATCTTGACTATGCTACGGCTTCCGATCAGGTCTACCACCTGATCAAGTTTATTGTGGCGTTCCAGACGATAAGTGATTACCTCGACAATCTCTGCGACAGGGCAGGTTGTCTCGACGGGAGAGCTTTCTGGACCCTCCACCAGTCTATGCTGGATGCCCTGGAACCCCCGCCGAAGCCGGGCGCGGAGCATCCCTCATCCGGTGCTCCAGATACAGACTACTACTGCGACTACCCCCATAAATCAGATGGGGGCTATCTTGGAGCTCTGGTGACTCAGTGCCGCCAGCAGCTCGTGCATTTCCCTTCCTACCCTCTGATTAAGAAGGAAGTCCTGAAATTAGCCAGCCTCTACCGTGACCTGCAGGTCAAAAAGCATGTCGAGGTCGCCTCGAGGGAGGGGCTCCTGGTAGACTGGTACAATGAACACGCAAGTGGGTTTCCCTCCATCCAGTGGTGGGAGTTTGCAGCGGCCTGTGGGTCCACCCTCGGTATATTTGCGCTTTTGGCCAGCGCCATATCGCCGCTCCTTTCTTACGATGACGTATGCGCGATTACCAGGGCCTATTTCCCATGGATTGCGGGCCTTCATATCCTCCTCGACTATCTCATAGACCAGGAGGAGGACAGGAGGGGAGGAGACCTCAACTTTGTCAGCTTCTACAAGAGCCGCGACACCTGCCGTGAACGCCTTATGCTTTTTTTTCGTGAATCCATGAACCGGGCAAGCGAACTCCCGTCGAGGCATTTCCACATGACGGTGGTGAGGGGCCTGCTGGCCCTGTATTTCTCGGATCCCAAGGTCAAACTGCAGGGGCTTGACGACATCGCAGACAAGCTCCTTCATGACGCCGGGCTGCGCGTGCGCCTGGTAAGAGCTGCGTGCAGTGCTCTCAGGGCGGCGAGAGTGGTCTAACCCAGGGCTGTCACATGGGTAGCGTAGCATAGGGCCGTCAGGCATTGCGGGTGATTACCAGCTCCGCCAGTGCCAGAAGGCAATCCCTGGCACTGCAGTCCGGCATGGATTGCAGTTTCGCCTTTGCGAATTCCACATATTTGCGTGCTTGTGCGTAAGAGTAGGCTATGGCCCCGCTTTCAAGCAAGAGGTGATGCACCTTGCTGAGTGTCTCGGCACCAGTCCTTCGCGAGCGCATTATCTCGCGGAGCGCGGGGCCGGCCACCGGGTGCTGCAGGCCTCGAATAATGGGAAGGGTCATCACACCACATGCGAGGTCTTTACCGGTGGGCTTGCCTATCATGGTCTCATCACCGACGATGTCCAGGGTATCATCTATTATCTGAAATGCGATGCCCAGGTACAGTCCATATTCCCACATGCATGCCATCCGCTTCCGGCCGGCACGGGATGTCGCCGCCCCCGAATAGCAGGAGGCCGCCATGAGATAAGCGGTCTTTTTGCTGACGTAATCAGTGTACTCCGCCTCGGTCATCCGTTCGTCAAAGGCACGGGATGCCTGTATCATCTCTGCCTGCGACATGTTGGCCACGGTGTTGGCGAGGACGCGCACGACTCCATATTTCCTGCGCCTGCTGAGGATCTCGAGTGCTTTTGAGAGCAGGAGGTCCCCGGTGAGCACTGCGAGGTGATTACCCCACCTCGCGTTAATGGTCTCGCGTCCTCTCCTGCTCATGGCCTGGTCTATCACGTCGTCATGCACTATCGACGCCATGTGGACCAGCTCGACTGATGTGGCAACGTCTACGGCCAGCTCATGGTCGCATTCTGCAAAGTCTGAAGAATGAAGCGCCAGGATCGGCCTTATGCGTTTACCCCCGGAAGCTATGATGAAGGAGGCCAATTCCGCCGGGAGCCCGTATAGAGACCCGGCCATTTCCATGAGCCTTTTTTCCACGTCTGCCAGTCCCGGGTGGTATAGAGGGAGGCCTTGTGGCCTCCCCTCGGTTATCTCTAACCCTGCACTGCACTTAGACAATCGCACAACCCCAGTTGAGCCCGTTGTTATTATCCCAGTGATCGGCCCCGTCCTTGAAGCAGAAGTTGAACTTGGTCTCCCCTTCAATCGGGACCTCTGCGACCCATGTATCCTGGTCTTGCCTTGTCATAGGGATCGTCTTGACATTGGACCAGGTATCATAGCCATAGCCGGAGTGAAGGTAGACCGCATCTGCTCCAGACTTGGCCAGGAGCCCCTTGTACATTATCGTCGCTTTCTTCCCACTCGATAGCGGGAATGGGTCTACCGCGACCCTGCCATCGATGAACAGGTCTCCTATAACCCGCTTTACCATGCTATCGCCTCCTTTTTCTATCGTGTTTCCAGGATATCAGTCATTAGTATTCAGGTTTTTTCTCGGTTTATGTGTACGGGATAACTATGCCCCGATGAGAGTATAGTAATAGGCGGGCCCGTCTCAATCATTTCCTGAAGAGAGGACGCACGGCAGGAAAACCAGTCAATGAAAAGAAATAACGTAGCTAAGAGGAGGGGATACTGATGACACAGGTTGACCCGCGGGACCTCAGGCAAGCTGCGAGGACAGCGCTAATACAATGCATGGGGCTTAGGGCGGGAGAGTCATGCCTCGTTGTTACAGATAGGGAGCTTTTCTCCGTGGGAGCTGCTTTTTGGGAAGAAGCCTTTCAGGCCGGGGCTGAAGCGATGCTGATAGAAATGATACCGCGCAGGCGCAACGGTGAGGAACCCCCGCAGGCTGTAGCCTGGGCGATGAAACATGCGAATGTAGTCATCATTCCGACCTCCAAGTCGCTTTCCCATACTGCGGCCCGGAGAGAGGCATGCCAGGCAGGCGCCAGGATCGCAAGCCTGCCCGGAATCACTGAAGAATGTGCAGTGAGGACCCTCGTTGCAGATTACGATGAGATAGCTGAACGCAGTATAAGACTTGCCCAGATTCTCAGCGAGGGGAAGGTGGCTCGCCTTACGAGCGCCCGCGGGACTCGCCTTGAGCTCTCCATCGAAGGGCGCGAAGGGTATCCTGACACCGGCCAGTACATGACCCCGGGAGACTTCGGCAACCTGCCGGCTGGCGAGGCCTACATTGCGCCCCTTGAAGGCAGTGCGAACGGGATACTGGTCGTCGATGGTTCCATGGCGGGGGCCGGGGTCGTGGAAGACCCCATCATACTACATATCGAGGATGGATATGCCATGCGGGTCGAAGGGGGAGAAGGGGCCCGGAGGCTCGAGGAGACTATAGCCGGGCTCGGGCGTGAGGCGCGCAATGTCGCCGAACTGGGCATCGGCACAAACCATCTGGCAATCATCTCAGGCCGCGTTCTAGAGGATGAAAAGGTCATGGGCACGGTGCATGTGGCACTTGGTGACAACAGCGGCTTTGGGGGCAGGGTCAGGGTGCCGAGCCACCTGGACGGGGTGATACTCTCGCCGACTCTAGAGGTCGATGGCCGGGTAATCATAGATAACGGTCACGTTACGGTGTGGTGACCCGGAAGGTGATATAGTTGCCGAATCAGAAAACGTCTAAACCCAGAGTTCTCCGGCGCAGGTCTCTCAGAAAGTCTGCTACCAAACCCATAGACGTGGATGACAAGGACTTCCTGGACATGATAATGGCCGAAGTGAATGAGGAGGAAGCAGCAGAAGTGCTTGGAGAACCTGCCAAATTGCCATGGTCTGAGGAGCAGGAGCCTCAGGAACCGGACGAAAAGGAATAGCCTGGCATGTAGGTCCCGTAGGGTGATATCCAGGTAGAGGGCCGGGTATAAAAGGTGTGTCTCACAAATAGATTTTCTATGGATGGAGATGATCACCATGAATCCCGGCCTTCCACAGAATGTCACGCGGGTATTGGGCCGCAAGGGGCGTGCGTGCGCGCTGGTCGTGGTTGACAGCCCATCCGGTCTTTCTGCGGCCCTTATAAACCTCATAGTGGCAAAGGACCATACTACAGTCAGGTTTGCCATGGAGCGTGAGGCCCCGCTATTTGAAAAGGTGGCAAACGGTCAGAGGGTGGCTATTCTTATAGCAGACGAGGGCAATATTGCGTGTTTCATCCGCGGGCACCCCCACGTGCTCAGGCTGGCCTGCAAAACCGATCCATCTTGGGCTATAATAGAGGTTACAGTAGACGAAGTAGACGATATCACTATCCCTGATGCGGTTGTATCCTCCGGCATCAGGGTGTGTCAGAGGCGGGAGCGGGTTGACCTCGTCTCCCGCTCGGTCCTGGCGGAGCTCACCTCGTAAGGACCTTGGGGGGTGGTCATGGATGGGAGACTTTGTGCATCTTCACCTGCACACTGAGTACTCCCTCCTTTAGCTAGATGGTGCGTGTAAATTGGACAAGCTAATGGAGATGGCACTAGCAGCGGGCTATGATTCCGTTGCAATGACCGACCATGGGGTGCTCTTCGGCGCGGTCGAATTCTTTAAGACGGCAAAAAAGTATGGCGTAAAGCCCATAATCGGCTGCGAAGTCTACGTGGCGAAAAGGACAAGGCACGACCGTACGCCGCGGGTGGATGAGGATCCCTATCACATGGTGTTGCTTGCAGCGGATGAGGCCGGTTATCGTAACCTGGTGCGCCTTTCTTCTATTGCGTTTACCGAGGGGTTTTACTATAAACCTCGCATCGACCGCGAGCTTCTCGAGAAGTATAACGAAGGCCTAATTGCAACTTCTGCATGTATTGCCGGGGAGATCCCGCAGCTCATCCTGGACGGCAACCTCGATGAGGCCAAGAAGAGAGCGCTATTTTATAAAGAGCTCTTCGGAGGGGACCGCTTCTTCCTGGAGATCCAGGACAATGGCATGAAGGCGCAGGATGAGGTTAACAGGGCCCTGGTGAATATGTCGAGGGAGCTTGAGATACCCCTTGTCGCCACCAACGATGTCCACTATATAGCTCGCGAGGATTCATCCTTTCACGATGTCCTTCTCTGTATCCAGACGGGGAAGTCGGTCGAAGACAAGGAAAGACTCCGCTTTCCAACCCAGGAGTTTTACTTTAAGTCGCCGCAGGAGATGGGGAGGCTCTTCTCCGGCGAGCTTGATATTGCCCTCAGGAATACGGTGGATATTGCCGAGCGGTGTAATTATGAGTTTACGTTTGGTCGGTCGCGCGTGCCCAGGTACCCCGTCCCCCCGGGATATACCGAGGAGACCTACCTGCGCGAGCTCTGCTTCCAGGGGGTAAGAAAGCGCTACCCCGAGGTCACTCAGGAGATTGAATCCAGGCTGAACTATGAGCTGGACGTTATCCAGCGCATGGGGTATTGCGGGTATTTTCTCATAGTCTGGGATTTTACGCATTTTGCCAGGGAATCAGGGATATACGTCGGTCCCGGCCGCGGCTCTGCGCCGGGAAGCCTTGTGGCCTATTCCCTTGGCATTACGGACCTTGATCCTCTTAAGTATGGGCTTATCTTTGAGCGCTTTTTGAACCCCGAAAGAGTCAGTATGCCGGATATAGACGTGGACTTCTGTTACGAGAGGCGCCAGGAGGTCATTGATTATGTTACGCGCAAGTACGGGGAGGATAGGGTCGCACAGATAATTACATTCGGCACAATGGCCGCACGGGCGGCTATACGCGACGTAGGCAGGGCATTGAACTTTCCATATGCCGAGGTTGACCGCATAGCGAAACTGGTCCCCGCAGAGCTGAATACGACCATCGACAAAGCCCTCGAAACCGCCCCTGACTTGAGGAAACTCTATGAAACCAGCGACCGGGTCAAGACCTTGCTGGATATGGCGAGGATGGTCGAGGGGATGCCCAGGCACGCGTCTGTTCATGCTGCCGGCGTAGTCATATCGGACATGCCCCTGGCAGAATATGTGCCGCTATACAGGACCTCTGAGGGAGCCATAACCACCCAGTACCCGATGGAGTCCTTGGAGAGCCTTGGCGTTCTCAAGATGGATTTCCTGGGCCTGCGGACCCTCACGATGATCGGCAAGGCAGTGGAGATCATTGAGGCCACCAGGGGCGACAAGGTGGATCTCTCCAAGCTCCCCCTGGATGACCCCGAGGTCTACCAGATGCTGTCTAGCGGGGATTCTATGGGAGTTTTCCAGCTGGAAAGCAACCTCTTCAAGGGCCTGCTCCGTGAGGTAAAGCCACAGTGTTTTGAGGACCTTATCGCAATCCTGGCCCTCGGTAGGCCGGGACCCATGAACCGTATTGAGGATTTTGTAAAGCAAAAGCATGGCCTCGCGGAGATAAAATACCCGCACCCCAAGGTTGAGCCGATCCTCAAGGAGACCTACGGCATCATGCTGTATCAAGAACAGGTCATGATGGTCGCAAGTGCCCTCGCTGGGTTCTCTATGGGTGAGGCCGACCTGATGCGACGGGCGATGGGCAAGAAAAAACCTGAAGTGCTGGCCGGGTTGCGCAGTCGTTTCATAGACGGGGCTGTCAAGGGCGGGGTATCCGAGGAAGTCGCAAGTGAGATATTTGACCTGATGGAATACTTCTCAGGATATGGCTTTAATAAGTCGCACAGCGCAGCTTACGCTCTGATATCCTACCAGACGGCGTATCTTAAGGCCCATTACCCGGTGGAGTTTATAGCCGCACTGCTCACCAGCGTATCCGGGAATACTGACAAGGTAGCCTATTATATAGATGAATCTAGGCGCAAGGGCATCAAGGTGCTCCCGCCAGATGTCAACGAGAGCCTTACCGGGTTTACCGTGGTGCCCGGTGGCATACGGTTTGGTCTCGCGGCCGTAAAGAACGTGGGCCGCTCTGCTGTGGAGGCCATAATCGAGGCGCGGAAAAAGGCGAAGGGATTCAAAAACCTGATAGATTTCTGCGAGAAGGTTGACACTTCTGTCGTGACCAAGAAGGTAACGGAAAGCCTCATAAGGTGTGGTGCTTTTGACTATACCGGTGCGCGCCGGTCCCAGCTCTTGGCGATTCTGGACTCCGCATATGAGGCCGCGGCGGCCGGCAGGAGGAGGAAGGCGGATGGCCAGGTATCGTTCTTTGACCTGTTTGAGGAAAGGTCGGGATTCGCGTCCTATGACATACCGCTCCCGGACCTAGAGGAATTTTCGGAACGGGAACGCCTTGCGATGGAGAAGGAATTGCTCGGCCTGTATATTTCCGGTCATCCCCTTAACCACGTCGCCGATGAGCTCAGGGCGAAGACCACGGCGACATGTGCGGTCTTGCCCGGGCTTGCGGACGGCACCGAGGTTGTCATCGGCGGCATAATCACAGCAATTAAGAAAATAGTGACCCGGAACGGCCAGCAGATGGCCTTTGTAACGCTTGAGGATCTCCGTGGTTCGGTGGAGGTGGTCATCTTCCCCAAGACCTATGAGCGGTATTCCAGCTTCCTGGGAGAAGATGTCATTGTCATAGTGCAGGGAAGGGTCGACAGCAAGGAAGACGAAGGGGTTAAGGTAATTGCAAATGAGGTCATACCCTTGACCAGAGAAAGCGTGCATATTATGCTTGATTCGAAAAAGCTCAATCAGAACCTACTTTCCGAGGTCAAGGGGGTATTGGATGGGCTCCGGGGCCCCAAGCCCGTATTCATCATTGTCAGGACAGGTGAGGGCAAAGCCGTCATATCTACGCCCCCCGATCTCTGGGTAGAGGATGCGGGCAGGGCTCGAAATGCCATGCGTGATCTACCGGGCATCAAGGTTATAGCGGCAGGCTAACAAAAGCAGCAATTAAAAGGGAGGGCATACTTGCCGATGTGGACTGTTGTATACATTGCGCCTAATCGCTCTGTCGCGGACATGATGAAGGAGTACCTTGAGAAACAGGGCTACCTTGTGAGCTTGCGGCCGGTCGGCATTCCTCATCTCGGTGCCTCAGCAAACGTGGAGATATTGGTGCCGGAATCTGAGGCGGAGGATGCCCAGGAGGCCTTGAATGAAGCCTTTGGTAAGTAGCCGCCCATGTCGGCCGCGGCCGGCACCGGTGAGGTATGAAAATGCGTGGCGCATTCTGAAGTAGGGTAGCCAGGGGTGAGGGAGGCTGTAAGTATGACTCCTCCTGCGTTAAAGGACCTCTTCCGAGGCAAACAAAAGTACGTTACCGTCAAGCCGGCTAGCATAAAGCACGAGATACCGGACGGGCTCTGGCTTAAGTGCGAGAAATGCGGCCAGATGACCTATGGGAAAGAACTCGCCGCCACCTTGAAGGTGTGCCCCAAGTGCGGCTATCACTTCAAGATGTCGGCGATGGAAAGGATTGCGATGATAGCTGATGAAGGGTCCTTCGTAGAATACGACAGTGACCTTATCCCGGCAGACCCCCTTGGTTTCCCGGGGTACCGGGAGAAGGTAGAAAAGTCCGTCAAGGCAACGGGGCTCTCGGAGGCCATTGTCACCGGCGAGGCGCTGGTGGGGGGATACCGGGCGGCAATTGGTGCAATGGACTTTGGGTTCATCGGCGCGAGTATGGGGTCGGTAGTCGGCGAGAAGGTCGCCCGCACATTTGAAAGGGCTACGCTCAAGAGGCTGCCGGTCATCATGTTTTGTACCTCGGGCGGGGCCAGGATGCAGGAAGGTATCCTATCTCTCATGCAGATGGCAAAAACCAGCGGTGCGGTCATGAGGCACAGCCACGCCGGGCTTCTTTACATCTCGGTCCTGACTAACCCGACGACGGCCGGGGTGTTTGCGAGCTTTGCCTCGCTGGGAGACATAATCATCGCAGAGCCCGAGGCGCAGATAGGTTTTGCCGGGCCCAGGGTGATCGAGGAGACCATCCGCCAGAAGTTGCCGCCCGGTTTCCAAACTTCGGAATTCGTGGAAAGGCACGGTATGATAGATAAAATCGTGGAGAGAAGCGCGCTCAAGCCTACCCTGGTAACCTTGCTATCCCTTCACGACAAGAGGGTGGTGGAGGCAAAGTGATAGGGGGAGTGCTCGACTTTGAAAAGCCCCTTGCCGAGCTCGAGGCGCGTATTGAGGAACTCAAGACCTTCAGCCGCGAACAGGACATCGATCTCTCCCGGGAGATCAAGACCCTTGAAGAAAAGGCCGACGCCCTGCGACGCGAGATATATGACAACCTCACGCCCTGGCAGAGGATAATGCTGGCGAGGCACCCTCACCGGCCCACCACGCTGGACTATATCCAGCGCATATTCGATGATTTCATTGAGCTTCACGGCGACAGGTGTTTTCGCGAGGACGCCGCCATAGTCGGTGGCATAGCCAGGCTTGCGGGACGCCCGGTCACCGTCATCGGGACACAAAAAGGGAGGGATACCAAGGAAAACCTCGCCAGGAATTTCGGCAGCCCGCATCCTGAAGGCTACCGCAAGGCTTGCCGGCTCATGAAACAGGCCGAGAAATTCGGCCGCCCTGTCATATGCTTCATAGATGTTGTCGGAGCCTACCCCGGCATCGAGGCCGAGGAGCGAGGCCAGGGGGTCATCATAGCTCAGAATCTCGCAGAGATGATGTGCCTCCAGGTACCGGTAGTGGCCGTGGTGACCGGCGAAGGCGGGAGCGGCGGGGCACTCGCGATTGGCGTTGCAGACCGGCTTATCATGTTACAGAATGCTTACTTTTCTGTCATCTCTCCCGAGGGATGTGCCGCTATCCTTTGGAAAGACGCCAGCCGGGCCAAGGAAGCCGCAGATGTGCTGCGGCTTACCGCGGGCGATCTCTTGGCACTCGGAGTAGCAGATGAGGTATTGCCCGAACCCCGCGGCGCTGCTCACAAGGACTACGACGCGATGGCAGGCGCGATCAAGGAAGCCCTCATGAGGCATCTATCCGAGCTTTGCAGCATTGCGCCCAGGAAACTGGTGGACAAGAGGTATTCTAAGTATAGAAGTATCGGGCTCTACCAGGTCAGGGAGAGCCCTTCTCTGCCAAGGCAGGAGGCAGCTTCGCACGGGGAATAGTCTTGACTGCCGCTATGCGGCTTTGGTTTGTGGGAGGGAAGAAGGTGTGAAGAGGATTGCTGTCCTGACAAGCGGGGGAGACGCCCCCGGAATGAATGCGGCCATACGCTCTGTAGTAAGAACCGCGCTTCATCACGGGCTCAGCGTCTTCGGCGTCTCCCGGGGTTATCTCGGGCTCATGAATGGCGAGATCCAGGAGATGGATACCCGGTCGGTGGGGGATATTGTACAAAGGGCCGGAACTATCCTCCGCTCGGCACGTTCTGAGAGGTTCAAGACCGAGGAGGGCCAGAGAGAGGCCCTTTTTCAATTAGAGAAGTTCGGCATCGAGGGCCTTGTCGTTATCGGCGGAGATGGCTCATTCCGCGGGGCCAAGTGCCTTTCGGACCTTGGCGTGCCCACCATCGGTATTCCGGCCAGTATCGACAACGACGTGGCCTGCACGGACCTGGCAATTGGTTTTGATACGGCTACAAATACAGCCGTCGACGCTATAACGAAAATCCGGGATACGGCGAGCTCTCACGGGAGGGTCAACGTCATCGAAGTCATGGGGCGGACCACAGGTTTTCTGGCCCTTGCTGCCGGGCTTGCCGGCGGCGCCGAGCACATTCTCATTCCCGAGGTCGAGTTTGATCTCGATGATATCTGTGACAAGATCTTGAGCGGGTACCGCCGCGGGAAGACTCACAATATCATCGTCGTGGCGGAGGGAGTAGGGGGGTATCGCGACCCGGGTCAAGGCTTTGGACACAGCGCAGGCTTCGAGGTCGGCAGGACCCTGCAGGAAAAGACCGGTTTAGAGACGCGGGTTACTGTCCTGGGATACATCCAACGAGGCGGTACCCCCACCGCCCAGGACCGGATACTCGCATCCAGGTTTGGATTGCGCGCTGTAGAGCTCCTGATGGCCGGTAGAGCAGCCAGGGTGGTTGGCATAACGCGGGGAGAGATAATGGACTACGATATAAGCTATGCAGTGAGCCAGAAGAAGACGATAAACCTGGATGACTACCGCCTCTCGGAGATGCTCACGTGACGATAGATACCTCATTCACTTAATCCCGCGCATCGGTAGGCCTTCGGTAGGCCTTTTGAAATGAGGGGTGAATTCAGGTGAGGCGGACCAAGATCGTGGCTACGCTCGGCCCTTCCACTGACCCGCCGGAAGTTTTGAGCGCGCTTATAGAGGCGGGGATGGATGTGGCACGTATAAACATGTCTCATGGTACCCCGGAAGAACACGGGGAGCGGATGGCCCGCGTGAGGGAAGCTGCCGAGAGACTCGGGCGTCATGTCGGGATCATGATCGACGTTGCCGGGCCCAAGATAAGGACGGGCCCGGTCGCAGGGGGGGCCGTGGACATTGAGACGGGGTCTATAGTGATCCTTACGACCAGGCCCCTGGAAGGCAATGAGCATATTATCAGCGTCGGCTATGAGAGACTCCCGGAGTCTGTGAAACCCGGGTCGGTGATCCTCCTGAGTGACGGCCTGATCGAGCTCAAGGTGGAGGAGGTCAGGGGTGAGGATGTCACCTGCCGTGTCACTTCCGGCGGGAGGCTCGGGTCCCGCAAGGGGGTCACATTGCCCGGGGTCCCGATAGACCTCCCCGCCCTGACTGAGAAGGATATCGCCAACGTGAGACTCGGCCTCGAGAACGGGGCGGATTTCGTTGCGGCCTCTTTTATTCGAAAGGCACAGGATGTTGCTGCTGTAAAAGACCTTATCCAGAGCGAAGGCGGCCACGCGGACGTAATCGCCAAGATCGAGTCCAGTGAGGGCGTGAATAATCTGGAGGAGATTGTAAGGATCGCCGACGGCGTGATGGTGGCGCGGGGTGACCTCGGGGTGGAAACCCCGCCGGAGCGGGTGCCCCTGGTACAAAAGACGATAGTCGGGAAGTGCAACCGGGCCGGCAAACCGGTCATAATCGCCACCGAGATGCTCGAGTCGATGATACATAACCCTCGCCCGACGAGGGCCGAGGTTACCGATGTGGCTAACGCGATACTCGACGGCACAGACGCGATAATGCTGTCTGGCGAGACCGCTGTAGGTAGCTACCCTGTCCAGGCCGTGAAAATGATGGCGAGGATTGCGGAGGCCACCGAAGATGCCCTGCGGTATGAGGAAATGCTCTATGAAAGGCGGGCGATAGCGACCAGAACGGTGGCTGATGCCATAAGCCATGCGGCGTGCCAGGCCTCGCATGACCTGGATATAAAGGCGATCCTGACTTCGACCCAGTCCGGCGCAACTGCCCGCATGGCGTCAAAGTATCGCCCCAGAGTGCCCATTGTTGCCGTGACGCCCAATGCTGACGTGGCGCGTAAGTTAGCCCTGGTGTGGGGGGTGCACCCGGTCACTGCCCGTTCAGCAAGGAATATTGACGACATGCTTGATATCGCCGTTGAGGCAGGGCTTTCTACGGGAATTATCTCCCGGGGGGACGTAGTAGCCATCACGGCGGGCGTGAGAACTGGTGTCCCCGGTACCACAAACCTCATCAAAATACACAAGATCGAATGAGGGACAGCATCGAATGATGGCACATGCGGGGTGCCTTGGCACCGGGGATCAATAAGGCAAGGGGGTCAGTGGGGCATCCCTACCTGGGTAAGGACCAGCCCGGCGAGTATGCCTGCGAGTGTCCCGGCAAGTGCCGGACCTTCTGCCAGGGCCAGCGCATCAGGCAACAGGTCCAGGGCCGCTACGGTGGTCATCGCCCCCCCTGCCAGCGCAAGGTTGAATCCGAGCACTCCACTGGACACTGTTCCTGCAGCGACTCCTATGAGTGCCCCGATCCCGGTCGGCAGGCTGGCGAGAACCGGGAGGGCTATAGCTTTCCATGCCTTTACCCGGGCAATCCTGAGAGGACCCGCGATAGCTATGCCCTCCGGGATATTGTGCAGGGTCATGATAATTGCTACCCTGAGCCCGAGATCAGCCTCGACCATATAGCCGGCCCCGATTGCGAGGCCTTCGGCTGTGTCGTGCAGGGCGATGCCAAGCGCTACCATGAGGCCGGTCTCCGCGTAGTCATATGGCAATAAGTATCTCTTGCGTTTTGGCCACCAGACATGGGAGCTGCGCCCCGGGCGCCGGGCCCGGCCTCTGCGTCTTAAGCGCCGGAACCGGGAGAGGAAGAGGTTACCCAGGCCAAAGGCCAATAGGGACATGGGTCCGCCGCTTGTCCTTATTGCGGCAGGCAACAGGTCAAATGCCACCATGGCCATCATGATGCCGCCCGCAAAGCCCAGCAGGGCAGCCAGGAGCCTTTTGCCCGGCCGGGGATGTACCGCGGTTATGAGCCCGCCGAGGCCGGTGCCGATTAGCCCGGACAGGAGACCTATGACTACCGCCGACCCTTTCACCCGCAGCACCCTCTCAATCAGTTTTTCGATCAATGTCCTATACACTTTATGCTGAAACAACTCTCTCATTCGGCAGGAATATCGAAATCCTTGCAGAATAGATGGCGGGAAGAGGCAAATGCTATTCATAAGCAAATAGCCCAATATAAGCCGCGGCGGTGCTCTTCCGGGATTCCATCGCGGTAGTATTTTAGCACAAGGGGGTTTTAACAAATGCCGCTAGTAACAAGCAAGGAGGTACTTAAAGCCGCCCAGGCCGGAGGCTACGCGGTTGGGGCATTCAATGCCAACAACCTCGAGTATGTACAGGCGATCATTGAGGCGGCCGAGGAGGAGAATGCTCCTGTGATCCTGCAGGCGAGCCAAGGCGCGATAAAGTATGCCGGGCTCGAGCAGATTGTAGCCATGGTCCGTAATGCCGCGGAGGCAGCTACCGTCCCTGTGGTATTGCACCTGGATCACGGGACGGACTATGAGCAGAATGTCCGGTGCCTCAGGGCAGGGTTCACTTCCCTCATGTTTGACGGGTCAGCCCTTCCCTTTGAAGAGAACGTGCGCATAACCAGTAAAATCGTGGAGATGGCCCATGCATGCGGCATACCTGTGGAAGCCGAGCTCGGCAAGGTGCCCCAGGCAGGTGATGTAAGCTTCGAGGAGCTCAAGGCCCTTATGACAGACCCTGAGGAAGCCAAGAGGTTTGTCGAGCTCACCGGCGTGGACTCGCTTGCCGTCTCCGTCGGCAGCATCCACAGGATGAAGGTGCAGGAGGCAAAGCTTGATATAGACCGTATCAAGAAGATCAAGGAGCTGACCGGCATACCGCTTGTCCTCCACGGTGCCTCCGGCGTAACCGATGAGGGCTACAGGGCGGGCATCCCGGCTGGCATCTGCAAGATCAACATCGCGACTGAGCTGAATAAGGCCTTTACGAGGGGTATCCGCGAGGTACTCGAGAAAAACCCCAATGAAGTCGACCCGAGGAAGCCCCTCGGCCGTGGCCGTGACCTCACCAAGGAGGTAGTCAAGGCCAAGATGCGGCTATTCGGCTGTTCCGGCAAAGCCGGGGACACCCTCGGGCGTGGGGCCGCATATACCGGCAAGGCTGAGAAACTTACAGAGAAAGAGCTCGCAAGGGAGTGAAAACGGAGATGGCAACGATCAAGAGGATAGGAGTTCTCACCGGAGGCGGAGACTGCCCGGGCCTGAATCCGGCCATAAGGGCGGTAGTGATACGTGCTCGCGACTACGGATACGAGGTTTTGGGCATCCAGGAAGGTTGGGCCGGACTGGTCAAGGGCGATGCTAGGCCCATCGACGTAGATGATGTCCGCGAGATAATCTCGGTCGGAGGCACTGTTTTGGGCACCTCCAGGACTAATCCATACAAGAATGAGGAAGACAAGAAGAAGGCCATAGAAAACGTAAGCAAGCTGGGGCTTGATGCGCTTGTCGCCATCGGGGGAGATGACACGCTGGGCGTGGCCAACAAGCTCAGCAAGGAGGGTGTGCCATGCGTAGGTGTCCCTAAGACCATGGACAATGATGTCTCCGGGACAGACTACTGCATAGGCTTTGATACGGCCGTTTCAGTCGCAATAGATGCCCTTGAGCGTCTTAAGGATACCGCACGGTCCCATCGCCGCATAATGGTGCTCGAGGTCATGGGCCGGGAGGCCGGGTGGGTTGCCCTCATGACCGGCATGGCCGGCGGCGCCGACTGGATCATGCTCCCGGAGTTTGAGACCGACCTCGATGAGATGTGTCGCCACCTCGTCAACCTCCGTTCAAAGGGCAGGCTCTTTGGGACCGTGGTTGTCTCGGAGGCCGTGCGTGTAGCGGGGACGAGAGAGGAGGACCAGGCAGCCGAAGTCGACGCCTTCGGGCATACCAGGCTAGGACTTCGGGGCGTCGGCGCTGCAGTCGCTGATATAATCAAGGAGCGCACAGGCATATCCACCAGGTCTGCGGCCATCGGCCACATCCAGCGGGGCGGCACCCCTGTGCTCCGCGACCGGTACCTGCCAACCCGTCTGGGCCTTGCGGCCGTAGATATGGTAAAGGCCGGCAAGTTCGGCATGATGCCTGCGGTAGTGGGTGAGGATATCAAGCCTGTCGCACTGGAGGTCGCTGTCGGCAAGACCAAGACAGTGCCGGTCGAACTGTGGGAGATGGCTAAGTCGCTTTTCAAATAGGCTCCTTTCAGGCTCATCTTTTAGTGTATCCCGGGGTGCAGGTAGCCCTGCACCCTTTTGCTGGTCCGGGACAGGCACGGGCCCCCGAGCCCGGGATCGGCACAACCCCCGAGGCACGCGGCGGGCCCTTCGTGTCGCCACCCGAGCTGGCGCCTGTGCCGTCATCCCGCTTAAACTATTCTGGGGAGAATGTGCATGGGAGAGAGCGTCCGGTTCCGGCAAGGTAAGCTATACGGGGATTTCGGGCTTATCTTCAAGTTCATTCGTCGAAACCGGCGGACCTACATCGGCGGCATTGCCAGCCTGTTACTGGTAGACACGCTCCAGCTGATCCAACCCAGGATCCTGGGCCGGATGGCGGACGACTACAAGGCAGGGATCCTCACCAGGTCTGGAATATTGCGGTATATAGCCATTATCCTGGGAATGGCCCTGGCTATAGCAATTGGCCGCTTTTTCTGGCGCCAGCTCATCATGGGGGCGGCAAGGCGGCTCGAATTTGACCTGAGAGGCGAGCTATTCCGCCATTTCGAGAGACTCCCGGCGAGCTACTATGATCAGCACAAGATAGGGGATCTCATGGCCCATGCCACGAACGACATCCACGCCGTCCGCATGGCCGCCGCGCAAGGGGTCGTGCTGAGCGTCGACTCGACCTTTCTTGCCGCCAGCACAGTTGTGATCATGTTGAAGACAGTCGATGCCAGGCTGACGGTCCTCGCGCTCCTTCCTCTCCCCGCCCTGGCAATGACGACGGCTTTCCTGGGGCGCGCCATTCACACGAGGTTTAAGGGCGTCCAGGATGCTTTTGCCAAGCTTACGGACAGGGTACAGGAAAACCTGTCGGGGATAAGGGTTGTGAAGTCGTTCCTGCAGGAGAAGGCTGAGATCGAGCGATTCCAGGAGGCAAATCAGTCCAATCTTGCCGCCAACGTTCGCCTGGTGAGGCTATGGGGAGCGTTCGGGCCTCTTATCCAGATGTTGTCCGGACTCAGCTTCGTGATCGTGCTGGGATATGGGGGCAGCCTCGCCATCCGTGGCGATATCTCTCTGGGTGACTTCGTCGCTTTTACCGGTTACCTCGGCCTTCTGACCTGGCCTGTCATGGCAATCGGGTGGGTAGTCAACATACTGCAACGTGGCGCGGCATCCCTGGACCGCATCAATGCGATCCTGAGGGTGAAACCGGAGATAGTCGACCATGAGAATCCGGCTCCTGTGAGCTCTATTGACGGCCATATTGAATTCAGGCACCTTACATTTACTTACCCGGGACGGGAAAAACCGGCGCTCGAGGATATCAACCTCGTGGTCGAAAAGGGAAAGACGCTTGCCATAGTCGGGCGCAGTGGCAGCGGTAAGACGACGCTTGCGAATCTGATAGTCCGGTTATATGACCCGGGCCCGGGCCAGCTATTCGTGGATGGTCACGACATAACCAGGATACCCCTCAAGGTCTTGAGACGGGCAATCGGCTATGTACCTCAGGACAACTTCCTTTTTTCCACCTCCATCAGGAAGAATATTGAATTCGCCCGGGAGGACCTTTCGGGGCGTGCCGTCATGGAGGCAGTGGAGACAGCCCAGCTTGCCGGGGATCTGGAGGGGCTGCCCGACGGGCTGGACACAGTCATAGGCGAGAGAGGGGTTACCCTTTCGGGCGGGCAGCGCCAGAGGGCTTGCATCGCCCGCGCCATTGTCAAGGATCCGGCCATTCTCATCCTGGATGACTGTCTTTCGGCGGTCGACACCTCTACGGAGGACCGGATCCTGCGGGGTCTCAGGCAAATAATGAGGGGACGCACCAGTATCATGATCTCTCACCGTCTATCGACTGTCAAGGAGGCCGATGAAATCGTGGTGCTGGACGAAGGGCGCATAGTCGAACGCGGAAACCACGAGGCCCTCATGGCTATGGGAGGGCTATATCACGATATGTACCAGCGCCAGCTCCTGGAAGAGGAACTGGCGGTAGTTGACTGAAACTATGGCTCTGCAGGCCCCGGGCCCTAACCCTTAGGAGGTCCGGCAGGCGATCTCGGGGAGAGCGGTGAATCGGTGCAACCTGACCAACAGGACGAGGAAATCCTGGGCAAGGCATATGACTGGCGACTGATGCGCCGGCTACTAAGCTACGCCCGGCCTTTCCGGCCGGCGCTGGTTGCCTGCATGCTCTTGCTTTTGCTTGCGACGGCGGGGGACCTGTCAAGGCCCTATATCTTAAAAGTCGCCATTGACAGCCACATCAACGTGTCGCATGCTGTGCCGAATGCCGCGGCGCACGCCGTGCCACACACAGCAGTGCCCACAGTTGCGCATACAGCCGCGGGGCTTATCCATGGCGAGGCTAGTGCCGAGCAATACCATATCCATGCCCTCATCCGTCTCGCCCTTCTCCTCCTGGTAATCACGGCCGCAGGGTTTGTCCTGAACTACATCCAGACCTATCTCCTTGGCATTACGGGCCAGAAGATTATCTTTAACATGCGCCGGGGACTCTTCTCCCATATAGAGCGCCTTTCGGTCTCGTTTTTTGACAAAAACCCGGTGGGGCGGCTCGTCACCCGTGTTACCAATGACATGGAAGCCCTGAATGAAATGTATACCGGCGTGCTGATCTATCTCTTCAAGGATATTCTCTTGCTCGCCGGCACAATGGCAGCCATGGCGAAACTTGACACCAGGCTGGCGCTGGTATCTTTTAGCGTGTTGCCGGTAATCGCTGTCCTTACCTACTTCTTCAGGGTAAAGGCCCGTGATGCCTACCGCCGGGTCAGGACAAGGCTCGCCCGGATCAACGCGGCTCTTGCCGAGAACCTCGCCGGCATGAAGGTGATCCAGGCGTTCAACCAGGAGGAACGGAAATTCGGGGAATTCAATGAGATCAACAGGGACTACTACCGGGCCAGCATGCAGGAGTTGATGGTCTTTTCGGTCTTCCGACCGGCGATTGATCTCGTCTTTTCCCTTGCCCTCTGCCTTCTCCTCTGGTTTGGCGGTGGGCAGGTAGTCCGGGGCAGGATCCAGTTCGGCGTGCTCTACGCATTCATCAACTACATGATGCAGTTCTTCCAGCCGATCAACGACCTTGCGGAGAAATACAACATAATGCAGTCCGCCATGGCCGCGGCCGAGAGGATCTTCATGCTGCTGGACACGAAGGACACGGAATATGACCGGGAGCATGACCTCGGCCGCAGGGGCGCCTTTCGACCCCGGTTTGCCGGGGAAGTGGAGTTTAAGAATGTGTCATTCGGTTACAACGACAATGAAATGGTGCTGCGGGATGTGAGCTTTCACGTAAATCCGGGGGAGACCGTGGCCTTTGTAGGGGCCACCGGTGCGGGCAAGACATCCATAATGAGCCTCTTGATGAGATTCTATGAGCCGCAGAAGGGGCAGATCCTGATTGACGGCGTTGACATCCGCAATATCGCGAGGGACGTCCTGAGAAGCCAGATATCTGTCGTGATGCAGGACGTTTTCCTGTTCTCGGGCGATGTCAAGGGGAATATCAGGCTAAATGACAGCTGGATCTCGGATGATGAGATCGAGGCTGCAGCCAGGTATGTTCATGCAGACGGTTTCATCCGGAGGCTGAAGGCGGGTTACAACGAGCCCGTCACGGAGCGTGGGTCTACGCTCTCAGCAGGCGAGCGGCAACTCTTGTCATTTGCCAGGGCGATTGTGCGCGACCCGGCCATACTCGTGCTGGACGAGGCGACATCCACGATCGACACCGAGACAGAGGTGCTGATACAGGACGCCTTGAGGCGGCTCAGGTCGGGGAGGACCACCCTGGTTGTGGCCCACAGGCTTTCCACTATAAGGGATGCTGATAAGATAATAGTCCTTCACAAGGGCCGGGTACGTGAGGTGGGGACTCACCGGGAACTTCTGGCAAAGAGGGGGCTCTACTACCAGCTTTACCTGCTACAATGCGGGAGGAATTTGCCGTCAGGCGTCGAAAATAGATGATGTCTTCGAGCCAGGTAACCTAAAGGTCCGGGTGACCTACGATCTACCGGCCCATGGTGCCTGGCCGACAGGGTATGGGTGGAAATGCCCATGCCTCCCGTGTTGGAAAGAAGACCCCGGGCATATCAGCGGCTCGGGCCAGGGAGCGGTTTATAGAGGCCGGCATCCTATCTGTTGTACCAACACGGGATGCCGGCTATATCTTTTGTGGTTTGGGATGGCGGCCTGAATATCTACAGGAGGTGTCAGGTAAGATGAAGGGTAGCACAATTGTAGGGGGCAATCGACGCCGGTCCGGGTGGCATCTTGACCGACGCGGGAGACGGGCATTGCCGGGAGTGTCGTCGGGGCCCCGTCGAGCGGCGGCACCCCGTTCGGGGTGGGCATTGCTGGCCCTGTGTCTCACAGCTGCTATTGTGGCTCTCTCCCTGTGCGGGGCGGGAGCTACTCCCACAAACCGGAATGTGATCCTGGCCACCACCACCAGCACCCAGGATTCAGGCCTGCTTGATGTGTTGATACCGATCTTTGAGAAAGAGACCGGGTACTTGGTAAAAACCATCGCCGTCGGGACCGGGCAGGCGCTAGCCATGGCGGAGCGGGGCGAGGCTGACGTCGTCCTGTGCCATGCGCCTAGCGCGGAGCTCGAGGTGGTGCGAAAGGGCGCGGTAATAAACCGTCAGCTCGTAATGCATAATGACTTTATCATAGTAGGTCCCTCAGATGACCCGGCGCACATCAAGGGGATAAAGAACGCGGCCGAGGCTTTTAAGCGCATCGCGGAGGCTAAGGTGGCATTCATCTCCAGGGGAGATGAGTCGGGGACCCACAAAAAGGAAAAGGAGATATGGAAGAAGGCGGGCATTACCCCCGGGGGCAAATGGTACCAGGAGTGCGGCCTGGGCATGGGGCAGACCCTCAGTATTGCATCGGAAAAGCGCGGCTATACCTTGACCGACCGGGGCACCTACCTCGCCCTCAAGAAAAACCTGGATCTCACTATTCTCGTGGAGGGCGAGGCATCGCTGCTCAATATCTATCATGTCATGCAGGTAAATCCGGAGAAGTTCGGCAAGGTGAACGCCGACGGCGCGAAGGCCTTTGTGGAGTTTATGATATCCCCCAGAACCCAGGCTATTATAGGGGAATTTGGCGTTGATAAATTCGGCGCTCCCCTGTTCTTCCCGGATGCCGGCAAGGACGAGGCGGCTTTAGGGAAGTAGGTAGAGGCAACTTCTGGCAGCCTACCGGCGGCCTACAAGCCACTTTCTTATGGTTTATCAGCGGTCTTTCATGGCGGCCTGTCGGCCTCTTCCTCAGTAGCGGTAGTGGCGATGCGGCAGGCCGTGATTCGCGGAACATAGCGGGGGGATGCCGGGTTTGGACTTGATATGGGATGGGATGGTCCAGGCAGCAAAGCTCCTCCTCAGCCTGGATCCTGAGGTGCTTCGCATCTGCTCTTTGACTTTGAGGGTTTCGGGGCTTGCGACCCTGATAAGCGTGCTGGTCGGAGTGCCTCTGGGTCTATTCCTGGCTCTTACGTCCTTCCGCGGCCGCGGGGTGATAGTCGGCGCAGTCAATACGGGCATGGGCCTCCCGCCGGTAGTGGTCGGGCTGTGGGTCAGTATCTTGTTATGGCGCTACGGCCCCCTTGGCTTCCTGGGAATCATGTATACGCCCGCCGCCATGGTCATAGCTCAATCGGTCATAGCCCTCCCCCTCGTCACAGGTTTTACCATGGCAGGCATCCAGCAGCTCAACCCGAAGCTGAGGCTCCAGCTCATGGGGCTTGGAGCTTCTCGAATGCAGGTGCTGGGGGTGCTCCTCTGGGAGGCCAGACTCTCGGTTTTGGCGGCGGTGATAGCTGGCTTTGGCGGGGTAATATCAGAGGTAGGGGCGTCAAATATGGTGGGTGGGAATATCCTGGGCCAGACAAGGGTACTGACCACGGCCACCATGATGGAGGTGTCGAAGGGCAACTTCGGCCTTGCAACGGCGCTGGGCTTGATCCTGCTAGCCATAAGCTATACCATAACCCAGGTCTTGACGATAATCCAGCAGCGCGGGTCGCGGCGGGATTAGAGGGTGAATCGGGCGTCCATCCGGCGGGCCGGTGCCGACATGTGCTTAGAGGCAGCATGGTATGAGTTCGAGCTTCCTAATTTACGGATACCTGTCAGGAGGAGATAGGGATTGGCCGGAGGTTGCAGCTTGTCGCCTGCGAGGACTGCCTTACACACAGATGTCGATGAGGAAATCATAAGAGGTGAGGGCCTTACCGTCCGGAAGGGGCGGCGGGTCATCCTGGATGTAACGGAGATAAGAATCCGCCGGGGTGAGTCGCTGGCCATAATCGGGCCCAACGGGGCTGGCAAGAGCACCTTGATCCACTTACTGGCCTTTCTATTGCGGCCCACCACGGGGGTGGTATACTTCCGTGGCACTGCACCCCGGACCCACCGGGACCGCCTCGCCGCAAGACGCAAGATGGCCATCGTCTTTCAGGAACCCTTGCTGGTGGACGCTACCGTTTACCAGAATGTAGCCCTCGGTCTGAGATTTAGAGGCCTTGCCCGCGAGGAAATTGATACCAGGGTCAGACATTGGATGGAAGTCTTCGGAATCACCGGCCTTCGAAATGAAAGGGCCCATACGCTTTCAGGAGGGGAGGCAAAGCGGGCAAGCCTCGCGAGGGCTTTTGCACTGGAGCCCGATGTCCTGTTCCTCGACGAGCCCTTTTCAGCCCTTGACGTCCGGACACGTCAAGTCCTGCTCAACGAACTTGCCCACGTGATCCATACAACGGGAACCACGACCGTCCTGGTCACCCACGATTACACGGAGATCATGCCCCTGGCGCGCCGGACATTGGCAATGGTGGCGGGAAGGATCGTGAGGGACGGGGATTCCGAGGGTGTGATCAAGGAGTTCGACAACCAGGTAGCGCCCTTCGATAATGTAGATCAAGCCTTGCTCAGGCCTTGCGGTTGGTAGTGAGGTAGAGTAGCGCCGGGGCTTATCGGCAAGGGTTGGGGGCTTTTGCTGGTTTTGGATTGGAGGCGTCCGCTGATTTTACCCGCCGACACCGGAATTTGTGATAGAATAGACTTGTCCTGGGGTGTCCTTTCCCCCTGAAGATGCTTGCGTTCTTATTCCCATTTGCATCAAGGTGTTGTGTTCCCTTCAAGGGATCGTGGCGACCCTGAGGAGGTTCGTAGTCGATGGGCGAGCCTTGCGGTTCATCTCAGCTTAGACATCTCGCGACTCCTGAGGAGCCCCCTTGGTCTACGCGCCGAGTGCCGGTCCAGGATGATGATCCGAGGGATGCCTTTAACCGCGACCGGGATCGAATTGTCCATAGCGCTGCCTTTCACAGGTTGCAGCACAAGACCCAGGTCTACCTGATTCATGAGGGCGACTTCTACAGGACCCGTTTGACCCATACACTCGAGGTTGCCCAGATAAGCCGCACCATGGCAAGGCTCCTCGGGTTGAGTGAGCCCCTGGCAGAAGCCATAGCCCTGGCTCACGATCTCGGGCATTCTCCATTCGGACACGCAGGGGAACAGGCTCTCGACCAGTGCCTGAAGAAGGCCGGTGACCCTGCGGGGTGGGATTCCAACAGACATTCCCTGACGGTTGTAGACGAGATGGAGTTTGTCTATCCCGATGCCCCCGGGCTCAACCTGACTTATGCAACACGCCAGGGAATTGCCCGTCACAAGACCCCGTTTGACAGGCCTGTCCTGGATTTTGATCGATATCCGCAGCCGATTGCAGAAGCCCAGGTAGTCAACCTCGCGGACGTAATAGCCTATGCGGGGCACGATGTTCAAGACGCGCTGGAGGTTGGACTCCTAAAACCCGAGACCATGCTGGATGAGCATGCCTTAAGGTTGTGGAGAGAGTGCTGGGACAGGGCCGTCAAAGAATTCGAGACCCATGGCACAGCGGGCGGCCTGTCTCATGCTGAGAGAAATCGCTTATTAGCCCGCCGGGCGAGGCGCCATCTAATCGACAAGACGGTCAAGGAGGCCGTGGCACATACCAGAGAGCTATCGATGGAATATGGGATTCATTCTCACGAAGACGTTCTCTATTGCAGGACCCCGGTCGTAATGCTGCCGGGCGAGACTGGCAGAGCAGTCGAGGAGATGGTCCGGTATCTCTTCGAGCATGTGTATAGCAGCCCTTTCGTTGAGCGCCAGAATGAGAAGGAACGCTGGGTGCTCACCAGGATATTTGAAAGGCTCTACGAGAATAATCGCCTCCTGCCGGAGGGCGTGCAGCGTCGCGTCGCGCAGGCTGAGCCCGGGCAGCGCGCTCGTGAGATAGCATGTTATCTCGCGTCGCTGACAGACCGGGGCGCCCTGGACCTCTATGCCGAGCTCTTCGACCCGAGGGACCGGGTGCTGGGGCATCATCGCGCGTGGGAATAGCTCCACGGACCTGGGCGCCCGGGGGAAAGCCTTTCCAGGTGGGCCCCCATGCGGACAGGTATTCCTCTGGTACGCCGCAAGCAGTCGAAACCCTGTCCCTCCTGCCCTACAAAGGTTCGACCTTCCGGGCCCTGCAGCCCTGCAGCTCGCACTTTACACCTCCACGGCGATATGCTAAAATAGCTTGCGGCCGGAGCGCTAGCCATGTCTTGCGTTGTTTCGGGGATACCCGGCGGTCTGCGGGCCTCCCGTGTATGCTTGGCGTATGCTTTAGGTAAGCCTGACCTCGGCCAGGACGCGACTTGATATTCCTACCGGGGTTTTATTTTTGGCAGCTATGGCCTTAGAGGTCATGACAATTCCTTGGAGAGCTCCTGACAATTCATGGCCCAAAGGGTGATTTATGGCCTATAGGCGGCAATCCTTGATTGTACAGGATGGTTTTGGCGGTCGGTTTCAATCTGGAAAGAGGTGGGGAGATTGAAGTCAAGTGTGGAGCGACTCGAGGGCAATCTGGTGAAGGTTGAGGTGGAAGTCCCGGAGGAGGAGGTCTCAAAGGCCATCTCCGATACCTACCGTCGCATTGCCCGGCAAGTGAGTATTCCCGGCTTTAGGCGGGGACATGTCCCCCGTCAGATCCTGGATATCAGGGTCGGCAAGCAGGCCATCTACCAGGAGGCCGCGCAGGCCTTGATATCACGCTCCTATGAAAAGGCTATCTCCGATAACAGGTTAAGGCCTATCGACAGCCCCAAGATAGAGCCTCCTGATGTCGAGGAAGGCAAGCCCTTGAGATATGTGGCGATGGTCCAGGTGGTCCCCGAGGTTGACCTTGGTGACTACAGGTCGGTCCGGGTGGAGAAGGTGTCTCCTCCGGAGGTCACAGAGGAGGACGTTGAGTCCACCATTAAGACCCTTCGTGAACAGATGGCGAGGTTTGAGAGGGCAGACCATAGCGTGGCCGCCGATGGGGATTACGCCGTGGTTGACCTGACTGCCCATGTGGATGATGCTCCCGCTGAGGACCTGAGCAGGAAAAACCTCCTGGTGCAGGTGGGCGAGTCCGGGGCGCTCATCGGAGTTGAGGCTGAGATCGCGGGGATGAGTATCGGGGAGACAAAGGAAGTCCTGGTGGATGGAAGCAGGACAGGTATCCCCCGGTATGAGGGAAAGCAGGTCAAGTACCTGGTAGAGCTCAAGGAAATCCGCCGGAAGGTCTTACCTGACCTGGATGAGAAATTTGCAAAGGAAATCTCAGGCTCTGAGTCAGTCGATGAATTGAAGAAGGAGATTAGGTCCAAACTGGAAAGGGCAGCGCGGGAAAGATACCGCAATGAGATCGAGTCCCTTGTTGTGAAACAAGTGGTGGACAAAGCCTCCGTGACCGTACCCGAGGTCCTGGTCGAGCGCCGGATTGACGCCATGGTGGAGGAGATGAGGCGAAGCGTGGAAAGGCAGGGAATGACCCTCGAGGGTTATCTGGAGGCTACATCCACCGACCTTGCCTCTCTCCGCAGCCGGTTTAAGGAAGCCGCCGCCGAGGAGGTCAAGACCGACCTGGTGCTGGACGCAGTTGCTGAGGCAGAAGGAATTGAGGCTACTAATGGAGAAGTAGAACATCGGCTGGAGGAATTGGCCGGGGCAAGCGGTAAGAATGTAGATGAAATGAGAGCTATCTTAGGGGACGCAGGTCTTGGTTCTATCAGGCGTTCTATAGTCAGGCGCAAGACGCTTGCGAGGCTTGTCGAGCTCTCGGGAGCCGAAGGCGCTCCTACCTCATAGACCGCCGGCCAGATGCGTTTTGAATAGACCTGGCGTATAATTTTGATGAGGGATAGATTTTAGGGGGGGTCCAGATGAGCCTTATTCCCATAGTGGTAGAACAGACCGGCCGGGGCGAGCGTGCGTATGACATATATTCCAGGCTCCTCAAGGACAGGATCGTCTTTGTGGGCGGGCCAATAGGAGATGAGCTGGCCAACCTGGTGATTGCCCAGCTTCTTTTCCTGCAGGGCGAGGACCCCGAGAAGGACATAAACCTCTACATCAACAGCCCCGGAGGTTCTGTGACTGCCGGGCTGGCCATATACGATACCATGCAATATATCAAGCCCGATGTGGCTACCACATGTATCGGGATGGCTGCGAGTATGGCAGCGATCTTGCTCGCTGCAGGGACCAAAGGCAAGCGATACGCATTGCCATATTCGCGTGTCATGATTCACCAGCCGGCAGGGGGCACTCAGGGCCCTGCTACAGATATAGAAATCCACGCGAGGGAAATCAAGCGGCTCAAGGAAATAGCCAATAGCATTCTGGCCAAGCATACCGGGCAACCTATTGAAAAGGTCAGCCAGGATACGGAGCGTGACTTCTTTATGTCTGCAGAGGAGGCTAAGGAGTACGGCATCGTAGACGAGATCTTTCGCGGCAAGAAGAAATGAGGGGTGATTCCATGTTCAAGTTCAGCGACGACAAAGGCCAACTCAAATGCTCCTTTTGCGGTAAGGTTCAGGACCAGGTGAAGAAGCTCATCGCAGGCCCGGGCGTATACATCTGCGATGAGTGTATTGAGCTTTGTAACGAAATCATAGCCGAGGAGCTAGGCGAGGAAGTTGACGTTGAACTGGGGAGCATCCCAAAGCCGAAGGAAATCAAGGAAATATTGGATCAGTATGTGATCCAGCAGGAAGAGGCCAAAAAGACTCTGGCCGTTGCCGTGTACAACCACTACAAGCGTATAAACTCCAATATGAGGATGGATGATGTGGAGCTCCAAAAGAGCAACATCCTCCTGCTCGGCCCCACCGGGAGCGGCAAGACCTTGCTGGCCCAGACGCTGGCCAAGATTCTCAATGTGCCCTTTGCCATAGCCGATGCTACCTCGCTTACAGAGGCGGGGTATGTAGGGGAAGACGTGGAGAATATCCTGCTGAAACTGATCCAGGCCGCGGACTACGATGTCGAGAAGGCCGAGAAAGGCATTGTATATATAGACGAGGTCGACAAGATCGCGAGAAAATCTGAGAACCCCTCCATCACGCGGGATGTCTCGGGTGAGGGAGTCCAGCAGGCACTTCTCAAGATCCTCGAGGGGACCATCGCGAGCGTGCCCCCACAGGGAGGCAGGAAACATCCTCACCAGGAATTCATCCAGATCGACACCACGAACATACTGTTCATATGTGGTGGTGCCTTTGAGGGACTCGAGAAGATAATCCAAAACAGGCTGGGCAAGATGGCGATAGGCTTCGGTGCCGAGGTCAAGCCCAAGATCGACCTCAAAGTCGGCGACATTCTGAGGCAGGTGTTGCCTGAGGATCTCTTGAAGTTCGGGTTGATACCGGAATTCATCGGGCGGCTGCCCATTGTAGTGCCGCTCGATGCCCTTGACGAGGATGCCCTCGTCAGGATCCTGACTGAGCCCAAGAACGCCCTCGTGAAGCAGTATAAGCGGATATTCGAGATGGACGGCGTTGAGCTTGAATTCACCAGTGACGCCCTCGTGGCGATAGCGAGAAAGGCCATAAAGCGCCAGACCGGGGCCCGGGGGCTGAGATCCATAATCGAAAAGCTCATGCTGGACGTTATGTATGAGATCCCGTCGCGGGGCGATGTGAAGAAATGCGTTGTTACCAAGGAGGTTGTCGAAGGGGTGGCCGCTCCTACCCTTGTCCTGGCGGAGAAGAAAAGCTCCCGCAAGAAGGAGGAGACGGCTTAGGCCCGGCAGCCGCCCCTCGCGGGCCTTTATGAGTTCTCGTTGACCTCGTTGATCTCTATAGAGCTAGAGAGCTAACCATCCCCTGGTTTACCTGGCGGTGGTAGTGCCATAAACCCTTCCGGCGGTGGACATACTAGGTTAGAGATTCCGGGTCGGGAGGTTGATGGCCGTGGACTTAACCGCCAACATGATCGGGATGGTTAGCCTTTTCTTTACCGTCATAATAGGGCTATACTTCTGGAACCTTTTGCGCGGTCAGCAGACTTCGCGGACGTCGATAGAGCGGGAATCTCGCAGGGAGATGGAGAGGCTCCAGAGACTGAGGAGCGTCTCTCTGACTGAGCCCCTGTCGGAGAAGACGAGGCCGTCTTCGCTTTCTGAGATAATTGGCCAGGAGGAGGGCCTCAGGGCACTGCGGGCAGCCCTTTGCGGGCCCAACCCCCAGCATGTGATCATATATGGCCCGCCGGGGGTAGGGAAAACTGCAGCAGCGCGGGTAATCCTGGAGGAGGCGAAGAGAAACCCGCTTTCTCCCTTCCGGGAGACGGCCAGGTTCGTGGAAATGGATGCCACGACTGCCCGCTTTGATGACCGCGGGATCGCCGATCCTCTGATCGGATCTGTACATGATCCCATATATCAGGGCGCGGGGCCCATGGGCGTGGCCGGGATACCACAGCCCAAACCGGGAGCTGTAACCAGGGCCCACGGCGGTATCCTGTTCATAGATGAGATAGGCGAGCTTCACCCGGTCCAGATGAATAAGCTCCTTAAGGTGCTCGAAGACCGCAAGGTATTCCTGGAGAGCGCTTATTACAATCCCGACGACCCCAACATCCCGCCCCATATCCACGATATCTTTCAAAACGGCCTGCCCGCGGATTTTAGGCTGGTCGGGGCGACGACGAGAACGGCCAATGACATTCCTCCGGCAATAAGGTCCAGGTGCGTGGAGGTGTATTTCAGGCCCCTGACACCGGACGAGATAGGGATTATAGCCTCCAATGCGGCCAGGAAGGCCAGGTTTGACCTCGTGCCTGAGGCCCTCGAGATAATCAAGAAATATGCCACCAACGGTCGTGACGCCGTAAATATCCTGCAGATGGCCGGGGGCATTGCCCTTACGGAAGGCAGGAACCTGGTTTCCCGCGAAGACGTGGAGTGGGTGGTGAATAGCGGGCAGTTTTCGCCGAGGCCTGAGCGCAAGGTCCCGCCCGAGCCCCAGGTAGGGTACGTGAACGGCCTGGCAGTTGCCGGCCCCAACGTCGGGCTCCTTCTCGAGATAGAGGCTACCGCAATCCCGGTAGAAAAGGGGTGTGGCAGGGTAGTCGCTACAGGACTTATCGATGAGGAGGAAATAGGTGAATCGGGCCGGCTCTCCCGGCGAAAGAGCATGGCCAGGGGTTCGATTGACAATGTAATGACCGTGCTGCGAAAGTACCTTTCCTGCGACCCCAGGGATTACGACATCCACATAAACTTCCCTGGCGGGATTCCCATAGACGGTCCCTCTGCGGGGATCGCCCTGGTAACCGCCATCTACTCGGCCGTCAAGAACGAACCTGTCGATAACCGGGTGGCCATGACAGGGGAGGTGTCAATCCGGGGGCTGGTGAAACCCGTGGGAGGAGTGGTTGCGAAGATAGAGGCAGCCATCAAGTCCGGCGCAAGGAGGATAATCATACCCCGGGAAAACTGGCAGGATACCTTTGCAGGCCTCGGCACCGTCGAAGTGATGCCTGTAGACAGGGTGGAGGACGCAGTCCGGCTTGCACTGGTCAATGGCTGCCTGGACAACGTCCTCTCGAGAAGATATCCCCCGGTGCCGTTGAGCCAGCCCGTGGCCGCTGCAGGGTGCCAGACCACCGTTGTCCAGAACTGCGGGGCGTAAAAGGGTTAAAGTAAATTACTGGAAGGAATTGCGGGTGATAACCAGGAAATACACATAAAAAAGGCTTGTTTTTACATTTCACATATAGCCCTTGACTGCTATAATACTTTTGAGTCCTGCCGTCAGCAGCATTTAGGAGGTGTAGGGGCAGATGGCAGTCGAACGCGTGGGAGAGGTAGCCTTCAGAGATATATTGCCACTGCTTCCGCTCAGAGGAGTACTGGTATTCCCCTATATGACGATCCCCCTCGAAGTAGGGCGCGACAGGTCTGTAAGCGCTTTAGAAGACGCCATGATGAATGAACGGCTCATCATGCTTGCAGCCCAAAAGCAGGCGAGGCTGAATGAGCCATCGCCTGAAGATATCTATAACGTTGGTACGATATCGGAGATAAAGCAGCTGGCCAAGCTGCCTGATGGCACCATCCGTATCCTCGTGGAAGGGATCATGAGGGCCAGGATAGAGGAGTATACGCAGGAGAAGCCGTGCTACAAGGTACGGGTGGTAAGGTTCGAGGAACCTGTAGATCGTACCCCCGAGGTCGAGGCGCTGATGCGCAGCGCCATAAACGCTTTTGAGCAGTATGTGAAGCTCAGCAAGAAGATACCCCCTGAGATATTGTTTTCGGTAGC
>DUSO01000036.1 GCA_012842565.1 Bacillota bacterium
CCTCCTGGCGGGCCTGGCTCGAGCAAGGTGGCAGGTGCCCGGAATCTCCCCTCTTACGATATGCCCGGGGTCCGGATCTCTATCTATCCCGGGCCCGGCCTTTCATATGCCCAGGGCCTGTCTTTTCTTCATGATGTGCTGCTCTATACCATCTACGGCGCTCGTGGCGTCCGTTTCAACCGCCAGCCTGCCGCCGGTGATTCCCTCCACATCGCGGGTGAGGAGGTCTACAACCCCCTGAGCGCCTGTGACTGGCGGCACGGGCGATACATGAGTGTAAAGCCCGAGTGCCACTGCAGAGAAGGCATCTATGACAGCCTTCTGTTCCATGTACTCCGGTGCCGTTACCGCTATGGGGAGTGCGGCGGTATCGACCCCCAATGCGTTTGCCACGGCCCCGACCAGGAGGGCGAGCCTTCCGGTATCGGTGCAGGTGCCAAAGCTCAACACGGGCGGAATGCCGAGGGCCCTGCACACCGATCTCAGCGATTCGCCAGCAATCTCCTGAGCCTCCAGGGAATTCAGGCCTGCAACCTGGCACGCCGCATTGCCGCAGCCGGCGGAAAGGACCAGCATGTTACGGCGTATCAGTTCCCGGGCAACTGCCGTCGTCATCGTATCCTGGCCGCCATTTTTCAACGTGGAACAGCTGACAAGGGCCACCACTCCCTTTATGGCCCCACTCTTGATGACATCGAGCAGTGGCTCCAGTGTGCCGCCAAGGGCGTTTATGACTGCCTCATTGGAAAACCCGGTCAGGGTCTTGGTCCGCCTGAGGTTTCTCAAGGTAGCGTTGCCCTTTCGCTTCTTGAAATTGTCAATTGCGAGCTCAATGATCTCACGTGCCTGGCTTGCCACCTCCGCCGGGTTGTAGACTATCCTCTTGCCGACGCCGGGCACCCCGACCAGCCTGGACACAGCGATGAGCGTGGCGCCGTATTTCTCTGCTATGGGGGCGAGAGACGGCAGGGAACAGTTCATGTCCATTGCAAAGACGTCTACCGCTCCCGTGGCCAGCGCAAACTCCTGGCTTATCCAATTTCCGGTAAGTCCCACGAAGACATCATCACACGGCATCCGCTGCATTATCTCCTGGCCCGTTTCAATCGACCCGACAATCCTGAGCCCCTTGGCCCCGGCCTCCCGTGCCTTTCTCTGGACGTCCTCGGACCGTGCCGCCTCTATCAGTGCCATGCCGATGAAAGGCTCGTGCCCGTTGGGGAGGATATTCACATAGTCAGGATCGAGAACTCCCAGGTCGACGTAGGCCTCATGGGGGCTCGGTGTCCCAAAGAGGGCGTCCTGGCCCAGCTCAAGGGGGACAAGGGCCCCGTAACAGCTGGCTATTCCAAGTCGTAGTGCAGTCTTGGCAAGGGATATATAGTCACCGTCTATGTTGGTCATGGCGCGCGCAGTGGAATCCACCAGCTCGCTCGCAGGCCCTCCGGGGAAGATGCCCAGGTCACGCCATAGTTTCTTCCTTGACTCCGGCGCAAATGAGTTAACCGCCACCGATTCTTCAGCGCTGTCCTGGTAGAGGGCGCTCAGCATGGCGTCCGCCGCGGCCCTTTCATATCCTTCGCTCCCTGCAGGCACGCCAAGAGCGCCCGCCAGCAGGTCCAGCTTGATCCTGTCCCGGATCTGGAATGGGGTCTTGCCTTCGGCCGTTGCCTTGAGGGTCTTTGCCACCTCCCGGGCGTGAAAGATATAGGCTGAGATGCCCATATTGGCCCTGTGGACCATGTTGCGCATTACCATGCCGTTCGCGTCGATGCCGCAGGCCCCTTTGTCCGCCTTCTTTAAGATACGGCATGGGCCCATCGAACAGAGCTGGCAGGTTATGCCCTGCTCACAGAAGGTACACCTTGCCCCTTGTGCAAGAAAGCGCTCGACAACACTCGTGACTCCGGAGCCCTGCATCCTGCCATGGACTTCCCGAATTGACCCATGCTCGCTTACCTGTTCCAGCATCTCGATTCCCCTCTCCCTTTTTGGTATTTTTTCTTTTTACTGACGGCCGGTACTTACCGGCCGGATTTACCGCCCCATCCTATGCGTGGCCGTAGCGACCTTATGGCCGGCCGGGGCTCCTCCTTTAGATTGTTGCGCGGCCAATGCCTTTATGGTGACATCCCGGAGAAAGCTGATGAATCCCTCCTGGATGCCGGTCCAACTTTCGCGAAGTTTGCAGACATCCCATCTCTCGCAGGCATCCCTCCCGAGGAGACAGCGATTGACCGCGAGGGGCCCCTGGATGGCTTCGACGACTTCGAGGACGGTCACGTCCTCAGGCTCCCGGGCCAGCGAAAAACCGCCCCGTGGCCCGCGGACCGATTTCACGATCCCGGCCCCGGCGAGTTTCTGGAATATCTTGCGGAGAAACCCCTCGGGGATCCCCTCGGCGTGAGCGACCTGGGACACAGAAAAAGCCCTGTCACCAGGCCCATGGCCTGCCATGTATACCAACGCCCGAAGCGCATAGTCCGAATTCCTCTTTATAAATTCCATTATGAGGTATCAACCCTTCCACCTGCATAATCTTTATTCCTGTCAGCGGGTCTATACAGGACTATTTTAGTCCTGTATAGACGAAAAGTCAACTTTTATGACAGACCGGGGAATGCCGCGGCGCACCACATGCTGGGGGTGCTCTACCGCAATAGGCCCGCCTGGCCCGCAGGTCTTGGAAACCTCAAGGAGAGTCTCAAGGAAGCCTCCCTTGCCGTAGAATATGACCCCCCGGCACCACATACTTTCCAGGGCGTGGTGGGGCTCGGGTCAAGGCGGGGCTCTGGTCGAGGCAGGGCTAGCGTCAAGGCGGGGCCGGCAATGCGCCCTCTCTTGCTGCCGCTTTTCTCTCCGCGTCGAACTGTTCAATGACCTCCGGGACGGTCAGGAAGGAATAGCCCTTTTGCTGAAGGGTCTTTATGATGGTGGGGAGGGCCTCAAGCATCCCGGAAAGGTCCTCTTCGGGCCCCCCGGCGGAATGGTGAAGTACGATAACACCACTCTTGAGCTCCGGGATTACATTATCCAGCACCTTTGCCTTAGGAAGGCCGCGCCAGTCGAGAGAATCTACCGTCCACAGCACGACCTTATAGCCTTCCTTTGCCACGGCTTCAACAGCAAGGGGATCCATAGCCCCGTATGGCGGCCTTACAGCCAGCGGCCAGTGGTTCGTTATCCGCGACAGGGCGGTATTCGCCTTTTTCAACTCCATGACCACCTGCCATGGAGCCATGTTGGCAAGATTCACGTGGTGGTAGGTGTGATTTCCTATTGCATGGCCTTCCGCCACGATGCGTTTGACGACCTCGGGGTGTTTCTCGGCGCTCGAACCGATCAAGAAGAATGTGGCCCTGACCCCGTGATCACGCAAGATGTCTAGGATCTTTGGCGTGTACTCGTCATCAGGCCCGTCGTCAAAGGTGATGGCCACTGAAGGGGTAGCAGGCGACCACTGCCTTACCACTGTGTCGGGGTAGAGTTTCACCAGGTCAATAGGACCCGGCACCCTGTGCATCTTTTCGGACCCGGGGTTGAACCTGCTTAGCCCCAGCCCGCCCAGAAGCCGCCATTGGAGCATGGAATCGAATGTCTGGGGCGACAGCACCATCCCGGATATGGCTATTACGATCCCGAGCATGATATAGAAAATACTTGTGAGGCCCTGGCTTTTTCTCCTCACCCGGACGAACCACCCCTTCGATATGCAACGACATACATGAATGTTCAGAGCTCATGCGCAACCCGCATTGCCTCAAAGACCGCGTGGGTAATCCTTCTCGGCTTCCAGGCGTCGCCGATCACGTAGTAGTCTATACCCGCCCCTTCGAGCTGCTTCGCAAGGGCATCATCGGGCTTCGACCCCACCGCGATCACAACAGAATCAAAGCCGGTGAGCGTCTCCTTGCTGCCATCCTTCTCAACGATCACCTCATGTTCTCCGATAGAAGAAAGCTTTGCGTTGGTGACTATCTTCACACCGTGCTTGCCGAGGCGGTCAAGGAGGAGTGCTCCCACAAGGGGCCCCACGTCGGATGCCACCCTGGGCAACATCTCGATGATAGTTACCTGGTGTCCTTTCTCCGCCAGGTATTCAGCAGTCTCGCACCCTACAAGTCCCCCGCCTATTATCGCAACCCTGTTCCCGACACGGGCCTTGCCGGCAAGCACATCCCACGACATCACGACATTTCCGTTCTGGGCATCGGGTCTATCTTGCGCCCCGGGGACATTCACTGTCGCAGGCACAGCACCGGTCGCTATCACCACGACATCGGGCTTCTCAGCGCGAATGGCGTCAAGGGTTGCCTCTTTGTTGACGAGGACATTGACCCTGAGTCGACCTAATTCTTTTGTAAGGAAATCCTTGAATGTGGCAATTTCGCCCTTCTGCGGCGGAGTCGAAGCGAGATCGAGCTGCCCCCCGAGGCTCCCGGACTTTTCCCAAAGGGTGACGTTGTGGCCCCGCAGCGCCGCTACCCGTGCAGCCTCCATCCCGGCCGGCCCGCCGCCTATGACCAGGACCTTGCGGGCACGCGGGGTCCTCGCAAGCGTGAATTCCCTCTCGAAACCAGTGCGGGGGTTGACTGTGCAGGTTATCGGGTGATCCTGGAAAAGCTCGTCAATACAGCCCTGGCAACAGGCAATACACCTTCTGACTTCGTCCAGCCGGCCTTCCGTCACCTTTTTCGGCATATCAGGATCGGTGAGAAGCTCGCGGCCGAAGGCTATGAGGTCTGCCTTCCCCTCCGCCAGGACGGTCTCCGCAACCTGCGGGTCGTTGAATCGTCCCACTGCGATCACAGGAATCTTGACCACTGATTTTATGCCCTGAGCGAGACCGGCAAGACACGCCCTGGGAAGCGACATGGGCTGGATTATCCACACAGCCGATTCATACACGCCGGCGGACACATGCAGGGCATTGACTCCTTCCCTCTCGAGCCGCTGTGCGACGACTTTGGTCTCATCCAGCGTGAGCCCGCCGGGGACCTTTTCGTCGGCACTCATTCTATATATAACCGGGTAATCGGGCCCCACCGCCTGCCTGACCGCCCGTACAACCTCAAGTGGAAACCGCATCCGGTTTTCCAGGGGGCCCCCATATTCGTCGGTGCGCTTGTTCGCATAGGGCGACAGGAATTCGTCTATAAGGTAACCGTGGGCGCCGTGAACCTCGACTGCGTCAAACCCCGCCGCCTTTGCACGCCGTGCTGCTTCCCCAAAAGCCTTTACAAGCTCGGCGATCTCATCCTTTGTAAGCTCTTTTGGTGTCTCAGGCTCGGTGGGATCAGGGATAGGAGAAGGCGCCACTATAGGCTGCCCGGTCACAGATGACTTGGTCTGCCTGCCGCCATGGTAGAGCTGTATGGCGATCTTGGCCCCATGTGCATGGACCGCGTCCACCAGGCTTCGGAGCCCTGGGATAAGCCGGTCCGAGTATATTCCGACCTGGTTTTGAAACCCCCTTCCCGACGGGTGGACGTAGGAGGCTTCAACTATTATGAGACCGACCCCGCCCTTTGCACGCTCGACATGGTAGGCTCGCAATCTATCGGTAACAGAACCATCTTCGTAACCATAATTGGTCACCATCGGGGGCATGACCATTCTATTGCGGAGCTCCATGTTGCCGATCTTGATCGGACTCGTCAGGAGTTGAAAGCTGCCCATATGGCGGCCCCTCTCTTTCGCATAGACTGGCGGTTTCACGCACAGGCGATTTCACACGCTGCTGTTTCACATGGGTGTTTCACATGCCAGCGATTTGGTATACGCTGGTAGTTCCAGACACGCAGGCAGTGAAACTTTCACGGCGGCGTAGTCGACCGGCATGGCCGCTCAGCCAGCATGGCGGCACAGCCGACCCGCGCCGCAGATGCGTATAGCTCCAGTGACACCCGCCAACCTATAGGGTTTACCGGCGAGGCCCCATATATGCTTATTCTTCTACTCACTTCATTGTCTCTGCCGCCCATCCCCGCTGACAACCAGGCCGTAGTTGAACTGCTTCAAATCCGGCCGGTGGTCTCGATTGTAGCCATACGTGATATGCATCGCATCCCCATCCGGAGAACTGTCCTCATACACGCCTGTCAATGACCACGAGCTGGTGTCTGCATGCACCACATCTATCTTCACTTCCTCATGGATCACACACTTGCGCCTGCACGAAAACCCTCAAACACTACTCTCGCCTTCCGTTGTGACTATACATCAATCATGGCGAGAGTACAATTCAGTTCTTACCATTTATCGACCCCGCAAGCATGTCATAATCCCTGTCATGCTGCCTTTAAGGGTGGGAAAGATCGGCTGTAAAAACATCTAGTTCTCCGAGGACGCCCATTCCTCAATTGCCAGAAACGACCTTCTGCACTCCTCTACCCGTCTATACTGGTCCTCTAATGCTGCAAGCACTCGCTTTACTTCTTCCTCACTCTTATCCTTTTGCGAAAGAGCATATTCGAGAGCCCGGCGAATTGCCTGAACCGTAGCTTCTACCTTTTCCTCAAAGGAGTACCTGAAACTGAGAAAGCTCTTGTGGCTGCGTTCTTGAAAGTCCCAACGCACGCGGCCGCAGTTTCGGTCTACCTCCTCCCGGACGTCTTTCAACGCCCGGTCGAGCACCAGCCTGCGGCCAATACTTCCGGGAAGGAGGGACAAGAAGGACGATGGTTCTATGGCAAGAAGCATGCGATCCTTGCCGAATTTATAGTAGAAATTGCTCTCCGTAGTGAGGGATTCAACCTCCACAAACCCTTCCAGCTTGATGTCGAAGAGCCCGGCAGATAACTCCCGTATACGTGCGATCACCTCGTTGACCTGTGTGGTAAACCTCTGGAGGATCTTCTCAAAAAGAGCGGCTATCTTAACCTCTTCTTGCATTCGCCAAACGTCGAAAGCGCCGGTAAGGGTTTCAACAACGAACGTCTCAATTTCTTTCACGAGCGCCCTCGCTGAGAGGTTCATCTTGTCCTTTGCAAAGGCCGGGATCCTCTCCCTGAGCAAAGATACTTGGGCTATCTTAAAGGATTCAAGGTCTTGCTCGACCGTCTGGATCAATCGATCCATCTCACCTTTGAGGATGTGCAGAGCATCTTCTTTATCCTGGAGTATTTGAACGAGACTACTTTCGAATGCCTCGATCTTGTCCTGGAGCTCCCTTACCGACATCTCAGCAGCCCTTCGTTCAAGCGCTAATAACCCTTTGAGTTCTGATGCCACATCTTTGCCGCGGCATGCGGCAGCAGCAAGCGCAATCTTGCCCCTGCTCCCGGTCAGGAATTCCGAAAGCTCCCTCTCCAATTGTGGAAGCCCGCTTTTCTCCAGCGCCTCAAGGTCCCCTGCCAACTTGGCTTCAAGGGCGGGTCTAGCCGCAAGCGGATATAGCCTTATCTCATTTTTGCCAAGGGCTGCCTCGATCGCGCGCCGTGAAAAGGCAAGCGATTCCTCTCTATCCCTGCCGTTCAGGTAATCCACCTTGTTCAGCACGAAGAATATCTTGGGGACATATTCCTTGATCTCCTTGAGATATTCCCCCTCAGCCTCTGTCAGTGGAGGATCTACTGCCAGTACGAAGATCGCAGCGTCGGCGCTTGGCAGGAAGTTATATGCGACCTCTGTATTATGGCGATACAGGGATCCTACCCCCGGGGTATCCACAAGGACTAGCCCATCAGCAAGATACGAAGACGGGTGAGATATCTCCACGTGCTTAACATCTTTTGCGTTATTGGGGTTCTCCCGTTCTGTAATATAGAATGGCAGCTCATCCAATGTGATCTCCTTACTCTTTCCATCATTGAAGAAGACGGTGGCACCGGACTTAGGACCATAGCGGATCATGGTGATTATCGACGTCAACGGGACCACCGCGGTGGGTAAAAGGTCTGCCCCCAAGAGGGCGTTAATGAGAGTAGTTTTACCCCGCTTGAATTGCCCCAAGACAACCAGATGGAACCGGTTTGACTCGAGCTTTTCAATAGCGCTCGATGCCCGGCCCTCAATCTCTGCATTTCCTTTCTCCCGTGCAAGGGAGGCTATTATCGTGAGGTTGTCGAGTGCAGATTTCCTCATTTCGGCATAGGTCGCGAACATTGAATTCACCACCGGATCAGTCTCCCTGGAATGACCTATTCTCAACTGCCAGCACTGGGTAAGGGGCATCACGCACAGCCGTATCTGAAGCCCCTTCAGGGGCATATTTTTCCAGATCCGGCCTGAAGAATGCCTGCGCGATCATCGTAGGCACCACCGCGCTCAGGATGACGACTGTTACAAGAATGGTATATTGATTCCTGGTGATTATCCCGTGGGTTAAGCCGAATAGCGCCGAAATTGTGCCGAAGGTGAGCCCGGTGGACATGAGAAGCGTAGTGTACATGCCCTCCCTGGGCACAAACTTGAAGAACCTGGTCGCGGGCCACACCCCTATGAATTTTGTGGCCATCTTTACAATTAGGGCTACTATTATAACGCCTGCTGCGGCGGCAACATCTGGAAGTGAAACAAAAAGCCCCGCCTTCAAAAAGTAGAACGGAGTGAAAAAGGCAAATGCCATGCTACGCATGCGGAAGAGCAGGTTCTTTTCCTGGAGGAAAAACCCGGCAACGCCCAGGCCCAGGAGGTAGGCAGGTAGCACAGCTTCACTGTTGGCCATATTGGCAAGTCCACCGAGAAGAAAGAGCAGCAAGAAAAGGTATTTGACCTCAAGCTGGCTGACCCTGTTCCCGTAGACCCTGAAGAACCACCGTGTGAACCGGGGGAGAAAAGCCAGCACCAGAGCGGTGACTCCAGCAAACAGGAGCATCCAGGCATTGAAATTCGCAAAGAGAAGCCCCAGGGCCACCACTGTGCCCAGGTCGTTGATGAAGCAAGCAGCCAGGATGATCTTCCCGAGTTCACTTTCGTTGAGTCCTGTCTCAACCATCACCGCATAGACCACGGCGACCGAAGTAGTGGAAAGGGCTATGCCAGCTATCTCGGCCGCCCGGAGTGTCCACCCGAGTATGTAATAAGCATATGCAAAGGCTCCAAGGAATGGGAAAACAAAGGCGATGATTCCGATAGACATGCTCTCCTTGAATTTTGACCTGAGCACCCGCGGGTCTACTTCAGCCCCTGCCAAAAAGGTGAGAAGCACGCTGCCAAAGCCCGCAAGGAAGTCCACCCAAGGGGTTGTCGCAAGGCCCAGGAAATTGCCGCCGATTACCCCCACCACGATCTCCACCAGTGATATGGATATGCCGGTCCATCCGGCAGCAAGGCCGCCGACCAGGGCAAGCCCAAGCCATAGACTCGCTGTAAGCCAGGTGTTGACCATGAATGATTTACCCTCCGTTTCGCTCTCCCGGGGATCCTAGGCCGCAGCCTTGAGCCTTGAGCCTTGCGGCCCGGCGGGCAAACCAAAAGCCCCTACCGGTCTCCCCGGAGTCTGATCTTGGTAGGAGCTATCAGCCTTGATATCCGGCATTAGGCGAGCCCCATCGCCGGTCACTAAAACCTCATTCCCCGGAGCCCAACGAGCTTTTGTATCGCCCGGGCTACCGAGTCTTCTGTGCCATTCCAGGGTGCATCCGCAAGACGGTAATCATGCTTTTTGATAAACCACCTTAGCTCTCCCGATAGACGCTCCAGGTTGGTGCGCAGGAGTTCGAATGCGTGAGCTACTGCCTCTTTGTTGCTGCCCGCTCGCGGTCCTTCCTTCACATTCTGTGCAAAAGCGAGGGTATGGGGGATGCAGAATCCCTTTGAACGCGCGAACGCGTCCCGGAATTCCTTTTCATCGCGATACATCCGGACGATGAGCTGACAGTATTGCCTCACAAAGCTGGCAATATGTTCGCAGGCGGGGCATTGCGATGGTTGACCGAGGCGCTGTACCTTATCCGGCAGGACAGCATCCAGAGTGCCTGCATCTGAAGAGAGGATACCCATGAGAATGCTTTCAAGCGTTAATGCCAATCCAAGCTTATCCCGCCGGCTCAAGAGCTTATACAGGTGATCGTTACAAAACCCGTCCTGAACCACCCTCTTTCGGTATGATGAGTCCATTACCAATTCCTCGAGGTAACCTGTGAGGAAGGAATTTTCTACCTGCCCGGCGAGAAGACAGAGCGGGCATTCGGTATTCTCCTGAAAGGCGTCCCAGATAGGTATGGTCTCAAGTGCCTGCCTCATGTCATTCCTCTTTTCCCATTAAAAAAGCTCCTACTCAAGGCCATCGCCCTGGTAGGAGCTATTAGCTGTCATGCAGCGCAAAACGCGAGCTCCATCGCGGATTTTTTGCCTTTGTTTATAAGCTATCTGTGAACGAACACAAAACCTGCGAAGCTACTGATCAACTTGCACTATACCACAAAACCGATTCATGAACAAGGTGCCAAGACGGTAATCCCGGGGCGCTACAGCGCAATTTCCCTGATGAATACCCTCTCGTACCCCGCTCACCAGTTGTCACTTGCCCTTCTCGCCGCTACTTTCACTTTTTGCCCTTAGATCCCCCACCGCCTGAGCTGCCACCTGAACCGCGACCCGCATGCCCATGACCATGTCCGGCATCATGATCGTCCGCATCCTGGTCATCTTTGTCATCTTTATCGCCCACATTCTGGTCATCTTTATCGCCCGCGTTCTGGTCATCTTTATCAACCTGTTGGCCATGCGATCCGGCGCCATCGTCATCATCGGCCTGCTCGTGGTCATCAGCAACCTCGGACCCATCACCTGACGCAAGGCCCGCAGATTCCCGCTGCCCGGACCTCAGGCTCTGGAATTCCTTCAATCGTTCCCGCAGCTGGGTACGGACCTCGCTCCTGATCATTGCAGTCTCGACTTTTCTGATCCCCTTGGGATCTATGCCCATGGTCTCGAACACCTGTTGCCAGTTGCGGTTCTCCTGCCGCAGTCTGATGATGTTTTCGAAGGTTGCCGGGTCATTTGCCGCGACTGCGGCCGACACCGCCACAAGCACGTCCTGCTTCTTGACGCCGCTCTTCGCCAGCTGCTCGAGCTCCTGCTGTGTCAGGCCGAAATTGTTATTGAGGAGTTCCTCCGCGGCAGCGTCATCCAGGACATCGTCATCGACCTTCGATTTCCCGGAGTTGCCTATGACTCCGCGAATAGACTGCCCGAGGCCCCGGGTGTCGACGCCGAGGGAGGCGGCGACCTCTCCCCACCCCAGCCCGCTATCAGCCAGGGCGATCACCTCGTCCAGCGTCTTGCCAGATGCCGAGGCGAGGCTCGCGGCGATCACGATCTCACCCCACCCGAGGTCATTCGCTC
>DUSO01000037.1 GCA_012842565.1 Bacillota bacterium
AGGTCCGGCCCCTTTACCAGGGCCCGGGCGATGGCCACGCGCTGCTGCTGGCCGCCGGAAAGATCGCCCGGCCTGCGGTTTTCGAGCCCGCTGAGCCCAACGTCCGCAAGGATGCGCATGACCCGGTCTTTCACGTCAGTCGAGTCCTCACCGAGCAGAGCCAGGGAGAATTCGACGTTCTCATAGGCGGTCAGGACGGGGATGAGGTTATACGACTGAAACACAAATCCTATCCTCCGTCGCCGGATATCGGCAAGCTGGGCTTTGGATAACCTGGACAGTTCGCTCCCGTCGAGGCGGATGACGCCCTCCGTCGGTGTGTCCAGACAGCCGATGAGGTTCAAGAGCGTCGTCTTGCCCGAACCCGACGGCCCAGCGATGGCGGTGAACTCTCCCTTTTCGATCTCCAGGTCGATCCCGCGGAGCGCCGGCACCGTCAACCTGCCCTGACGATAGTCCTTCTTTACCCCTTCTAACTCCAAAAACGCCACGCTCATGCCCCCTCCCCGCTCGGTTTCATTCCAAGCAGCGCAATCGAACAAATGCTGAACGACTTCCGGACAGCCGCCCTTCCCACCGCACCATTATACCACTCGCGCATACCCGTGCGATATCTCTCAACACCCTCGTCGCGCCTCTAGTGCTCCATTTCATGAATTTCAATAGGGTATCAGGCCACCAACTCCAATGACCTGAGGTAGTCATATGTAAATCGATCCAGTATGACCTCCGCGAACTTATGAAACAGAGTACTAGCCGGCCCAAGCCTCTTGTGGAGTATCAGCAGGATTGGAACAGAATCTGTCGAAGTAGTTGGCTAGTTGACGGAAGATGTTGGGTTGAATCAGAACACCATACAATGTGGTTCTGCTGTTGCTTTTATTTGTCTTCCTGGTGTTCTAACTGGCGCTTCCTCACCGGCGGATACGTGGGTGCCGATGTCCCACCTAATGACTGACGCGAATAGAGGGGTGGCGGAGAAGTTGCTCAAATGGACCGAGGATCTTTCCACCGGTATTGGAGTCATCGATGATCAACACAAAGAGCTGTTCAAAAGGGTCAATAGCCTGCTCTCATCTATGAGCCAGGGCAAGGGGAAAGAGCAGGTAGCTGCGGTGCTGGGCTTTCTCAGTGACTATGTTGTAACTCACTTTGGCACCGAGGAGCAGTATATGGGGGCCCATGGATATCCGGGGCTGCAAGCCCATAAAGGCGAACACGCTTCGTATGTCGAAAAGCTCTCGCGCCTCCGAGAGAGGTTCGACCGGGAAGGGCAGAGTTCCCTTCTGGCTATTGAGTCCCAACGCCTTCTCGTAGACTGGTGGTTAAATCACATCGGGAAGACGGACAAGGCCTTGGGAGCCTTTTTGAAAGCGAAGGGTATCTGACTGGAAGTCCGTCGCAAACCCCCCATATGAGGCATAACAAGCAGGATCCGGTCGTCTTTGCGGATGATGACCATTCCCTTACCTCTACTTCACTCAAGGAGGATTTGCGGCGTACATGTGGTCGAGTACTCGAACGCAGTCTCCTCGCCTCCAGTTGTTTCTATTGGGCGTGCAAAGTGCTATCCCGATTATGGCCGGCTACATTCCGGTTGGATTTGCATACGGGGTACTGGCAAGACAGTCCGGGCTTTCTCTCCTCCAGTCAACGGCGATGTCCATAGTTGTATATGCAGGCTCCTCCCAGTTCATCGCCGTAAGTATGCTCGCGGGCGGCGGGGCAGTCGGTGCGGTCATATCTACGACCTTGTTGGTCAACCTGAGGCATTTGCTTTTCAGCGCATCCCTCGCGCCCTATTTCCGTCGTTTTCCTTCACCGGTGCTGGCATTCCTTTCATTCGGTATCACCGATGAAACATATGCAGTCGGCATCGGACAATACCCGGATCGCGAACCCCGGGGAGCCCAGGTCTTGGGCCTTCACCTTGCCTCTTATCTTTCCTGGATCATAGGCTCATGTATCGGGGCTGCGGCCGGGGGAATCGTCGGGGATGGCGCGAGATGGGGGCTCGACTTTGCCTTACCCGGGATGTTCATTGCCCTTTTGATTGGCCAAATCAAAGATGGCATTACGCTGATCGTCGCTATGCTATCCGGCCTGATTTCCATAACACTTGCCAGATTCCACAGCGCAACCTGGGGCGTAATCCCGGCTACGATAATCAGTGCTGCGGTGGGGGTGGTCTTCAAGCAATGGATTCAAAGACATTCGCCTTGATGCTTGGGGGAATGTTTTTAGTCACCTATGCTTCACGTGTCCTGCCCATTATGGTTCTCAGCAGGCTGAGGATGCCGCAGTGGCTGCTCAACTGGTTGAGCTTTGTGCCTGCAGCCGTCCTGACAGCACTCCTCGCGCCGGCAATTCTCATGCCCGACGGATCCGGCGACCTTATCCTGGGCCTGAATAATCAATACCTCATTGCTTCCATTCCCACCCTGGTTATGGCGATCCGGACCAGGAACCTCATTCTCTCGGTAGCTGTCGGAGTAGTCACGATGGCCATTCTAAGGTACTATCCGGGCTGAATATAATCCACTAATCCACACTATACATCCCCGTTATTGATAACCTGGTTCTCGGGAACTTAATGCCCACCTAATTCGTTATTACAATTTTGGAGAGCAAAGTCTCCCTCCAGAACCTTTATTTCCCGGGGCGCCCCATTTCGTCGCTGAAGAGCCTCTTGTCAAAAGGACTGCAGAAGGGTGATGGCCAATGCATGTATCAAGGCAACCGGCACCGGTGCGTGGCGTGATCTTAGCATTTTCCCTTTTATGCCTGTGGATCTATCCACACCCTGCCCTCGCCAGTCAGGGTTCAGAGGCTCTCTCCTTGAAGGAAGCAATCGATCTGGCCCTCGCGGCAAGCCCCAATGTCGCTAATGCCGAAGATGCCCTGGCAATCGCACGCTCCAGCTTTTCACTGGTGGCGCGGGAAAAGCCTATTAATCCAGTGGTGAAGCTCGATGCCGGAGTGGAGGCTCGTTGGGATACAGGCTGGAAGCCTTACGGAGATACGAAGCAGATCTCCTTGAGCATTGAAGACTCGGTCCCGACCGGTAGGTACCTGAACGGGCCGTCCAGTGAAGAAAAACTTGCAGCCTTGCGCGTGAGAGATGCAGAAAGGAACCTTGAACTCGCGAAAGAGGACATCATATATAAGACCCTGTCCGCCTATATAGCCGTCCTCAAAGCCCAGAAGTCCCTGGCATTAGCCCAAGAATCGTTTGATCTGGAGCAAACCTTGTTTCTGGATACAAAGACCAAACTGGAGCTGGGGGTTGCTTCAACCCCGGATCTCATCAAGTCCCAGCAGGCACTGGATGAGGCTAGGGCCAGCGTTTCCAGGGCCCAGGCCGCTTTGGAGGTATCATGTTTTCAATTCAACCAGCTCACCGGGCGCCCACCTGAAACCCCGGTGATCCTGGTAGACCAGCTTAAGTACAATCGTTCGTCCTATAACCTTGACCAGATGATCGCAAGTGCGCTGGAAAAACGCGCCGAAATCCAAAAGGCAAGAGATGATCTGACAAAGGCGAAGGTAAGCCTTGATGACGTGCTGCAGTCTCAAAAACCCGTCGTGACAATCTCGGGTGGCTACGCCGGGGAGGATTGGTCCTTTGGCCTCTCGACCAAGAGTCCCAGGTGGGACCTGGGCTGGCAGGCAGGTGGCCGCTATAGTGAGGGTAAAGTCGAGGCTCCTGAGACTTGGACTGGATGGCACGTTGGACTTGATATCTCCTGGACCCCTTTCGACGGTGGGATAAGCAAGGAGAAGGAAAGAGAAGCCCGAATAACGGTCACCCAGATGGAGCGGCAGATCCGCGAGCAGGAGTCCCAGCTAGCCCTTTCGGTACGCCAGGCCTACAATGACCTCAAGGCTGCGCAAGATGCGGTGCTGAATACCGAAACCTCGCTAAGGCTCGCCCAGGAGAACCTGAGGATTATAGAGTTGCGCCGCCAGGGGGGGTATGCCACCGACCGGGACGTGAAACAGGCGGACCTTGCCGTACTCCAGGCAAGGATTAACAATGAGTTTGCCATATACGACTGTATACTGGCTGAGGCCAGATTGCGACGGGCAGCAGGCCAACCATTTGGGGTGGAGGAAGGATGAATATCATGAGGCCCTCCCGGAGGAAATCGGTGATAATTGTATGCCTGATAATAGCAGTGGTTGCGGTTGTGGGAGTTTTGGGGTGGCAGAGACTTCACAATAACCGAAATGCCCGGGCATTATCGACCAGTATGGAGGAGATACCTGTTCGTGCCGGGGATGTGGCGGCTACTGTCTCTGCTCTGGGCAACCTCGAGCCATATGTGAGGGTGGAGGTCAAGTGTGAGGCTGCTGGCAAGATAGAAAGGGTATTCGTCGAGGAGGGAGATCCTGTTAAGAAGGGCCAACCTATTGCAAGAATCGACCCAGGAGACCTGCCGGTCAAACTCAAGCAGGCGGAGGCTGGCTACCTTTCGGCCCGGGCAAAGCTCAATAAACTACTGGCGGGACCTGACGCATCTGACCTTGCTCAAGCTGAGGCATCCTATGAACAGGCTCGTATCTCCCTTGAAGACGCCAAGAAGCAATTGTCCCGTGATGAGGCCCTGTTCCGCACCGGTGCCATATCAGAACAGCAACTCCAGGAGAGCCGGTCAAGGGTCAAGCTGAATGAGCAGCAATTCCTGGCTGCCAAGGAAAAGCTCGAGTCCCTGCGCCGGGGGCCGGATAAAGAAGATATCGAGGTCGCGCGCGCGGAGCTGGCTCAGGCTGAAGCAAATCTCGATTCAATTCGGAGCCAGGTGAATTCCCTGACCGCTACGGCCCCCATAGATGGTACGGTAACAGATATCAAGGTGCAGGTCGGCGACGTCGTTAAAGAGGAAACAAGCCTGGCCGTGATCGCTGATCTCACCAAGATGAAAGCCGTGATCCCCGTAAACGAGATCGATATACCCAAGATAGCCCCTGGACAACAGGTATTGATAACACTGGATGCTCTGCCAGGTCAGAGATTCCAGGGTAAAGTCTCCTCAGTCGGGTACGAGGGGCAAATCAAGGACAATATAGTTACTTACGAGGTGACAGCCAGTATCCCCAATCCCGGCGGGAAGCTCAGAGGGGGTATGACGGCGGATGTAACCGTGGTCTTGCAGTCCAAAGAGAATGTCCTGGTTGTCCCCATAGAGGCCCTCCAGGAAAGACGCGGGCAAACCATTGTGCTTGTCCCGGGCGATGACGGCCCCACCCGCAGACCGGTCAGGGTCGGCCTGAGAAATGACTCGGTTGCGGAAATCGTGGATGGCCTTTCCCTGGGAGATCGTGTCCTGGTAAGAAGGGTTAACCAGGTGACATCACCAGGTTCCACCGTCCCTCGCGCGCAGTTCGGAAACCCGTTCGGAGTGACACCACCGGGCTTCTCTACCCCTCGCACGCCATCCGGAAACCGATTCGGAACGGATATGTCCGAGGGGCGTCGCTAACTGACTGCCGGCAGACTGCCCCGTGGATACAGTGTGCCAGGCGCCAGAATATGCTGAAGGCGGTGACTCAGGGCTTGACAGAGCAATCAAGACCAGCCCTCATCGAAGTCAGAGACCTGGTCAAAATATACAGAATGGACGGGGTCGAGGTAAGGGCGCTCCGGGGCGTATCCTTTTCCATATACCCGGGCGAGTTCGTAGCCATAATGGGGCCATCAGGATCCGGCAAGTCGACCCTGATGAATATCCTGGGATGCCTCGATGTGCCTACGCAGGGTACCTACAAGCTTGAGGGTCAGGAAGTCTCCAGTTTCAATGAAAACCAGCTGGCGGAGATAAGAAACCGGAAGATAGGGTTTGTGTTCCAGACCTTTAACCTTCTCCCAAGGCTCACTGCTTTGCAGAACGTCGAGCTCCCACTCCTGTATGCAGCGGTGCCCCGCGCCAGGCGCAAGGCCATCGCCATCGAGGCACTCGAAAAGGTGGGCTTGAAGGAAAGGATGTACCACCGGCCGAACCAGCTTTCCGGAGGGCAAGCCCAGAGGGTGGCCATTGCCCGGGCTCTGGTCAATGACCCTTCAATTATACTCGCCGACGAACCTACCGGCAATCTCGATACGCGCTCGGGCGAGGAGATCATGCAGATATTCCAGGCCCTTAACCGCCAGGGAAAGACTATCCTGATCGTAACCCACGAACGGGACATTGCCCTTCATGCAGAGAGGATACTCCACTTTAGAGACGGGCTCTTGCTATCCAATGAAACCGTCGAATCCCCGGTCGATGCATCCACATATCTCACTGAGCATGCCGGGCATGAGAAGGACGGGGATTCGGTGGCGCCAGCTGAGGGAGTGGTGATTCAATGAATCTGGCCGAAAGTCTCATGACGGCCATATCAAGCCTGAGCAGCAATAAGCTGCGGTCATTCCTCACCATACTCGGGGTAATCATTGGTGTGGCGGCGGTCGTAGCCATGGTGTCTGTGGGGGAAGGGGCCCGTACGCGGGTTACATCTCAGATAGGGAGCCTTGGATCGAACCTTGTGACCGTCACCCCCGGCCGTATCCGTGCCCTGCCCGGTATGGCCTTCGGTGCCCGGGGGGCATTCAATATCCTGACATATTCCCATTTTACGGAACTCAAACAGGCGGGATTACCGGGCGTTGCAGCCATCCTTGCTGAAGCCTCGACAAGGAAGGTAATCAGGTATGGGAAAAACAGCACCACTACGATGGTAGTCGGCACAACCCCTGAATACTGCGATGCCCGTAATTTCCACGTTGAATCCGGCCGTTTCTTTACGCAATATGACCTTGACCAGATGACCTGCGTGGCCGTTTTGGGCCGCACGGCTGCGGAAGACCTTTTTGGGATCGCTGACGCGGCGCTTGGCGCTACGATCCGGATAGGAAATGTAAATTTCAGGGTTATCGGCGTGATGGAGAGCAAGACAATGGGAGGAAGGGATCTCGGTGACCAGATTTTCGTGCCGATTACTACTGCACAGATGCGGCTCACCGGAAACCGCTACCTGCAGAGCATCACCGTCCAGGCCACATCAGCTGAGAATACCGGGCCTGTTTACAACCGGCTCTATGAATTCTTCTTGCGGAAACTAAAGGATCCCGAGAAATTCACGGTCACGAACCAGCAGGACATCCTCAATACAATTGAAGGCGTCACAGGGACGCTTACCCTGCTCCTCGGGGCTATCACGGGCATTTCGTTACTCGTTGGCGGCATAGGGATAATGAATATCATGCTGGTCTCAGTTGCCGAAAGAACACGGGAAATAGGCCTGCGCAAGGCCATTGGAGCAAAACCCCGGGACATACTCATCCAGTTCATAATCGAATCCTCGACGCTCAGCGGGGCTGGCGGAGTCGTCGGGATCCTCTCGGGAATCGGACTTGCAAGGCTGATCGCCCGCTTCTCCAACTGGTCGACTACGATATCTCTTGCTTCTATTGCAATTGCTCTATGCGTCTCTATTGGGGTGGGGCTTTTCTTTGGCATTTATCCGGCGCAACGTGCGAGCCGTCTCAGCCCAATCGTCGCGTTACGCTATGAATGACCATAGACTGCAGGTATTTGGAGGTGTTTGAGCCATGCCATTCCTATCTCCCCGGGTATTCCGCAACCGTAAACTGGCGTGTATGTTTATCGCAGCATTAATGAGCCTTGCCGTGATCACGGCCCCCTCCCTGGCACAGGACCAGAATCCCAAAGACCAGGGAAAAGGCCTCACTTTGCAGCAGGCGGTGGAGCTTGCCTTAAGGCAAGGGAGTGCAATAAGGCTGGCTTCTCTCGATCTCAAAGACGCAGAGGTGTCATACAGACAGGCGACGGCTGACCAGCTCCTGAAGCCATCCGTCCTTACCGCACTATCCGCTGAAACAGCATGGGTTGTTGCACAGAGGAACTACGAAATGGCAAAGGCGGATATAGCGACCCAGGTGGAACAGGCGTATTACGATGTGCTCAAGGCGGAACGAGGCCTGGTTCTTGCTCAGGAAAACCTGGAGCGGGCAAGAGAGCAGCTCAAGACCGCGGAGAGCAAATTCAAGCTCGGCATGGTGGCACAGATTGATGTCATCGCCGCGGAGGCGGAAGTTGCAGGTGCAGAAGCCAATCAAAGCAGGGCTGAGGCAGACCTCGCGCTAGCCAGAATGAAGTTCAACCGTGTTATAGGAGTCGCCCTTGATTCGCCGGTGAAACTTACAAGCCAGTTCTCGTATGATCCCATCCCTCTAGATCTAGAGAAAGCCATTCAATATAGCCTCTCCCACAGGCTCGAGATCAAGAAGGCCGAGGATGCAGTGGCGCTAAAAGAGAAAGAGGTGGAAGTTTACAACAATGATTTCACCCCGTCTCTGGTCCTGGAGAAGTCCCGGATCGGCCTTGAAACTGCGCAGGCTGAGCTTGATGATACGAAGACTAACATCATTCTCGAGGTAAGGCAAAACTTCGAGAGCCTCAAGGACGCTGAAAGACAGGTGCCCCTCCAGGAGAAGGCACTGGCGAAGGTTAAGGAAAACCTCCGAATCGCTAAGGCCCGCTACGATGCAGGGGTTATCACAGCAATGGAACTTGCAGATGCGCAAAGGGCCGTATACCAGGCAGAGACCGACTATCTCAAGGCGATGTTTGACTATAACGTGGCCAGGGCGAAGTTCTATAAATCCCTCGGGATGCCCCTGGAAGAAAGGCCGAATGCTGCAAGCCAGCTTGGGGCAGGTGGTACAGGGAGGTAGCTCTCCCCGAGCACTGGATAGACCTCGCTCCGTGTCAACTCACAACGTGATGGGGAAATCAAGATGGCGACAACACATGGCGGAATAGGCATTGACTTTCTGGATTCCCAACCGTACAATACTGATAGATATTGAAGATATACGTTGCTCGCAGGGGGAGCCCCACATTGCGGGGCTGAGAGTGCGGGGCTGACTCGCAGACCCTTTGAACCTGATATAACATGGCCGCTTGTGGCTATGTTTCTGGGTAATACCAGCGCAGGGATTGACGGAGCCCAAGACACAAAGCAACCGCAGACCCAAGCTGGGCTGCGGTATTTGTTTCGCGGTCTACCGTGAGAGGCGACCTGCCTGGAGGGCGCAGCGCGAGTTGGCGCGCACGGGCGCGGCTTGGCGGGCACACGACCCGCTGGAGGCGATTCTTTTGAAATTCGGCCTTTACGTGATTCTTGATGGTAGTTTCGTCCGTGGGGGACCTCATCGTGGGACATCGTACGAGGACCTCGCCAGGGCAGTCCTGCTCGGCGGGGCAAGGGTCGTCCAGCTCAGAGACAAGGAGATGCCTACGCGAGACCTTATCAACGTGGCAAGGCGCCTAAAAGAGATCGTCCACGCGCAGGGAGGCATCTTCATAGTGAATGACAGGGTGGACGTCGCGATGGCCGTAGACGCTGACGGCGTACACCTGGGGCAAGAGGATATGCCTGTGGAGGTCGCTCGGCCGCTACTTGGGTATGGGAAAATCATCGGTGTATCGGCTCGCACTGTAGAGGCCGCCATCCGGGCGGAGAAGTCCGGAGCGACATACATAGGGACTGGAGCCATCCGGTCAACCTCAAGCAAACAGGATGCCACTGTGATAGGTATCAACGGGCTGCGGGAGATTTGCAGGGCGACGGAGATACCCGTGGTCGCCATCGGGGGAATCACGACAGAAATGGTTGAGCCGGTAATCGAGGCCGGCGCCAGCGGGATTGCTGTCATCTCCGCCGTGCTGGGGGCACCTGACATCACGGGAGCTACTATGGAGCTGTATGCCAGGGTTGATGCAGCATTAGCCGCGAGGGACCGTGAGCGGATGCGGAGGGAATACCCCCAGGGCCCCAGGGTGGCTGCAAGTGTCCTGGTGTTTGACGGCACTGGACGGGTATTGCTTGCCAGGAGGGGGTGTGACCCGAATTACGGGAAGTGGAGCCTGCCCGGCGGGCTGGTAGAGCTCGGAGAGCGGGTGGAGGAGTGCGCGGCCAGGGAAGTATACGAGGAATGTGGCATAGAGGTGGAATTAAGAGGAATAGTGGATGTGGTGGATGCCATTATCCGCGATACAACAGGGCGGGTAAGGTTCGATTATGTGATAGTGGTCTTTAGAGGAATGCGCCGGAGAGGGGATCTCAGGCCTTCACTTGAACTCCTCGAGGCAGCATGGGTGCCGTTGAATGAAGCACAGGGGCTTGACCTCACCGATACCACGCGGGATGTGCTGCAAAGATATGTCGGGTCGACGCCCGATGGCGCATTAACGAGGGGGGATTAGTATGCCACTTGATGACATCGTCATTTCGGAGGCCATAATCAGGAGGTACTTGGATGACCTTATCTCCTATCTCAAGTCCGTTGTCGCGATCGTGGGGGCCGGGCCGTCCGGGCTTACCGCAGCGTACTACCTGGCCAGGTCGGGGCTCAAGACGGTGATTTTTGAGCGCCGGCTCTCGATAGGCGGCGGCATGTGGGGCGGGGGAATGATGTTCAACCATATAGTTGTGCAGGAAGAGGCCAGGGAAATCCTAGATGAATTTGGAATCAACTACAAACCGTTCCAACCCTGTTATTATACCGCAGACTCCATTGAAGCTGTAACCACGCTGGGCTCCAGGGCAGTCAAGGCCGGAGCCAAGATCTTCAACCTCCTGACGGCGGAGGACGTCATGCTCCGCGACGACCGTGTAACCGGTCTCGTCCTCAACTGGAGCGCCGTAGATATGGCTAAACTACACATAGACCCTCTCACCATCGAGAGCTCGTTCACCGTAGACGCTACAGGTCACGACTGCCAGGTCGTGCGTATCCTTCAAGACAAGCTCAGGCTGAAACTCGCTACGCCCAGCGGAGGGATCGAAGGGGAAAAGGCAATGTGGGCTGAACGGGGCGAGGGCGCTATCCTTGCCAATACCAGGGAGGTTTACCCCGGCCTTTTCGTAGCAGGTATGGCGGCAAACGCGGTCTTCGGCTCTCACAGGATGGGCCCGATTTTTGGCGGAATGCTCCTCTCAGGCAGGAGGGTTGCTGAGATAATCCGCGAACAACGTGAAAGGGAGAGCCGGATTTGATAAGAGCTATCTCAGAGAGCCTCGACACAGGGTACTTCTTTCGGGATGATCCTCTATTTTCGATGGGAAAAGTGGATTTGAGTTAGCCCGGCGCCGGGCTGGGGCCTGGTCCTGTCCTCTCCAACAACGCCACAGACTCCACGTGCGAAGTCTGCGGGAACATGTCTACAGGCTGGATCACTCTCACCCGGTAGCCGGACAAAGTGAGCCGTTCGAGGTCGCGGGCGAGGCTCGCGGGATTGCATGATACATAGATAATGCGGGGAATCCCGGCTCTCGAAGACGCCTCGACCACAGCCCTGTCACACCCCGACTTGGGGGGGTCAAGCACCAGGACGTCGACCTTTACCCCCTGTTCGAGGAGTTGCCCCAGCGCCGCGGCGGCATCCCCCTGGAGGAATTCCACGTTATCTATGTGGTTCAAACCCGCGTTGACGCGCGCATCCTCTATGGCTGAAGCCACGGCCTCCACGCCATAAGCCTTTTTGACCCTTTGGGCGAGAAAAAGCGTTATGGTGCCGACGCCGCAATAGAGGTCAAGGGCGACCTCATTGCCAGATAAACCTGCGAACTCAACGACTTTGCGATAGAGTACCTCCGCCTGTGCTGGATTGACCTGGTAAAAGGACCCGGCTGATATCCTGAAACGGAGCCCTCCCAAGACGTCTTCGATGTGATCCTTCCCCCAGAGCACCCTGAAACGGTCGCCGAGGATGACGTTTGTACGCCGGGTGTTGATATTCTGGACGACAGAGCACACGGCAGGAATAGCATCGTGAAGGGATTTGCCCAAGGCCTCGCCATGAGGGAACCCCTCCCCGTTGGTGACAAGGACCACCATGGCCTCGCCGGTAAAAAAGCCTATCTTGATTATGACGTGCCGGAGGAAGCCCTCTCCCGTCTTCTCATCGTAAGCCTCGAGCCCTGCCTGTCCGGCCAGGGCCAGCGTCTCCCGCAGGATCATGCCTGAAAGCGGGTGCTGTATCCGGCAATCCTCACAGGGCACGATTACATGGGTCCCCCTGGCATAAAAGCCGCCTACGAGGCCCTTTCTTTCTCCTGTGAGGCCCTTCCCCTTTTGTGCGGTCCTTTCCCTCTCAATACGGCCTCCGAGCACCCTACCGGGCCCCGCTCCAGCCACTGCTACGGACTTCACAGGGTACTGCGCCTTGTTGCGATAGCGCCACGGCTCCTCCATCCCCATCGTGGGCTCGACCCTGATCCCCTTGAGATGTCCGATGCGCTCCAAGGCATCGGTCACCAGGCGCCGCTTGAGCTCCAACTGTTCACTGTAGTCCAGGTGCTGCAGCTGGCATCCCCCGCACTCGCCAAACACCTGGCATACCGGGGATGTCCTGGCGGGCGAGGGAATCATGATCTCTAATACCTGACCACGCCCATAATTCTTCTTTACCGTCGTTATCCTGGCGCGTACCCTCTCGCCAGCCAGCGCCCCGGGGAGAAAAAGGGCGAAGCCGTCTATGCGGGCAACGCCCTCACCCTCGTGGTTTAACCCGGTCACACTGACCTCTATAGTCTCACCATGTCTTACCGGAGGTACAAGCCTAGATGACCGATTCAAGCTCGTAGAATTCGAGTCCATGTGCTTCCGCGACGCCCCTGTGGACTATCTTGCCGCCCACAACATTTACCCCGCGGGCAAGCGCCTTATTCTCTTTGATAGCCCTGATATATCCCTTATTTGCGATCTCCAACGCATAGGGTATCGTTACATTGGTCAGCGCATACGTAGATGTCCGGGCTACAGCTCCCGGCATGTTCGCGACCGAGTAGTGGATTACTCCGTATTTCACATAGATCGGGTCGCTGTGAGTGGTAGGGTGGTCGGCAGTCTCGACACATCCTCCCTGGTCAACAGCGACATCTACGATTACAGAGCCCGGCTTCATCTGCTTTACCATGGACTCTCTGACGAGCTTCGGGGCTCTTGCCCCGGGAATCAGCACGGCCCCGATCAGTAGGTCTGCGTATCTAACTGCCCTCTCGATATTGTAGCTATTGGACATTACAGTTATAACATTCCCGTGGAGTATCTCATCGAGATACCGGAGGCGGTCCGCGTTCTTCTCGATTATGGTCACATGAGCACCCATTCCTATTGCGATCTTGGCGGCGTTGGTGCCGACGGTACCCCCGCCGATTATGACTACCTCGGCCGGGGGCACGCCGGGAACGCCACTCAGGAGGATGCCCCTGCCTCCGTGGATATTCTCGAGGTATTGAGCCCCGAGCTGCACGGCCATGCGACCTGCTATTTCGCTCATGGGCGTGAGGAGCGGGAGCGCCCCGCTATCCAGCTGGACGGTTTCATAGGCAATGGCGACTGTCCTGGATTTCATCAGTGCCCTGGTGAGTTCTTCGCTGGCAGCCAGATGAAGGTAGGTAAAGAGCACCTGTCCCTCGTGTAAGAGGCTATATTCCTGCGGCAAAGGCTCCTTGACCTTGAGGATCATCTCCGCGGCCTCATACACGGCCCGGGCATCCTTTACCAGGTTCGCGCCTGCCTCTGCAAATGCCGTGTCGGGAATGCCACTTCCCTCACCTGCCCCGGACTCAATTATGACTGAATGGCCCGCTCTTCGAAACTCTTCGACTCCTGCCGGAGTGATGGCTACCCGGTTTTCATTGTCTTTTAGCTCCTTCGGGACCCCAACGATCATCCTGACCTTCCTCCCATGAGCCATGATACCCGCCGTATAAGGCAAGTGATGCTGCCATGAGACGACACCCATACTAACGTTCGACGGTATCTCTCATGTTCCTCCTTGTCACCGGGCGAGCCATCCGGGCCAGGCACGAGGGTCAATATGGCAAGTCAAATCCCGGCGGTTGCTCTCTGAAGGAGGGACCCTCTAAACCCTAAACCCGCTTCCCTGCCAGCCGGGCTACTTGAGACAGATCCTGAATCAATTCCTTGAGCGCCAGCTCCACCAATTCAGGATCGGGGTTCGGGCATTCCGCTTTGCCTTCGTGTATTCTCATTACGAGCCCGTCAGCCCCGGCAATGATAGCTGCCTTTGCAATAGCGGGAGCAATGTTGGCTGGACGCCCCGTGCCCGGGGCTCCCGCTCCGGACCAGGCGCATGACCCACCTTCCGCAAGCCGGGCGTAGGGTAATCCAACTATAAGCGGGAGGGAGCAGAGACTCTTGGCTGTCGCGACAGCCACCAGGTCAGGTGCCCCGGCCGGGTCCCGGAGACCCACAAAAGCAGTATCTTCATATAAGACTACGTTGCAATTGCCTCCCGACACAATACAATCAGCAGCTTCCAGCCATTCCTCTATCCCATGGGTGCCCCCGCGGGCGAGCAACACCGGTTTCCCTGCCCCTATGACTGCATGAGTCATATCCTGGCTTGCCAGGTCGTGCGCGCTGACCTCCAGGACATCCGCATAGTCTTCGACCGCTGCAATATCCCCGGGGCTTTGGACTCCTACTACCACTGCAAGCCCCGTCGCCCGAGAGACCTCCGCCAGCACCTTCATCCCGCCCAGGGAGACCCCCACAGCTCCGGGCCCTGCGGCACCACCGGCGCCCTTAACTGCCGCAGCTGCCCCATCTTCGGGCCCCACATGATTACCGGCATAGGGCCCGCAGTATATCCCGGTGCAGCCGGCCCCCAGGAGAGCCTCCGAGATTGCCACAAGGAAGGACCTATTCTCGTATTCTGCGGCTGGCAGCGGCCCTGCCATATAGACCAACTCGTTCCCGCCTATCGAGACATCCAGGAGCGCTTCCCGGATAATCTGCCGGGCGGCCCCTATCATACTCTCTGCACCGAGGAGCGATTCGAGACTTGTGCCTATATACTCCGAGTCCTGCGGCTTCGACTGCCTTAACCTGACTGCACATCTCCTACGGGCCATATCACCCCTCCCTCTACCAGGCCTTGCTATGGCCTCATCACCATTAGCCCCCAAGTCGTGGCATTTCATATCATAGTAATCCTTAAAAGATAGGCATCCTTGCACGGACACTCCCTCCCAATATGGACAAAATCCAAATATACAAACAAAACCCAAACCCGGTTCACCGGTCGAGCATAGGCCCTCCTCAGCCCGGGACCCCATCCCGGCCCAGGGCGTTCTCGGGGGATTACGCCCTGGTACAAACCAAGCTCCCGCCCCGGAAGGGACGGGAGCTACTTGCTCTCGTGGTACCACCCTACTTGACCTGTGCTAAGTGCCGGCCCGGCGCCTGCCGTCCCCGGGATCTGTCCGGGAAACCCCACACCGGTCCCGCTGTAATCGCCGCTCGCAACACAGGTCCGCTCATGCCAGGTACGGGGCGCGCGAGCCACCCGATACCCGCTTTCATATAACGGTGAAAGTGCCGGCCCAGCCTACTTGCCCCGCACCGGTCACACCATTCAACCAGCCTTCTGGTCAAGGGTTGAACCAGCCATTCGAGGTTTCAGCCGGCGGCTCCCGGGAGAACTTCGCCCGACCCGCCCGTACCGCACTTGCACCTGACCGCGGCTCTCTATACGTTAGACTCGGGCTACTTTTCCCGTTCAAAGCCTTTCTCTCGACTCCGCTTGTTGGGATGCCAGTATTGATTTATTTAACCTTACCACGATGGCGGGCCGGTATTCAAACGCCCAAAGCGGGCTGGCAGAGGGGCCAGAGGCCATTTCTTGACGGCACAGGGAAATCTCTTGCAGGATCTTACCCTGGATCATCAGGGCTAGCTCCTATGCGCTGACAATATTTTATCATGGCATATGAAGGAGTTGGGCAATGCGTGTAGAAGAATTTATTTGTAGTCTACTGTCCCTGGCTATTTGTTGTGTAATTATGTATTGCGTCGTTTTGCAACCGGTTACAGCAAGCTATCGCGATCCCTCTACCTTCTAACCCAGGCTAGGAGGACACTTTCCGATGCCGGTTACGATCAAAGATGTGGCCAGGCGTTCCGGCGTTTCAAAGGCCACTGTATCACGGGTACTCAACAATATCCCGGTCGTGAGGGAAGATACGCGCCGTGCAGTGCTGGAGGCTACAAGGGCTCTGGGGTATACCCCCGATGCCCTTGCACGCGGTCTCACGACAAAGAAGACCAGGACCGTAGCACTCGTGGTCTCTGATATCCGAAACCCCTTCTTCCCCGAGGTGGCGCGCGGGGTCGAGGACCTTTTGAACAACTATAATTACAATGTCATGCTGTGCAACACCGACGGGCGCCCAGAGAAGGAGGAGGCCTACATCAGGCTCCTCCTGGAAAAGCGCGTGGATGGCATAATCTTCGCCTCGGTCAAGATGGGAGCAAGCGACCTGTCCCGGCTTCAAAAGAGAGGGCTCCCGTTTGTCCTTGCCGGCCGTACCCTCCCCGGCGCTGATGCCGATGTGGTGGTGGTCGATAGCGTGCTCGGGGGTTACCAGGCAACCATGCACCTCCTGCAGCTTGGCCACACGCGCATAGGTTATGTAAGTGGCCCGGCTGGTGTCTCTGCCTCGGTTGACCGCCACAGGGGGTACGAACAGGCGTTAAGGCATAATGGCCTGGACCCTTCGCCGGAACTTGTCGCAGTGGGGGACTTTACACAGGAGGGTGGATATGCCGGCGCAAGTCGCCTTCTCTCCCTTGAGAAGCCCCCAACTGCAATCTTCTGTGCAAATGACATAATGGCCATCGGGGCCCTCGAGGCCATCTACGAGAGAGGCCTCAAGGTGCCCGAAGACGTGGCTATTGTAGGTTTTGACGATATACCCTTCGCCAGGCTCAGGAATATCCAGCTCACGACTGTTATGTATCCCAAATATGATCTCGGAGCGATCGCGGCCCGGATGCTCATCGAGAGGATCGAAAACCCGGCTCCTGATAGGCTGGCGAAGCAGGTCATCCTGCCACCCAGGCTCATCATACGGCGTACTTGCGGCTTCCACCTGGGCAGGAGTACGCCTGGGGCGACTACATAACCAGCGGCCGTATAAACCGGCGCGGGTGTGCCCAGGCCCGTTATGCATGCCCGTGCCGGTTGGATATAAATGCCGTGCAGGCATACGAGGAGGGTACCGGATGAAAACAGTTACATTATTTGCGAAGTGGGATCCCAAACCGGAATTCAAGTTGGGATCCAAGGACATCGAGGGCAAACTTACCTACCTCGGCAGCAAAGTATGGCGCTACCCGGAGCTTAAGATCGTAGAAAAGGACATCCCCAAGATAGGCGCGGAAGAGGTGCTGATCGAAGTCAAGGCGTGCGGTATCTGCGGTAGCGACGTCCACATGGCACAAGCAGACGATGACGGGTATATCCTCTACCCGGGGCTTACGGCCTTCCCGGTCACACTCGGACACGAGTTTTCGGGTGTCGTTGTAGAAGCGGGAGAAGGCGCTATCAACAAGAGAACCGGTAAACGGTATGAAGTGGGTGAGCCGGTATGTGCCGAGGAGATGTTCTGGTGTGGTTCGTGCCGCCCCTGCGCAGACGGGTTCCCCAACCAGTGCGAGAGGCTCCAGGAGATAGGATTTAGCGTGGACGGCGCATTCGCCAAGTATGTCAAGGTCCATTCCCGCTACCTGTGGAGCCTCGATGAACTGAGGGACAGGTACTCCGGCGACGATATCTTTCTCGCAGGTAGCCTCGTCGAACCCACGTCAGTGGCATATAACGCCGTCATTGAATGCGGGGGGGGAATAAGGCCGGGCGACAACGTGGTGATCTGCGGCGGTGGCCCCATCGGCCTTGCAGCTGTGGCAATACTAAAGCGAGCGGGAGCTGCAAGGGTGATCCTGTCCGAGCCATCCGACAGCCGGGCAGAGCTGGGCAAGAAAATGGGTGCTGACTATGTGATCAACCCCATAAAAGACAACTTCACCGAGGCGGTCCTCGAGCTCACCAGGGGTCTCGGAGCCAAGCTCTATCTCGAAGCCAGCGGCCTGCCCCACAAGGTGTTCCCGGACATCGAGAGGACTATCTGGGAGGGCAAGTTCATCGGCTCTACAGTCGTCATTGTAGCCAGGGCAGATGCCAAGATGCCTGTAACAGGCGAGGTATTCCAGGTAAAGAAGGCCACGATCGCCGGCGCGCAGGGACATTCCGGCTATGGGACATTCCCCAGGGTTATAAGCTCAATGGCAACCGGGATGAATATGATTCCCCTCATTACCAAGAAGATCACCCTGGATGAGCTCCCCGAGAACATCATCAGGCTCCAGACAGACAGGTCGGAGTGCAAGATCACGGCACTTATGTAGACCGCGGCGCTTACAAGGGGGGAGGAAGCGTGTCTTTTCCTGAAAAAAAGATGCTCGGAGCCATTTTTGAAGGGGAGGGGAAGCTCACCCTAAAAGAAGTCGATGTCCCCCGGGTAAGGAACGAGGACGATGTGCTGCTAGAGGTGGAAATGGCCAGCATCTGCGGCACAGACGTCCACATCCTGGCCACCCCGCCCGGCCATCCGGCGACGCCAGGCTCGATCCTTGGGCATGAATACGTGGGGAGAGTGATTGAGATTGGCAAGGGGGTCACTTCCCTCTTGCCAGGGGACCGGGTGGTAGTCGACCCTAACCTCACCTGTGGCCTGTGCAGGTACTGCCAGATGGGGCTACGCAACATGTGCGAAAACATGACCACGCTCGGCATCTTCATCGATGGCGGTTTCGCCAGGTACAACGTCGCCCCTGTAAAGGCCCTATACAAGATCTCGCCGAATCTACCCAGGGACCTCGCAGTATTTGCGGAGCCGCTATCATGCGTTATCAACGGAACGCGCAAAGTGGCACTCCATCCCGGTGAATCGGTGGTGGTCCTGGGGGCGGGGCCGATCGGTCTCCTCTACACCCAGATGTTCAAGGCAGCCGGCGCAGGAAAGATCATCGTATCGGAGGTAAGCCCCTTGCGTGCTGACCGGGCGAGGGCTTCGGGCGCGCACCTCGTAGTAAACCCAAGGGAGCAAGACCTCGCGGACGTGGTAAAACATGAGACCGGCATAGGAGCAGACCTCGTTGTAGACGCAGTCGGGGCGCTCTTTGGAGAGGCATTAAGACTCGTCCGCCGCGGAGGCAAGGTCCTTCTCTTTGGGATGAACCAGCAAGCCAAGAGCGAAATAAGGCAGTATGATATCACCCGCTATGAAGTGGATGTGATGAGCGCCTATATATCCAAGAATACCTTCCCGCCCGCCATCAAGGTGCTCGAAAGCGGCGTGATAGATCCGAGGGTACTTATCACTCATAGAATCAGCCTCGAAGATATTTCATCCGGGATTGAGGCCATGAGGAATGGCGAGGCGATCAAGGTCGTGATCACTCCGTAGGCGAAGCCCGGGCGAGGCGGGTGGTCAGAATAGATGGAGAAAGGAAGAGGAGAGAATGGGTCTCAAATGGGATCTCCCGCCAAAGGGCGGGCACATGGACAAGGACACTGGAGTATATCTTCAAAACATGACCTGGAAAGAGATTGAGGACCGGCTAAAGAAGGACGACATCCTGATCATCCCGGTCGGGTCGACGGAAGCCCACGGCCCGCATGCCTGCATTGGCGAGGACACCTTCCTCGTCACGCGAATGGCCGAACTCGTGGCCGAAAAGACAGGGTGTACCGTCGCCCAGCCGGTGTGGTACGGCTCACACCCATATCACCACATGGGCATGCCCGGCACTGTCATCGTCCCGGAGGAGATATTCTGCGGCCTGCTCAAGTCGATGATGGCAGGCTTCTGGAACATGGGCTTTAGAAAGATGATCCTACTAAACGGCCATGGCCAGGAATACGTGATCCCAACCGCCATTCACCAGTTCGCCAAGACGTACCAGGTGCCGGCCATATTGATCAACCTCAACTGGTACCATGCGATCCAGGACCAGTTCAAGACAAAGGATCAGGGCGGGCCATATGAAACTCACTTCATACACGCCGACGAGGTAGAGACATCGTGGTCCCTGGCCCTATTCCCTGAAATGATCAAGATGGAACATGCGGTAGACACCAAGGTAAAAGGCTATCTCCCCGACGGCCACATTGACAAGGCCGGCAACCTCCTGCACCGGCCTATTGCGTGGTATGGCCAGGTGGGCTGCGGGCCCATAGAGGTATTCGCCTATCCCGAGGGGGTTGTAGGCAAGGCAACCCTTGCCAGCGCGGAAAAGGCGCGGCCAGGTGTGGAAGCCTTCCTCGACTACATGGTAAAGCTGCATGATGACATCCTGAAGACATTCCCGCCGGGCAAGCTACCACCCATCGAGGAGATCACCCAAAGGCCAAAAGAAGAAATCGAGGCGGCCCTCAAAGGGCCTCTTGCGCCTGGAGGCAGGAGCATCTATTCGTTGCACTACCCTCCGGCTTAGCTCCCTTATGTCGTAGGCGGTAGATTCAACTGCGGTAGGCTGTTGTGTTGAGCCTACCGCAACCTTCTCAAAGGGGGGCTTGCCTTTTGAAGATAGCGGCGGTGATATCAGTCCAGAAGGCCAAGTTTGAGGCGGTGGTCTTTAAGGAAGACCTGGAGGGCTCAATTGAACGCATAGCATCTCTGGGTTTTGACGGGGTGGAACTCGCCGTCCGGAATCCCGACGTCCTCAAAGTCGAAGTCATAAGGGACCTCGTGAAGAGCCACGGGCTCGTGGTACCTGCAATCGGGACGGGCCAGGCATATGGAGAAGACGGGCTCAGCTTCGCAGACCCGTCGGAGACGATAAGGCGCGAGACCAGGCGTCGCGTCCGGTCCCACATCGAGCTTGCCTCATACCTAGGGGGGGCGCCTGTTATAATAGGCCTTATAAGGGGCCGGGTGCAGCCTGGCGTGACCAGGAAAGAAGCTCTCGGATGGGTGCAGGGAGAGCTTGCTGAGGCAGCTTCCTATGCCGCCTCTCGGGGAACCAGCCTGGTGATAGAGCCTATTAACCGGTACGAGACGGACATCGTAAACACCGTTGACGAGGCCATCGAGCTTATAGAGACTGTCGGGAAGCCCAATGTCGGGCTTCTCCTGGATACCTTCCATATGAACATCGAGGAGCCGGACATGCTTCTCAGCATCAGGCGCGCGGCGCCCTACATAAAGCACGTCCACTTCGCCGATTCCAACCGGTGGGCTCCCGGATGCGGGCACCTGGATTTTGCCGAGATTACCCGCCTCCTGAGGGACGTGGGCTATGAAGGCTTTGTGTCTGCGGAGATACTTCCCAGGCCGGATCCCGTTAAGGCCGTGGAGGCTGCTGCGGCCACCATGAAGTGGCTTAGGGATTTCAAAGTCTAGATCTCAGAGTCTAAATAGCCTTAGTTGGGCCTCTCTTCGCCCTTTCTTAGGGACGTCCGGCCTTTCTTCACGCTCGAGAAGGCCGGACGGTATCTCCTGCAGGAAAGGCGACGGGCTGGAAGGCCTGGGCGCCCCGAACCTGCGGCGCCTGACCGCACGAAGGAGGATCAATTCCTCTCTTGCGCGGGTCATCGCCACGTAAAAGAGTCGACGTTCCTCCTCCGGAATGGCCTCGTCTTCCGCGTCCCTGAGCGGGATCAGTCCATCTTCAAAGCCGGTGACAAAGACGACGGGAAATTCCAGGCCCTTGGCGGCATGCATTGTCATAAGTGTCACGGCCTCCGGCACAAGGCCCTGGCCACCGGGACGGAGGGCGTCCCCCTCTTGCTCGAGCCCCACCCTCGAGACCAGCGACTCTAGATCCGGGAAGCGGGTGGCCACCAGGAGGAGGCGTTTTATCCCTTCGTCCTCTGAAATCCCGACTTCTTCGGCCCACCTGGCGATCAATTGCCGGGGAGGCAAGGTGCGGGAAAGCTCTTGATACCGCGCGAGGAGGGACTCCAGAGATGCCTCCGCCGGGCATTTTAACATACCGCCCGAATTGGGTACCGCCCCGGAACCGGGCGCTACCTCGGAACCGGGCAACCGCATCTGTAGGCACCGGCCCCTGTGAAAGGCGTCTAACGGATTCAACACGCATCGCATGAAAGAGAGCGCGTCCCGCACGGGCTGTGATTGCAGGAACCCTTCCCTGCCGACTACTCTGTATGGGATTCCTTCTTTTATAAAGCATTCCTCGAGGGCCTCGACTTGCCTTGAGGTGCGGAAAAGCACTGCGAAATCGGAGAATCCTCTCCCCTCCATAGATGCCTCCCGGTTTGCCCCGGCCGCCTTGCCTCTCCTACTGCGACCGCTCCTGTCATGATAACCACCCTGCCCATGGGCCTCGAGCATAGTGGTGCCACCGACCGCGCCGGCTATCTCTTTTACCACCGCGATGCCCTCCGATAGCTCGCCAGGCAACTCCAGATATCTGATCTTAGGGCCCCCGGGTCTCAAGGCAGAGATTGAATACGGGAAACGATCCCGGTTGTTTGCTATCACAGAAGATGCTGCGATTACTATCTCCGGCGTAGACCGGTAATTGATACGAAGCTCGACGAGACGGGCCCCGGGGAAGTCCTCACGTAACCTGGCAAAAAACCGGTGGTCTGCGCCGCGAAACCCGTAGATAGCCTGGTCCGGGTCACCGATCACAAATAGCGTCCCTCCATCCCGGGCCCACTGCTTTACAAGTCGGTATTGGACGGGATTCACGTCCTGAAACTCGTCGACCAGGATATGGCCGAATCTCTTCAGACTTGCTGGCTGTACCAGTCCCTGCTCCATGAGCCTGAGGGTCTCCAGGAGGATATCATCGTAATCGAGTGCGCCGTATTCTCGTAGCTTCTCCTGATAGGCCCTGTATATACCCCGAAGGTCCGGAGGGACATCACTGGAATCCGCATCAATGCCCCGGCTCTTCAAGAGGGATATCCTTTTCTGGATATCTCTCGACCGCAGCGAACCCGTCTCCCTTGATTGGGGTGAGCCCGTCTTTTCGACACGGCCATCGCCTGACAGCGCATCCAGCGCCTCCTCAAGCACGGAGAGGGAGTCGAATTCGTCGAGGACGTTGAGAGCAGCCTCGCTAGTGAGGCCGGCCTCCTCGCGGAGAATCTGGAGGCAGATGCCGTGAAATGTGCCGATAGTCAGCTTATCCAGCGGCACGGTCGGGCCGGCCTCTTTGGCAAGACCAGCGCCCCTATTTGAGCCGGCCTCGCCCAGGAGTGCGGAAATCCTGGCTTTCATCTCGGCTGCCGCCCTGTTTGTAAAGGTGACTGCCGTGATCTCCTCGGGCGGCACGCCCTTCTCCAGGATCAGGTGAGCGACCCGGCATGCGAGCGTCATCGTCTTGCCGGTGCCGGGCCCCGCCATGACGACGACCGGCCCGGACTCAGCGTTGACGGCCTCGACCTGGGCAGGATTGAGGCCCTGTACGAGGCTGGAATAAGTCCTATGCGGCACCTGCGGTGCTGCCTCCCCCTGCGAAGAGGCCTCTACCCTTAGGGGAGTCTCCACCTGCTGCGGGGGAGTCTCCGGTTGCGTATGCGTAAAAGCGCCTGCCTGAGGAGGAACCTCGGCCTGCAACGGAGCCCCAGCCCCCGAGGTCCGCCTGACAGAGAGGCTGGCCGTAGCAGCTTCCGCAGCAGCCTTATCTCCAGCGAGTCCCCCGGCAAACTCAACAGGCTCCACGGCAAAGAGGACAGCCTGGCCGCCAGCCCTGGTGCGCTCTGTCTCTCTCATCACTGATACCTTGCCATACTGGCCGTCAAAGCCCGGGATTACCTCAACCTCTCTCTCCCTGACCCTTCGAATGGCTTCCGCTACAACAGGGCCGGCGATCTCCTGTAATTCCCCGAGAGGGGTTTTCCGGAGCGCGGTGAGCTCTGAGCCCACATTGTTTATGATATCCAGGTAACGCCTGCGGACCTGGCGAGCCTCCGGACCCGATCCCAGTGCCGAGGCTATCAATTCCTGGAGAGGGATAAGACTCTCATAATGCCTTGCAGCATCGGGGACCACCCCTTCATCCCTGTCGGCAAGCTCCTCAACCCTGTGCAACACGCCCACAGTAACCCTCCGCCCGCACACGGGGCAGATCCCCCCGGCCGCCCGGGTCTCCCGCGGGTGCCAGCGGATGTTGCAGTTCCTATGACCGTCATAATGGTATTTCCCTTCCTCGGGAAAGAACTCGATGGTCCCCAGGAAGCGCTTCGGATCCCGGTCTTTGAGTGCATCGCGGATACCCGAAAACGATAACTCTGTGTCGAACAGGTTAGCCTCGCGGGCCAGATTGGCGGGCGAATGGGCGTCGGAATTAGATACAAGCGCAAAGCGGTCCAGGGCTGAGAGACGCCAGTTCATGGGAGGATCAGACGAAAGGCCCGTCTCAACCGCAAGTATCTGGCCGGTGAGGTCCTCAAAACACTCCTCTATTGCGTCAAACCCCGAATTGGATCCAAAGAGCGAGAAATGTGGCGTCCAGATATGGGCAGGGATGAAGATGGCTTGCGGGCACACCTCCAGAGTCATCTCGAGGAGCCTGCGACTATCCAGGCCGAGGATGGGCCTCCCATCGGAACGAATATTCCCGACTGTTTCCAGGCGCTGGCTTAACGTGTCGGCAGCCTCCAGGCTCGGTAGAAGTATCAGGTGGTGAATCTTGCGGGTTCGGCCCGCTTTTTTGTAGATTGTGCTTATCTCCCCCGAGATCACAAAGCGAACGCCGTCCCGATTGCCGACGTTCTGATTGCCGGAGGGACCATCCTTCAACCTGTAGAGCCCTTCTTCCGCCGGTTCGAGCTTGTCTCTGAGCTCATCTCGCCACCCGGGGTGAGTAAAATCCCCGGTGCCCACCACCGTGAGCCCCTTGTAGGCAGCCCATGTGAGAATATTCTCAGGGTTACAATCTCTGCTGGTCGCCCTCGAGAAATGTGAATGGATATGGAAATCCGCAATAAACTCCATGATATCGGTGTCTCCTTGCTGCCGCAAGCACCCTGCTGCCAAGAGCGGCGGGGCCCCGCCCGCCCTGAAACGGCGGGGATATAAGCCAGGTCATGGCGATCGTCTCTTCTTTATTCAAGTATACCAGAACCGGACAGCCCGTGGTGATCGTCCCTACCCGTTCTTGTGTTTCATTCCCTACTTTCCATCCAGCGCTAAGCAGGAATTGGGCGTAGATGGCTAGAATTAGTCTTTTGTTACTCATATCAGCAAATACTGGCTCCAATTGAAGGAATAGACGCGGATATACTCCTTCGGAGCAATCTTCATCAGGGGGAAGTCGGACGTGCCAGAAGAACTAGACGAAATCAACCTATGGGATTATTGGATGGTCATCAGGAAAAGGGCCGGTATCATCATGACGATATTCGGGGCTGCGGTCATCGCCAGCGCTGTATTGAGCTTCTTCGTATTGCCCCCGGTATATGAAGCGACTGTTGCCATCATGGTCCAGGACCCCGGGGGGGAAGGCACCCCGCAATGGTCCCTCGAGACCTATTCGAGCGTGATGGAGGGTTCCGCCGTCAGGAGGGCCGTGGTAGAAACGCTCAAGCTGGATGAGACTCCGGAAGACCTTAAGGAAATCGCCTCGACAGAGATCTTGAAGGGTACCAATATACTGCGGCTCAAGGTAAAACGCAATTCGGCACAGGAGGCAAGTGAGATAGCCAACACATGGGCACGCCTCTTTGTAGCCAAGGTCAACGAGATCAAGATGAATGACCTGTCCCGGGCCATAAACCTCCGGAAGGCCGCCCTCGAGGCGGCCCTGGCCGAGATCAAGGACCAGCGCCCCACAATAGAATTAAAGCGCTCCCTGGTAGATGAACCCATGGCCTATGAGGCGGTCAAGAGCCTGGTTGGCAACCAGGCCAGGAGGCTTGCAGCAATCCAGGTCAATGTCGAGGAGCCCAACCCGACCTACCAGGACCTTATAAGCCGGATTGCCGATAGCAGGCTTGCTTTGAAAGACCTCGAGACGAGGCTCGAGTTGCTTAAGACTGACTCTCAGGTATTCGTGAGGGTGTTATCTCCGTCCCTGCCGCCTGAGTCGCCGGTCGCCCCGAGGAAGCTCCTAAACATAGCCGTAGCTGCCATGTTGGGGCTCATGGTGGGTGTATTCCTGGCTTTTGCCATGGAAGCGCTGGAGGCGGGGGCCAACAGCCACTCCCCCGGCGCCAAGGCGGGCGCCTCCCAGCCGGTATCATAGGAAGCCAAGAGGCGCCAGCACCCCAGATGCGCGCGAGCTAGAGGTCTCTTCAAGCGGACCTGGCGCCCTACTCAGGCGGCCGGGCCTCGACCCCTGCAACCAGGACCGCCCTGGAGATGCTCTCATCGCAGGCAAACTCACTTTCGCCCACTCTGAAGACACAGACCGGCGCCCTCCGGACCAGGGTAACTATAGTCCCGGGCAGGAGGCCCATTGCGATGAGCTTTCGGAGTTGAGAGGGGTCGTTCGTCTTTATCTCTACAACCCTCGCCTCCTGCCCGGGGTGCATTTCAGACAAGCTAGTCCGAGTCCTGCATGTCTTCAAGAGAATGTCACCCCTAACAAGTTAAGCACTGTGTTAGCTATAAAGCCGCAGCCGAAGGCCAGGGCGAATACCGCCACCGCTATTCCAAGCGCCACCTTCATACCGCGCTCCTTCACCATTATCGAAAATTGGGCCACGCACGGCACGAAGAGGGTGAGCGATATGCTTGCCACCAGGAGCTGGTTGGGGGTGAGCGCGCCTGCGCGGTCAAGGTCGAAGAGGCCGGCCGCTCCATAGTCACGCCTGAAGAAGCCAAACAGGAAAGCAGTCGCCGCCTCCCGTGGCAGGCCTATGGCGCTCACTAGCGGCTCTAATGCACTTGTCGCGACATCAAAAAGCCCGGTTAGCTTTCCGCCCCAAATTAGGATGCTGGCCAGCACAAAAACAGGCACCACCTCAGAGAAATACCACTTCATCCGGGCAAAGGTCTTCTTCAATATGTTGCCGAGCCCGGGAACGCGGAGCGGAGGCAGCTCCATATAAAAGGCCGGAGGGTTTCCGGGCAGTATCCGCGACAGGAGCCATCCACTGGTCGCGAAGGCCCCACCGACGAAAGCCACCCAAACCAGGAGCGCCCCGGGGTGCCCTGCCAGAAGCGCCATTATGACGCCCAGCTGGGCCGAGCAAGGAATCGCGAGAGCCATGAGAAAGGTTGCGATAATCCTTTCCCTCTCCGTTTCGAGGGTACGGGTCACAATGGTCGCCATAGTATCGCACCCGAGGCCCAGAGTAAGCGGCACTATTGCGCGGCCGCTCAAGCCGACCACCTTAAGGAGCCTATCTGACAGCATCGCAAGGCGCGGGAGATAGCCGGAGTCCTCAACCAGCGAAAATGCCAGGAAGAACGTCCCGACAATCGGCAATACGATGGCAATCGCGTACCTCAGTCCCAGGGTGATGATCCCATAGTCGCCGGCTATCAAGAGCCGCAGGGGTTCAAAGGGCACGAACGACCCAACGAAACGTTCTACCAGGGGATTTACCGCGTGGACGAAGACCCGTTCCTCGATGAAGTCCACAAGGGTACCGGCCCCGAACTGCCCCACGAATTTGTAGAATACAAAGTAGAGAACAGCCAGGAGAATGGGAAATCCCGTCACAGGGTTCATGGTAATCCGGTTGAGCCATGTCCCGACAGGGCTGCGTCTTGTCCGCGACTGCGTGGTTATCCCGCGCAGGATCCAGTTGACGTCCGCCTGCCTCCTGACCGTGAGATCATAAGCGAGGGAATGCCCGCTCTTGCTTTCGTACCTCCTGTTCAACTCGTCTGCATACCGGATGATCTCCTTCCCGCGAGGTTCGCTGTTTTGTAGCAGGTCAAGCGCCCACGCATCCTGCTGCAGGGCCAGCAAGGCCATCATGCGCCTGCTGAAGGGATGGTCTAACTCCATCATGCTGGTGAGGCTGGCTATCGCCTCCTCAATCTCACGGGTATAAGTCACAACCTGGATGCCCCGGGCGGTTGCGCAGTCCCGTGCGACCGCACATCCCCGGGCGCCGGGGTTTGGACGCCCTGAAGGTGTCGAGTACGCCCTGATAACGGACTTGAGCCGGTCGATTCCCATCCCGGATATAGAGGCTGTGCCTACGACCGGTATCCCGAGCCTTCGCTCAAGTTCTTCCAGGTCAATGGTGAAACCTGCCCTTTCGGCCTCATCCATCATATTGGCGACCAATATCACGGGCAAGCCTGCCTCGATGCACTGGATCGTCATATTGAGCATCCGGGGCAGATTCTTGGCATCTACCACGTGGAGCACAATGTCGGGCTTCTCCGAAGCCAGCACATCCCTCGTCACCCTCTCCTCGTCCGATATGGGAAGGAGTGAATATGCCCCCGGCGTATCCACGACCTCGTACACACCTTGTCCGATCAGGCAGTGTCCCCGCGACACATCTACCGTGGTACCCGGATAGTTCGACACCGTCGCATAGAGCCCCGTGAGATTGTTAAAGAGCATGCTCTTGCCGACATTGGGGCTCCCGACCAGGATGATCTTCTTCGCAACATCGCGTCTGGCTTTCCCGTGTCGGTGGCGCCACCTGTGGCAGTGGCCCCTCCCTGCCCCGTACCCTGCACCAGGAATCAAGTATCGTCCCCTCCGCAGTTGCCCATTGTCCTCAGCTATTGTCAGCTTCGTGATGTCTCTCCGCCCTTCGCTGCCTCGCGGCATTTAGCGCAATACCCGTAAAACCTCAGGCTGTGGTCGGTTATCTGAAACCCTGTGCTGTCCTCGATTTCCTTCTCCAGGTGTTCAAGCAGGTCCTGGTTGAACTCGGTGATCCGGCCGCAGCCAATGCAGATCAGGTGATGGTGGAAATGCCCACCCACGTCCGTATTCAACTCATACCTGCTGCCGCTGGCACCCAATTCCAACTTGGAGACGATGCCCACGCGTTCGAGGGCGTCCAGGGTTCTGTAGACCGTTGCAAGCCCGATGCCGGGATGCCTCTCCATCGTCGCCAGGTATATATCCTCCGCGCTGGGGTGGGCCCCTATGTTTTCAGCAAGGACCTCGAGGACAGCCTCCCTCTCCGGCGTGACCCTGAGGTCGTTATCAGACATAAGGTTTATTGCGCGAGCAACCTCCCGCTTTACATCCCCCATGAGACGCCCTCCAATTCATACCAGTCTATATGAGAATGAATATCACTTTCGATTTGATTATACCCTGTTCAATATTGGAAGTCAACAGACCAGGCGCCCGAAGCCGGGCAAATGAGACGCGACAAAAAGGGTTGGACGGGGACATCGAGAATACTAAACCAGGATTCAAAACCCCGGAGCCCATAACATGCAACATGGTAATGCAAGATGACCGGGGTGTAAGCTGCAATATCCGTGGAAGGGATGGATCGAACTTGAAACTCGGCACATTCATGTACAACGGGCAGACCTTTACCGGGGGTGTTATCGAACCCGGGATAGGAAGGGAGATCATTGTGGACCTCCAGGCAGCATATGCCCTCTATCTCAAGAGAAAGGGTGAACCGGACCCGGTTCGCCTGGCAGAGGCCCTTATGCCCGGCGATATGGTGGCTTTGCTAAAAGGCGGTGAGCGTTGCCTCTCCAACGCCAGGATTGCCGTTGAACTGGTAAGTGAGATGCTCTCCTCAGGTGCCGCCGCCGGACTCACCGGCCTCGACGGCCGCAGGTTGGCCTACGACCTGGAGGAAGTAAGGCACCTCGCCCCGCTTCCCAACCCCACCAAGCTCATCTGCATAGGGCTCAACTACAGGGACCATGCAATGGAAATCGGGGCGGCCCTCCCCAAGGAGCCGGTCCTCTTTTCCAAGTTTTCTAACGCGGTGATCGGGCCCGGCGAGGCGATCATCATCCCGGAGGCATCCAGGGAAATCGACTATGAGGCCGAGCTTGCCTGCATCATTGGCAAGGCAGGCAAGAACATCCCCAGGGAGCGCGCCCTCGAGCACGTGGCCGGCTATACGATATTGAACGACGTGAGCGCAAGGGACCTGCAGTTCAGAGACGGGCAATGGATCAAGGGCAAGACCCTCGATTCGTTTGCCCCGATGGGCCCCTACTTGGTTACGGCCGATGAGGTAGGCGACCCGGGGCATCTGGACATAAAGCTATGGCTAAATGATAAGCTCATGCAAGATTCCAACACCGACCAGCTGATTTTCGATGTTCCCGGTCTTATCGAATATATCTCGCGCCTTATGACCCTGACTCCGGGCGATGTCATAGCCACCGGTACCCCGTCGGGGGTGGGCTTTAAGCGAAAACCCCCGGTGTTTATGAAAGACGGGGATGTGGTGAGGATCCAGGTCGAAAAACTGGGCGTTCTCACAAACCCTGTGTCCTCTTCGACCCACTAGCTGCCCAATGCAGCGGCAGTCCGGCCGGGCCGGTAGGACGGTGGCCCAATCACCGAGCGCCACCTATGCTCTGTAATAGTGCAGGTAACACCGAGAGCCACCCTCTCATACAGTGGTGGAGGGAGGGTGCCTTTCCCGGATCTTTATCCCGTTAAGGCCGAGACCCGCCCTTCTCGAGGGGTGAGAAAGGTTGGTCCATAACCGCGCAGCCGAGGTATGGGGCTACTTTGGCGAGGAATCGATGCCGTCCCTGGAGAAGTATTACAATCTGCTGAATGGAATCTTCGGGTGGTGGTTTCTACTTACAAGCGAGGGTTTTTTACGGGAAAGCGTGAACCTGCGCGCCCTGGAGTTTGCAAGGTCCCATGGCCTCTTGGTCCAGGGTACCGTACACAATTTTGTGCAGACCAGGTTTGTCCGCGAGATTGCCCATTCAGTCCTGACCGACCCGCGCGCAAAGGGGAGAGCTATTTCGAATATCATAGCCGCGATGGCGAGATACAGGCTGGATGGAGCCCATATCGACCTGGAGAATGTCGATCCCAATGACAGGCAAGCCCTCACCCAGTTCATGAAGGATTTGAGCGAGGCGGCAAGACGGCAGGGCCTCATGGTAACCCAGGCCGTACCGGGCAAGACAGAAGAGAATCCTCGCCATCCATGGTCTGGGGGTTTCGATTACCGGGCCCTCGAGCCGAGCTCGGACTGGCTGGTGATCATGGCATATGAGGAACATTCGGCTACAGGCCCTCCGGGCCCCCTCGCATCATACAACTGGTACCGCCGGGTGAAGGACTTTGCCATCTCGCAGCTCCCACTGGACAAGATAATGATTACGACCGGGGTATATGGGTACGACTGGCCAGTCGCGCCGGTAGAGACCGCGACCACCGTAACCTATGCCGATATCCTCCGGATAACCGAGGTCTACCAGGTCCCGCTCACCTTCGCACCCGATGTACGAGAATGTACCCTTGCCTATCGTGCGCCTGATACCCCCGAAGGCCGGTGGCATGTTGTCTGGTACCAGTGCCCCGAGGCAGCCGAATGGAAATTCCGCCTGATAAGGGAAAACGGGGTCAGGGGTACCGCGATCTGGCAGATGGGGCAAGAGGACCCCCGCGTATGGGAGCTGGTTGCGAGCATCCTTCTGGCGCCCCTCTCCCAGTCATAGCATAACCTCGCGGTTTTCTTGCCGTGAAAGGCCCCACCGCGGCGCAAAATTGGAGGGGGCCGGTCCACTTTGCTGGACCGGCCCCCTGTCCGAGGGCCTGTTTGCCATGCCCTAATCCCGCCTGCTGCGCACCGCCGCCTGTATCGCGCCCGCCACCGCCAGCGCGATTACACCACCCGTAAGGGCGGTGAAAAGCTGCGGTAACTGCATAGCCCTGGCAATGGGGGGCTTCACCTCAACTACATATCTCACTGCCGATGAGAGTATCAGGAACTTGACAACAGCACCTGCCACAACACCTGTAACCCCGGCCCACAAGGCCTTCCTGCCCGCATTCCTGACCGCGCTGAATACCAGCACAAGCGCGGCGTTTCCTATCATTATAAAGGGGATCATTGGACCGAGAGGAGCAGCGAGAATTCCCCTAATAAAGGCGATCCAGGGAGTGAAAAGCCCTATCACAGCGCCACCGAGGGCGCCCACAAATATGGCAGACAAAAGGAGCATAGCGTTGACGGCGGGACCTGTTACAGGCTGAGGCAAGCCCAACATCTGAAACGCAAGGGTGAGCGCGAGCAGCACCGCCGTCCTGGTCAGCCAGCGCAGGCTCTTTTGCCAGGTTTCCTCCTGTTTTTTCAGCCCCTTTTCTTCTTGCATAGAAATCACCCCCGACCTAGTGTTAATGTGTTATCGCACTCTAGAGCCCCTCAACGGTGCCCTTCTTAAACCCGACTTCCAATTCTGCGATCAGCATGCCTACGAGGATCAGTAACGCGCCGATGACACCCTTGCGGCCCAGGCTCTCCCCCAGCCAGAGCCACGCGAAGATGGCCGAGAATATGGGCTCTGTTGCCAGTATGATGGCTACGCGAGTCGGGGAGGTGACTCTCTGGGCTGCATTCTGCACGAAGAATGCCCCGGCTGTTGCAAAGGCCCCGAGATACAGTATCGAGAGCCAGGAGCGTATTCCCAGCTCAGATGCCCTGAAAACCGGCCCAAGTTGCCCGGTTACAGCCGTATAGGCTATGCCGATGACTGCCGTTGTGGCTACCTGCACCAGGACTAGAAGCGGGACATCCATGACCGGAGCATAGCGGCCGACGAATACTATGTGAAGCGCAAACCCAAGCGCGCAGAGGAGGACCAGCATGTCCCCGACCTGCGGCACCAGACTGCTCCCGGGCTCCATGGTCATCGAGCCAAGCCCAAGCGCGGCGAGTGCGGCCCCAATCAGCGCAGCCCGCCTCGGCGGCCTGTTCAGGATAAGCTTCGATAAAAATGGCACCATGACTACCGAAAGCCCGGTTATGAACCCCGCCTTGGAGGCGGTGGTATATTTTAGCCCCACCGTTTGCAAGACATACCCTGAAAACAGGAACCCGCCCAGCACGGCGCCAGCTATTAATGTGTGCCTGTCCAGCCGCCTGAGCCGCCCCAACATCCCGAGGGCCATAAGGATCGCGGCCACCGTAAACCGCGTAGCGATGAGCACCATCGGGTCAAAGTATGCTACAAGGCTCTTTACCAGGGGAAAGGTAGAACCCCAGATCAGCGTTACAGCCAATAGCGAGCTGTCCGCCAGCCACCGGCGATCCAGACCATATAATCGAGTCGTCTTGCATCATGCCCTTTCCAGCCTATCTTTGAGCAACTTGTTCACCAGTCGGGGATTCGCACGGCCCTTCGTCTTTTTCATCACCTGCCCCACCAGGAAGGTCAGCGCTTTTTCCTTGCCCGCAGCGAAATCCGCGCATGGGCCCGGATTTTCCCGGATTACCTCGGCAATCACACCGGCCAGTTGAGATTCGTCGGAGATCTGGACGAGCCCGCGCTCTTCTATTATTGCCCCGGGCATCCTGCCTGTCCTGAATGATTCTTCAAAGACTTCTTTGGCGATCCGCCCGCTTATGGTCCCCTTAGCCATGAGGTCCAGTACCTGCACAACGTATTCAGGAGTTACCGGAGATTCCTCTATGGACTTGCCCTCAGCGTTCAGGAGGCCGAGGAGTTCGCTCATCACCCAGTTGCTTACAGCCTTGGCATCATGATGCCCTTTCACACATTCCTCGAAGAAATCCGCCAGCGCCCTGGATTCAGTGAGGAGCTCCGCGTCATACTCCGGGAGGCCGTATTCCTTGATAAAACGCTCGCGCCTCGCCGCGGGGAGCTCCGGAAGCGTTGACCGGACCTGTTCTACCCATTCCCGGTCGATAACCATCGGGACAAGGTCGGGCTCCGGGAAGTAACGGTAGTCGTGCGCTTCTTCCTTGCTGCGCATTGAGACGGTTACGCCCCTTGCCTCATCCCAGTGGCGGGTCTCGCGGACAATCTCCTCCCCTCGCTCCAGCGCCCTTATTTGCCTTACCCTCTCGTATTCGAGGCCCTTCTCCACAGCCCTGAATGAATTCAGGTTTTTTAGCTCCGTCTGGGCGCCGAAAGTGGTCGACCCGGCCCGCCGCACAGAGATGTTGGCGTCACACCGGAGTGAGCCTTCCTCCATCTTGCAGTCAGAAACCCCGATATATCTAAGAATATTCCGCAGGGTGTTGAGGTAGACATAGGCTTCCCGTGGCGAACGTATATCCGGCTCGCTTACGATTTCCAGCAGGGGTATGCCTGCACGGTTGTAATCCTCGAGAGAATAGCTGGCACCCACGATATCCGAGCCCTCATGAATCGACTTGCCCGCTTCTTCTTCAAGGTGCACCCGTCGGATACCTATTCGCCTCACCTCCCCGTCGTAGCTTATGGTCAGGTGCCCTTCAAGTCCAAGTGGGAGGTCATACTGGGATATTTGGTAGTTCTTGGGAAGATCGGGGTAAAAATAGTTCTTGCGGTCAAACTTGCTGAATTCGCTTACCTTACAGTTGAGAGCCAGCGCCGTCCGGATTGCGAATTCCACCGCCCGTTTATTCACGACCGGAAGCACGCCGGGCAGCCCAAGACATATGGGGCATGTGTGGCTGTTCGGTTCCGCTCCGAACTGCGTGCTGCAGTTACAGAATATCTTGGACGCCGTCAGGAGCTCCACGTGGACCTCGAGTCCTATAACCGTTTCGTATTTGAGTTCGACCTCCTTAGAAAGGCCGTGTTCTACAGTCGTCAATCCGGGTTACCCCCTCGTCATGCCCGCTGCCGGTCGATGTGCTCGCGTTGTCGCGGGAACTACCGGCAGGGCTAATCGTCGCTAAAACTGCCAGCCGGGATACTCGCCCTGTCGCGGCCGCCTGTCTGGAGAGGCGGCTTGGGCGACCTTGGCCCCCACGCTGTCTCGAATGCATATGCGGCACGGATCAGGGTAGGCTCGTCAAAATGCTTGCCCAAAAGCTGAAGCCCCACCGGCAGCCCATCCTGCCCGAAACCGCAAGGGAACGATATGCCAGGAAGTGCGGCGAGGTTGGCAGTTATAGTGTATATGTCCGACAGGTACATGGACAGTGGGTCTTTTGTCTTCTCTCCTATCCTGAAGGCTACAGTAGGCGATGTGGGCGACAGGACCACATCGCATGCCTCAAAGGCCCGTTCGAAGTCCTGAATGAGGAGGGTACGGACCTTGAGGGCCTTTAGGTAATAGGCGTCATAGTAGCCCGAGCTCAGGGCATAAGTCCCCAGCATTATGCGTCTCTTTACCTCAGCGCCGAAACCCTCCTTGCGTGTCCTCTTGGCCATGGTCACTGAGTCGGGCGCGCCCTTCGCCCTGAGGCCATATCTCACGCCGTCATAACGAGCCAGGTTGGAGCTGGCCTCCGCCGTTGCCACAAGATAATAGGTCGCAAGGGCATATTCAGAATGCGGGAGCGAGACGTCCACGAGGATGGCCCCCATATCCTGCAGCCTGTTCATCGCCTGTTCGATGGCCTCCCGGACATCAGGAGCAAGTCCCTCGCCGAAATACTCTTTCGGCACACCTATCTTCAATCCCTTGATATCCGGTATCAGGTACTGTGTATAGTCGGGGTATTCTCGATTTACCGAGGTTGAATCGCGAGGATCATACCCTGCAATTGCGTTCATCAGGATGGCACAATCAGTCACATCCCTGGTGATCGGGCCTATCTGGTCGAGCGATGAGGCAAAGGCCACGAGCCCGTAACGCGATACGCACCCGTAAGTGGGCTTTAGCCCCACCACACCGCAGAATGACGCGGGCTGGCGGATGGAGCCACCCGTATCAGACCCCAGCGCCAGGACAGCTTCTCCGGCACTGACCGCGGCGGCGCTGCCGCCGGATGAGCCCCCCGGCACCCGGTCCAGGTCCCACGGGTTGCGTGTCGTGAAGAACCCCGAGTTCTCCGTGGAAGAACCCATGGCAAATTCATCCATGTTGGCCTTTCCCAGCATGACCACACCCTGCGACATGAGACGCTCCACAACGGTGGCGCTATAGGGCGGGATGTAATTTTCTAAAATCCTGGAAGCACAGGTGGTCTTGATGCCACGAGTAGAAAGGTTGTCCTTTAGCGCGATGGGGATACCGTCAAGCGGGCCGATCTCCTCCCCCCGGGCTATCCGTGCATCGGTGGCACCGGCTGCGGCAAAAGCCTCCTCACGGGTGAGAGTGATATAGGCCCGTACCAGCGGCTCGACTTCATCGATCCTCCTGAATACCGACTCTACAATCTCGCGTGCACTGGCCTCCTTGCGAAGGAGGATGTCGTGCAACTCATGCGCTGTATATTCATATAACTCCAATCGTATTCACCATCCCCAGCTCGAGCACCTCAACACAGATCCTTGGCCTCATGGCCGACCTGCGTTGCTCCGCAGGAGCCTCGCACTATAACTCCGTCTCCATTATCCTCGGCACCTTGAAAAAGCTCCCACTGCGGTCAGGCGCGTTCTTTAAAGCCTCTTCAACCGGGAGGGACGGGCGCACCTCGTCCTCTCTAAAGACATTTCTCAGGGGCATCGGATGAGCCGTCGGGCTCACCTGGTCTGTATCGAGCTGCTTTAGTTTGTCCGCATATTCAATTATGCTGGCCAGCTGTCTCGTGAAGCTTTCCTTTTCACCCTCATCCAGCTCAAGCCTTGCCAGGTTTGCTACGTGCTCAACGTCGCGTCTTGAGATCGGCTCCCCGAAATCACATCAATCCTCATCAATGAGATTATCGCCGGAATAGTACACGGCCATCTCGTGCCCTGCGGCCCCTGGGCGTATTACCGTTTCCCCGCCATCTTAAGAAACTCTTCTTCACTAAGAATGGGAATCCCGAGTTCTCGAGCCCGGTCATACTTCGAGCCGGGATCCCTGCCTACCACTACATAGTCGGTCTTGCGTGACACGCTGCCGGACACCCGGCCTCCCATCCGGCGGATGAGATCTTCGGCTTCTTCTCTGGTAAAGCCCTCGAGAGCCCCGGTAAGCACAAATGTCTTGCCAGCAAGCGTCTGCGGCACCTGCTCCTGAGGCGCTTGGGGTCGCCCCATCAGGACCCCGCTCTCTGCAAGGCGCTTTATAACCCCGCGGTTCGCCTCCTCGGCGAAAAAGCTCACAATGCTTTCAGCAATCTTCGGCCCTATCTCGGGTATCGACACCAGCTCATCATAACGCGCATTCATAATGGCGTCCATGCTGCCGAAGTGCTCCGCCAGCACCCTCGCGACGTTTTCACCTACATGCCGTATGCCGAGTGCATAGAGCAAGCGGGCGAGCCCGCGGCCCCTGCTCTCATCTATAGCCTCGATCAGATTCTGGGCAGACTTCTTGCCCATGCGCTCGAGGCCGGCAATCTGCTCCGCGGTAAGCTTGTAGATATCCGAAAAGTCATGGACAAGCCCTCTCTCCAATAGCTGCCCTACCAGGGCGGGCCCCATTCCCTCGATGTCCATTGCGTCCCTCGAGGCAAAATGGAGTATACCCTCTCTAAGCTGGGCCGGGCATTTCAACCCCACGCACCGGGCTACGGCCTCGCCCTCGAGCCTCACCACGTCAGCGCCGCATTCAGGACACCTGGAAGGCATCACAAATTCCCTTTCTCTGCCGGTCCTCTTTGCGGCGACAACGCTCACGACCTCAGGGATCACATCTCCTGCCTTCTGGATTATCACGGTGTCCCCTATCCTTATATCTTTGCTCCTGATGAAATCCTCATTATGAAGCGTGGCCCTGGAGACAACCGATCCTGCCAGCTTTACGGGATCGAGAATCGCAAGGGGTGTAAGCGCACCGGTCCTCCCAACCTGGACCTTGATGTCTCTCACCACGGTGGTAGCCTGCCTCGCCTCGAACTTATACGCTATAGCCCACCGTGGGCTCTTGGCCGTCGCCCCCAGCATCTCCTGGTACCTCAGGTCGTTGACCTTTATCACGACCCCGTCGATCTCGTAGTCGAGGGTATCTCTATTGCGACCCCACTCCTCACAGTACTCGATTGCCTCATCTATCCCGGGAACCAGGCGTATGTTTGGATTTACGCGAAACCCCGCGGACTTGAGGTACTGCAGGGCCTCCATGTGCGTCTCAAAACGCCGGTCCGGCGAAAATCCTATCGCGTAGAGGAAGATGTCGAGAGGCCGGGACGCCGTCACCCTGGGATCCAACTGCCTCAAGGAACCCGCAGCGGCATTCCTGGGGTTGGCGAAAAGCGGCTCTCCCGCTTTGCGCCGTTCCTCATTCAGCTTTTCGAATTCCGACTTGATCATGTAGACTTCCCCGCGGACATCCAGCCGGATGCGTTCTCCGGTGCGAAGCCTCATTGGAATGGACCTGATGGTCCTGAGGTTGTGAGTGACATCCTCGCCGGTAACCCCATCTCCCCTCGTGGCGCCCCTCACAAAGCGCCCGTCCCGGTATTCCAGGGATATGGCAAGCCCGTCTATCTTAAGCTCACAGACGTATTCTACGTGGTCGACCCTGATTAGACGCCTAACCCGCTCGTCGAATTCCCGGAGTTCCTGAAAACTATAGGCGTTCTGAAGGCTCATCATCGGAACGTTATGAACTATAGTAGCAAAGCCTTCAGCTGGCTTCCCGCCGACCCGCTGGGTAGGTGAATCCGGAGTTATATACTCGGGGTGCCTAGCCTCGAGCTCCGCCAATTCCCTCATGAGGAGGTCGAATTCAGCGTCCGAGATCACCGGGTCATCCAGGACATAATAGCGATAGTTGTGATACTCGATCTCTTCGCGAAGCTTCTCTATTCTCTCCCGGACATCGGTAGACACATCCGCCACGCCCATCCCCTCCCGGCCCCAAGGCCAATGCCGGCCATGAATTAATACCAGCCCTGCGATACTCTCTCCTCCAAGAGGCTCTTTGGTACCTCTCGTATGAACCTGGAAGGCACTGAATCCATATATTGCCCGAACATCAGCCTCTGCCGCGCATGGGAAAGGTAGAGGCGCTCCTGCGCCCGGGTCATGCCGACGTAGCAGAGGCGGCGTTCCTCCTCGAGACGGCCGTAATCGTCGAGGGAACGTGAATGGGGGAAGACGCCCTCCTCCATCCCCACTATGAACACCACCGGAAACTCGAGCCCCTTGGCCGAATGGAGGGTCATCAAGGTAACCCCCTGCTGTTCATTGTCAAGGGTATCGACATCTGAAACGAGGGCTACTTCCTCGAGGAAGGCCGATAGCTGGGCCTTTCCGGACGGCCCGGAAGACGGTCGTGAACCAGGTAGTTCCTCACTCTCTCCTGCCGTGGAGGGACTGCCCTCCTTTTCCCCGTGAATGGACGGCTTGCCCTCCAAAGGTAGTTCATCCTCCAAAATGGAGGACTGCTCATTCTCCGGCAGGGCATGGCGAGCGACAAATTCCTGGGCCACCGAGAGGAGCTCTTTTATGTTCTCTATCCTGGACTCAGCCTCTACCGTTTTCTCTTGTTCGAGTTCATTCAGATAGCCCGTCTTATCCATTACCCGGCTGATCAGGTCCGGCAGTGACAGATTGTCTACCTCACCGCGCAGCTCATCCATCATCATGATAAATTCCTGCACGGCCTTACAGGTCCTCGCAGCCATCTCCGGGATCTCATCGCACCTTGACATAGCTTCATAGAGAGACAGCTTATGCTGCCGCGCGAAGCGGCCGAGCCTCTCGACGGTGAGATCTCCCAGCCCGCGTCGCGGCACATTGATAATGCGCCTCAAACTGATAGAGTCCAGAGGGTTTAGCAACACCCTCAGGTACGCGAGGATGTCCTTTATCTCCTTGCGTTCATAGAACCTCACGCCGCCTATGACCTGGTACGGGATGCCCCGATGTAATAGCTCCTCTTCAAGAACTCGCGATTGAGAGTTCATCCGGTAGAGGACGGCAAAGTCATTCCAGGCCCGGTGCTCCCTGTGCGCCATGCTGAGTATTTCATCCGCCACAAACCTGGCTTCGTCTCGCTCGTTACAGGCGTAATAACACGTCACCTTGTCGCCCTGGGGATTCCTTGTCCACAGGAGCTTTTCCTTCCGTTGCGAATTGTTGGATATGACGTTGTTGGCGGCCTCCAGGATCCGCCTGGTAGAACGGTAGTTTTCTTCGAGCTTAACGATCCTGGCATCAGGGTAATCCTTTTCGAAATCCAGGATGTTCCTGATATCAGCGCCGCGCCAGCCGTAAATCGACTGGTCCTCGTCGCCCACGACGCAGAGATTCCTGTGCCGGGCGGCCAGGAGCCTGATGAGGACATACTGCGCGTGGTTTGTATCCTGGTATTCGTCCACCATCACGTACCAGAATCTATCTTGGTAGGTTCTCAAGACATCCGCATGTTCCCTGAAAAGGCGGACCGTCTCCACGAGGAGATCGTCAAAATCCAGCGCCCCATTGGCACGCAAGATATTCTGGTATTGCTTATAGACACGCGCTACGGTATTCTCCCATGGCCCTGAAGCAGCCTCATCATACTGGTCCGGGCCGACCAGCTCATTTTTGGCCCCGCTGATAACGGCGAGGAGGTTTGCGGGGGGATACACCTTCTCATTCAAGCTGAGATCGCGTAGGGCCTGGCGTATCGCGGTGACCTGGTCATCCCTGTCAAAAATCGAAAAGTCACTCTTTAAGCCCAGCCGCCCCGCATCCCTCCTCAGCACACGCACGCAAAAGGAGTGAAAGGTGCTGATCCAAACCGCCCCCGCGGCCGGCCCCACCAGCGAGGTCGCGCGCTCCCGCATCTCCTCTGCGGCTTTGTTTGTAAAGGTGACTGCCAGGATTCTCCCGGGCAAGACTCCAAGCTCGCCGATGAGATATGCTATGCGATATGTTATTACCCTTGTCTTCCCGCTTCCCGCCCCTGCCAGTATAAGAAGCGGGCCATCTACATGGCAGACCGCTTCACGTTGCTGAGGGTTCAAATGATCAAGAAAGCCAGCCATATATCAGTATTCTGTGACCCCCGTGAAATTGAAGCCCTTGACCTTTATCCTGGGGACGTAGGCCCCTCCACCCATCATATCATGTAACCGGCGTTCGCGTGAAATCAATTCAACCCGCGAAAGCGCCTCGAGGATCCCCTGGGTAAACCTGAGGTTTTTGAGAGGCCTTGCTATCTTCCCGTTCTCGATGAGAAACGTCCCGTCCCGGGTCATTCCCGTGAATATCGTCTTAACCGGGTGGACCGGGTTTGTGTAGTGGAACCTGGTCACAAATATCCCGCGCCCCATGGAATCGATCATCTCGCCAAGGCTCGATGTGCCGGATTCCATAAACAGGTTGGTGGCGTAAGGACCTACGGCAAAAGAAGGAGACACTGCGTGTCCGGTGGACTCCCTGCCCTCGATACCGGCAGTATAGGAGTCATAGACAACCCCCCTGGCAACCCCGCCGGTTATGAGATCCACTCTTGACTTTGGGACGCCTTCGTAATCGAACCGCGTCGCAAGGCCCGGCTCCGAGAGGCCGTCATCCCAGATCGTGATGTTCTCCCCGGTTATTTGCTTCCCGAGGTTGCCGGTCATGAAGCTTCGGCCCTCCTGAAAGGCCAGGGCCCCGAACCCCATATAGGATAGCATGCCTATCATGTCCGCTACCGCATATGTGTCCAGGATCACATCATACTCACCCGGCTCAATGGCCTTGGCACCCCTGGATAGGAGGCACCTGTTCACGGCCTCGTCCCCGGCGGCCTCCACGTCGATGTCCGCGACATTTCGGGAGAGGCGGTCAGCATATCCCGAACCGCCGTCGCCCATAATGACCGTCACGAGGCTGGCAAGGCTTGTCTTCCCTGAAGCCCTGACACCAAGGGAATTGACCGTGGCGACCTCATAGGAGGCGGTGCTGAAAGAGCCCGATGCGACAAGCCCTGCCTTCCTGGCCTTTTTTATTATAACATTTACGGCGTCTGCGCGATCCTCCGGGGTAAACTCGTCGGTCTCGCGAAAGAACGTGGCAGCCTCACGGTATTGCCCCGGCCCGGGCAGCGACACAAAGGAGTGGTTTTCCGGCTGTCTTTCAGCAAAAGCGATGGCTCGCGAGATAACCTCCTCGAGCGACACCTCATCCGTCCGGTTTGTTGAGGCAACCCCCACCCTCTTGCGGATGACGCACCGGACCGTGATCGTCATATCGCGTTCAGCGGTATTCTGGTGTATTTCTGAATTGGCGAATCGTGTAAGGAAGCTCCTGCCGCGAACACAGTGCACCTCGGTCTGGTCGCTCTTGGAGAGATTCAGGACCTTCTCGGCAGTAGCCAGCACATCACCCTCCCACGCTTCGTTTACCACCGGCCGACACCCACTCTCACCCTGCGAAAGCGGGCTGGGGACGCACCATGTCCCACATGTGCTATCTGCAGGGGCTCGCCCTTGCCGCAGGAGGGGAGGCCCCACAGGTGCCAGAAATCCTCGTTGGCTATGGCATCACAGCTCCTCCAGAATTCGGGCGTAATGCCGGTGTATGTAGCATTCTTCAACATCCGGCCCATTTCCCCGTTCTTGATCTCCCATGCGATCTCTGTCCCAAACTGGAAGTTTAGCCTCTTGTCATCTATGCTCCAGCTCTTGTTCGTATCCATGAATATGCCGTCTTTGGTATCCCGGATGATCTCGTCCAGGGTCCAATCACCGGGCATGAGGTTGATGTTGGTCATGCGAATTATAGGCATCCTGTTCCACCCGTCGGCCCGCATGCAGCCGTTGCTCCTCTGGTTTACCCGCCCGGCAGTTTCCCTTGACGTGAGGTAGTTTATAAAGATACCCTTTTTGACCAGCTCCGTACGCTGAGCCGGGACTCCCTCGTCGTCATAGCCAAAAGTGCCAAGGCCCCCCGGGACAGTGGCATCAGCTACGATCGTTACCTCAGGAGAACCATACCTGAACGTACCCTGTTTCTCCGGGGTAAGGAAGCTCGTGCCGGCATAGCTGGCCTCGGTGCCGAATACCCTGTCGAGCTCGCTGGGGTGCCCGCACGATTCGTGAATCTGCAGAGCCAGCTGATTGCTCCCGAGGATGAGATCCGTCGTCGTGCTCGGGCACTGTGGCGCGTCCAGGAGGTCTATGGCCTGCTGGGCTATTTCTTCCGCGTGCCCGGCAAGGTCGAGGCTCTTTACGAATTCATATCCTTTGGCCGCAAAGTCCCCTCCGAATCCCCCGGGATACGAACGCTCCTGGATGTCATTGGCATCTGCCGCAACAGCAGATATCCCGGCCCCTGATTCTACGATCTCCTGGGCGATCTCCGCACCATCGCTGCTCAAGAATATCTTCTCCTCCCGCCGGAATCCCATTGTGGCGGTGGAAACCCGTATCCCCTTTTTCCCTCTCATCAGCCTCTCGGCATCCATGAGGAGCTCTATCTTCTCGTCGATAGAGACCGTAAAGGGGTCGATGTCGTAACTGGTCTTATATGAATCGCAAATGGCATCGACGGGGCTCAAGGTGACGTCCTCCGTCTTTGCCCTGGCGCTCGCCCTTGCGATCCTCACGGCAAGCTCGGCGGTCTTTTCGATTTCCTCGTCATCGAGCTTAGAGCTGGAGGCGAAGCCCCAGCGTCCGTTTACGAGGGCCCGCACTCCAAAGCCCGATTCCTCCGAGGATTCCAGGGCATCGACCTTGCCGTTCTTGACTACTATGTTTTCGTCCCGCCGGGTCACTACACGGATATCCGCATAGGAGGCACCCAGTGCCCTCGCGGTCTCCAGAGCTATTCTAAACCGCCTCAAAGCCGTATCACCAGGCTTTCGCAAAGGGCCCCCAACGAGTACCCGGCCCTGAAAGTCATTCCCGCATAGAAAACATCCTTGGACTATTATTCCACATAGAGCGCTCTATCCCTGCCGCACTCCGGCGGGGAGCATCTCGAAACCCATCTGGTGGAAGTGAGGGTCAAATGTGAAGGCCTTTTTACAGCCGAGCCTGGACATGATGACAAAGCTTAAGCAGTCGACAAAGCTAAAGTCCTTATCATGATATCTCTGTGCCAATGGCCAAGCAGCTTCTTCGTCGGCTGGACCCGGAGAACATAGACAGGTGGGTTGGATCGTTGTCGGTAGATATAGCGGTCATGATCTGTAGATCCGTCCAACCGTCCTGTCCGCACGGCAGAGGAGGCCATGCGAAACAACGGATCGTCTTCCTTGACCGATTCCCCGCCTCCCATCTCCCTGTCAATGAGGTTTCTGACCACACCGGCAATGCCGGTATTGTATTTTGCTGCGCTCTCCTTGAGAACGAGGAGGTACTGTGCCTCATCCAGGGTGCACAAGCTCAGGGCTCCCGTGCCAAGGCCCACCTAAAACCTCACATCTTCTTTCGAAACATATGCCACCCCGATACAAGTATCTGCGGCTCCGTAGTAGACCAGGTAACCGTCCTCGGTCTCAGCCTGGCCGCAGCTAAAAACCACGTTGGGGACCAGGCCGTTTCGCTCCCATTCGAGCTCGGGCTCCAGGATGGGCTCATCCTGGCGAGCAAGAACGACGGTAGGATTAGCCGGATCCAGCAGAGCTGCACCCAGCCTGTAGGTCCGCGATTCATCTACACCGTGATAGAAAAGCAGCCATCCGTGCCTGGTGCGCACCGGGGGCCCTGCTATGCCGATCCGCTGCGACTGCCAGGTACCCGGTATGGGCCTCATTATAATCTGGTGGTCGGTCCAGTTGATGAGGTCATTGGAAAAGGCAATCCATATGTCCGGCAGCCGGCGGTGAAGAATCACGTACCGCCCCCCGACCTTTTCGGGGAATAGGGCCACGTCTTTATTCGGCTCGTCCAGGAGGATGCGACGTCCCTCCCACCGGACAAGGTCAGGGGATCCGATGATAGTTGGCCGCACGTCAAACCAGTCCCTCCCGCCAAACGCGGTATAAATCATGTAATAGCGGCCGTCCAGGAGGGTGATGCGTGGATCCTCCACCCCCCACATCTCCTGGCTGGTCTCCCCCACCAGAATAGGCACGCTGTATCTCTTGAAGTGTATGCCGTCTGTGCTCACGGCATAGCCAATCGATGAAGTGTACTTGTGCTCCTCGACCGGACGTTCAAGTCC
>DUSO01000038.1 GCA_012842565.1 Bacillota bacterium
CGTCAGCCTCGTAAAGCCGCCATACCGCTTCATGTAAGGTACCAGGCCTCCACAGGACATTATATCCAGCATCACCGGGGGAAGCGGTTTGGCCACTATCTCGAGATCCTTTCCAAGGACCCTCACGACGCCGCGTCCAAGGTCGACCTCCAGGTGATCCCCGTTTTCTATCTTGCTGGTGTCACATTCCAGAAGGGGAAGCCCCATATTGATGGCGTTACGATAGAATATCCGGGCAAATGAAGAGGCTATGACCGCAGCTATGCCAGCATGCTTTATGGCAAGAGGGGCCTGCTCCCTCGATGAGCCGCATCCGAAGTTGCGGCCGGCAACGATGAAATCCCCGGGCTTTGCGCGCCGGCTAAAGTCGGGATCCAGGTCTTCCATCACATGCCTGGCCAGTTCGTCCATGTCCAGGGTCTTGAACTTATATTTTCCAGAAATTATATAGTCCGTGTTGATGTCGTCGCCGAATTTATGCGCCGTTCCGGAGAGCATGTGGCCACACCTCACAGTAGAAACTCGCGCGGATCCGTGATCCTGCCGGTAACGGCGCTCGCAGCAACCGTAGCCGGAGACGCGAGGTAGATATTTGCCTTGTTGTTGCCCATCCGCCCCTTGAAGTTGCGGTTTGCAGTCGAGATGACATTCTGGCCGTCGGCAGGCACGCCATTATGCGTGCCAACGCATGGCCCGCACCCCGGGGTGACGACCGCCGCCCCTGCCTCTATCAGGGTCTTTAATGTGCCATCTTCCATGGCATCCAACATGACACGCCTGGAAGCAGGCGCTACCACCAGAGTGACATCGGGATGCACCCGGCGCCCTTTCAGAATGCCGGCCGCGATCCGGAGATCCTCGAGCCTACCATTGGTACACGTCCCTATCACCGCTTCTTGGATATCTGTGCCTGACGCATCCTGCACCGGTACGACGTTGTCTACCTGGTGAGGTAGGGCCACCTGGGGAACGAGGTCATCGACGGGTAGCTCTATTGTATCGAGATATCTCGCGTCCGGGTCAGGGAACACGGGAGTGCCCGGTCGCCCGGCATGGGAAGCAACCCAGGCAGCGGTCTTTTCATCATAGGGCATGATCCCGGCTTTCGCCCCGATTTCGACGGCAAGGTTGGAGATAGTAAACCTCGCTTCGATCGAAAGTTCGGATATGACATCTCCGGAGTATTCGATCGCGGCATATGTGGCACCGTCAGCAGTGACCACCTTTGCAAGGTAAAGGGCCAGGTCTTTGGAGAATACCCCGGGGGGGAGTTTCCCCTTGAAGATGACCCGGATAGTCTCAGGTACCTTAAACCACAGGCTCCCCGTCATCAGGGCGCAAGCCAGGTCCGTGGAGCCTACACCCGTGGAGAATGCATTCAATGCCCCGTATGTACATGTGTGCGAGTCTGCACCTATGACGAGGTCCCCAGGCACCACATGGCCACGTTCCGGGATGAGCTGGTGGCAGGTGCCTTCCCCCACGTCATAGAGGGTGATTCCCTTTGCCTTCGCAAAGTCGCGCATCATCTTGTGGAGGTTTGACGTCCCCTCGTTGGCGCTGGGACTGCAGTGATCTATCACCATCGCGGCCCTGCGCCTGTCGAAGACCTCCCGGCCACCCATCTCGTTAAAGGAGCGGATGGCCAGGGGGGAAGTCCCGTCCTGGGACATCACGAAGTCCACCCTTGCCACCACCAGGTCCCCGGCCGCGACATCCTGCCCCGAATGGCTGCTGAAAATCTTTTCTGCGATGGTTTTCCCCAAAGAAAGCACCTCCATGTGGCGGGATCACATACGGATGTGTCGGGATAAAAGCCGTGCCGGGGATCACACTGCCCGGTGGTCAAGGGCCGTCTTTTGTTCCTTGGCGGCCTTTTCCCGCTTATAGTCCTCGTATAAATATACAAGTTCCTTGTCAAAGAGGGCACGCTTCAGATCTACCGAAGTCCTCTTTACCCTCTCCACCAATTCTTGTGCCTCTTCCTGTGAGAGGGTTATACCATACTCGCGGAACTTTGCGATAACCGCCGCAGAGCCGGAGTGCTTGCCGATTACGATCTGCCGCTGCAGGCCGACCTCCTCAGGAGAGAATACCTCATATGTGGACGCATACTTGAGTACACCGTCGGCATGTATGCCTGATTCATGGGCGAACATATTCGATCCTACGATGGGCTTCCAGACAGGCAGCTCCCGCATGGACGCCTTGGCCACATATTCTGATAACTCACGGAATCTCTCGGTCTTAATGTTGAGGTCAATGCCCTCGATGTGTTTCAGCGCCATGACCACTTCCTCAAGTGCCGCATTTCCGGCCCTCTCTCCAAGGCCGTTGACGGTGACGCCCACATAAGTTGCCCCTGCTCTTATGCCGCCGATGGCGTTGGCCGTAGCCATCCCGAAATCATTGTGGGTGTGCATCTCTACCGGGATGCCAACTTCATTTACTATGATCTTGACATTCTCATAGATCTTAAAGGGGCTCATGATCCCGACGGTGTCACAATAGCGCAGCCTGTCGGCCCCCGCATTCTTGGCAGCACGTGCAAACTCAAGTAAAAACTCCATGTCGCTTCTCGACGCATCTTCTGCATTCACAGACACATACAGGCCGTGATTCTTGGCAAATTCGGTCGCTCTCACCATGCTGTCGAGCACCCATTGGCGAGTGGCTCTCAGCTTGTGGAGGATATGTATGTCCGAGGTCGAAATCGATATGGCGACCGCATCCACACCGCAGTCTATCGATGCCTCGATATCGGAGATCACCGCTCTATTCCATCCCATGATGCTCGCCTTGAGGCCCGCGTTCACTATGTCCTTGATCGCCTGCTTCTCATCCCCGCCCATTACGGGTATACCAGCCTCTATCTGAGGTACGCCGATCTCATCAAGCAATTTTGCAATTCTCAGCTTCTCGGTGTTGGCAAAAACTACGCCTGCCGTCTGCTCGCCGTCTCTCAATGTAGTATCAACAATTATGATCTTGGGAGTCGTGGCACCCGACTGGCTTTGGGCCTCTTGTTGCTTCCCTTTTTCCATTCCCCAGCTGTCCAGCATCTAACCCTACCCCCTTTTCCTTTCTCCTGGCTTCTCGTGCTATGGAGCCGCTGGTCCTCGAACGCGTGGGTAGCGATTACCCGGGCTGCTATTTATCCAGACCAGATTAATTGTGAATAATTATAACAGCACTATTCGGTGGAGTCAATATAGAAAAGATGGGGGATGAAAAGGCTGGGCCGGCGGGGATATGACGGGTTATGGAGCCTCTGATACGGCAACACGATCCAGGAGCCCGGGCTCCTCCAGGGTTTTCCCCAACCCGAGGACCACGCTTAGGAGCGGCTCCTCCGCCACCACCACGGGCATGCCCAACTCCGAAGTAAGGAACATTGCAAAGCCCCTTAATAAGGCCCCGCCGCCCGTGGCGACGATACCGTGTTGGGATATGTCGGAGATAAGCTCGGGGGGTGCCTTTTCAATAGTGGCCCTGGCTGCCGCGGATATTGCCCGGAGGAGTTCCTGGAGCGCCATGCGGACCTCACGGCCGCTGACAGTGACAGATTTGGGCATCCCCGTTACGCAGTCGCGGCCGGTGACTTGGCAACTCTCGGCATCGCCCACAGGGTAGGAGGATCCAACCTGCACTTTGAGCTCCTCGGCCGCCCTCTCGCCAATCATGAGGCCATATTCCCTGCGGAGGTGTCTGGCTATCATCTCGTCCATGTCGATCCCGCCCACGCGCAGGGTCTGGCTTGCCACGATGCCCCCCAGTGCCATAATGGCACAATTGGTGGTGCCGCCGCCCACATCAATGACCATGTGGCCGGCGGGGGAGAGTACGGGGAGTCCTACTCCCAGGCCCGCGGCTATGGGTTCCTCCACCAAGAATACCTTGCGGGCGCCTCCTCTCAGTGCTGCAAGGGATAGCGCTCGGCGCTCCACCTCGGTGGTATCGCACGGTATGCCCATGACGACCCGGGGCCGGATAGGAATAAGGGCATTCCTGGCCTTACCGATGAGATACCTTATGAGGTGTGTCGCCAGGTCAAACCTGGCTATTACCCCGTGAGACATGGGCATCATGGTAGTAAGCCCGTATGGCGTGCGTCCTACCATTTGCCGGGCCTGGTTGCCGACGGCAACGACCTCTCTCGTGATCTCATTTACGGCGACCACCGAGGCCTCTTGAGCTATGATC
>DUSO01000003.1 GCA_012842565.1 Bacillota bacterium
GGTATTACGGAATAAACCCCTGCGGTCCGCCCACATGATCGTGCCTGTCCCACTGAGCAACGAGAGGCTGGCAAGTCGTGGTTTTAACCAGGCGGAGTTACTGGCCGCGGGGCTTGCAAGGGTGATCGGCACCAGGGTCGTGCCGGAGGCCTTATCGCGCGTTGAGGTTACCCGGCCGCAGAGTAAGCTCGGAGCGGCCGGCAGGAGGTACAACCTCAAGGGAGCGTTTGTTGCCAGATATCCCGGGCTGGTCGCCGGGAAAAGCGTCCTCCTGGTGGACGACGTGCTTACCACCGGGGCGACTGCGGACCAGTGCGCCGTCGCGCTGTTGCGGGCGGGGGCCCTCCGTGTCGTGGTGGTGACCGCCGCCCGGGGGATGGTAAGTAAATTTCTATTCACCCCGGGAGGAACCATTCACAATACGTCGAAATCGAGTATAATATGTGTGAAGAACACCATGGGAAGGGGGCATATGTGACGAAATTCGTATCGTGATCTCCGTCTCTTGTTAGGACGGGTTAGAGTCTCCGGCGCGGGGGGTTACAGGTGTGAACGAGACAGGTGCAACCCTTGATGACCTCGACAGGGCGATCCTGAGATTTCTCTTGAGAGATGGTCGCACTCCATACACCGTCATAGCAAACGAGCTCGGCGTAGCTGAGGGGACAGTGCGCAAGCGAGTCGCCCGGATGATCGAAAACGGCATCGTCAAGGTCGCCGCAGTTGTTGACCCTGCCCGGCTCGGCATGAATTTCATTGCTATCGTAGGGATCAAGGTATCCGGAGACGACCCGGAGGGGACCATCGAGGCCCTCGGTAGGCTCCCGGAGGTAAGGTACATCGCGGTTTGCACCGGTTCTCACGATCTGATTGCTGAAGTAACAGTAAAGTCAAATGAGGACCTTTTTGCCTTTCTTACCCGGAAACTGAGGAGGATCCCGGGTGTAGTGAGCTCGGACACATCCCTGGTCCTCAAGATTTGCAAGCAAAGCTATACCTGGAGTGGTGGCTTGAGCATTGAAGGGGAGGAGTAGCAATCATGAAAACCAATAAGACCACATGGAGGAGTCGAGTAGCGAGCGCGGTGGTCATCGCGGTAGCGTTGATCATGGCACTTTCCATAGTCACGCTTGGATCAAGTCCAGCGAAGAAGATCAGGGTGGGCATTGCCCAGATTGCCGAGCACCCGGCGCTGGACGCCGCGAGAAAGGGTTTCATCGACGGGCTTACCGCTGCCGGCTATGTTGAGGGCAAGGATATAGTCTATGATGTCAAGAATGCCCAGGGCGACATGTCGCTCGCCCAAACGATTGCACAGAAGTTTGTAAATGACAAGGTGGATCTTATCCTTGCTATTGCAACGCCGACGGCCCAGGCGGCAGCCAGTGCCACTGACAAGATACCGATCCTTATAACTGCCGTGACCGATCCCGTGGCCGCGGGGCTTGTGAAGAGCATCGAGCGCCCGGGGACCAATGTTACGGGGACCTCTGACCTCAACCCGGTTGCAGAGCAAATGGAGCTCCTCCTGGAGATCGTGCCCAAGGTAAAGCGCGTCGGAATCGTGTATAATGCCGGGGAGGTCAATTCCGTGGTGCAGGTGGAGATGGCCGAAAAATCGGCAAAGAAGCTCGGCCTTACCATCGTGAAGGCCTCCGCGAGCAACACCAGCGGGGTATTCGAGGCAGCCCAGTCCCTCGTTGGGCGCGTAGATGCGATATACGTGCCGACGGATAATACTGTGGTGGCTGCGCTCGAGTCCGTCGTGAATGTGGCGGAGAAGCGCAAGATCCCGGTGATAGCGGGCGAGGAGAATTCCGTCGAGCGAGGCTGCATCGCCACCCTTGGTATAGACTACTACCGTCTCGGCCGGCAGACGGCAAAGATGGCTGTAGAGGTCCTCAAGGGCAAGAATCCGGCGGAAATGCCTGTTCAATATCAAAAGGAGATGCGGCTTGTAGTGAACCTCAAGGCGGCTCAGGCAATGGGCGTGACTGTCCCCCAGTCGGTGATAAAGAGGGCAGACAGGGTAATCGAGTAGCCTGAACCTGAGACGAATCTCGGAGCCGGGCGTTTCAAGGGTGTTTAGGGTTAAACAGCCCGGCTGATGTATTTGATGTATTTTGGGAAATGGGGTGTCTCCCACGGTTGGAATGTTACGTGCAGCCCTGGAACAGGGTCTTGTCTACGGTATCCTGGCCATAGGCGTATACCTGACATTTCGGGTGCTTGACTTCCCGGACCTTACAGTAGACGGTAGCTTTCCCCTTGGGGGGGCCGTTGCAGCGACTCTCATCGTGGCGGGCTGGAATCCTTTCCTTGCCACGGCCCTGGCGGCTGTCTTTGGATATGTTGCGGGAATCACAACCGGGGTGTTGAATACCAAGCTCCGGATATCGGGTCTCCTCAGTGGAATACTGACCATGACGGCCCTCTATTCCATCAACCTCAGGATAATGGGGCGTTCTAACGTCCCACTCCTGAGGCAGGATACGGTGCTTACCCTCATCGAGGGCCTCGGGATCCCCGAGCCGGTGCGGGCGCTGGTTCTATTCTTCGTCGTGGTCGCCGTATTTGTACTGGTGGTGTCAGCCTTTCTACATACGGAATTTGGCCTTGCCCTCAGGGCGACCGGCGACAACGAGAGAATGATCAGGAGCCTCGGGGTAGATACCGATACTATGAAAATAGTCGGCCTCGGGATATCAAACGCGCTTGTGGCCTTCTCCGGGGCACTTGTCGCGCAGTTTCAGGGCTTCACGGACGTGGGAATGGGGATAGGGATGGTGGTAGCGGGGCTGGCATCCGTAATCATCGGAGAGGTGGTTGTCCCGCCGCGTACAGTTGTGAGGGCGGTTACCGGAGCCGTGGCAGGCTCCGTAGTCTACCGGCTTGTCATCGCCTTTGCACTCAGGGCCGGGTTTGCGCCGACAGATCTCAAGCTGGTCACCGCCGCCATGGTGGTAATTGCCCTCGCGGCTCCCGGCACTACGTTCGCCCCTCTCGTCAAGAGGTACCTGGGCTTGGGCAGTGGCCGCGCCGCAATCGCGGGCGTGGCAGGTTCGGGCGAGGAGCCGGGCAAGAGGGCCGGGGCAAATCAGGAGGCGCGATAACAGCATGTATATGTTGAGAATCCAGGGCCTCAATAAGTCGTTCTACACAGGATCGTCAGGGGACGGTATGAACGGGGAAAAGGTTGCCGTGCGAGGCGTCAACCTATCCCTCAGGGAGGGGGATTTTGTCACCGTTATCGGGAGCAATGGGGCTGGCAAGTCTACCCTCCTGAATATCATCGCGGGGGTCTACTATCCGGATTCCGGTACCATATACCTGGATGGCAAGGATATTACCAGGCTACCTGAGTACCGACGGGCGGGTTCCATCGGCCGCGTGTTCCAAAACCCGGGCCACGGGACGGCGGGTTCCATGACTATAGAGGAAAACCTGGCCATGGCATTGAGACGTGGGAAGCCCCGGAGGCTCGCAAGGGGGGTAACGGAATCTGACCGCAAGCTGTTTCGCGACTACCTGTGCTTACTGGATCTTGGGCTCGAGAAGCGCCTCACGGACCCTGTTCGCCTCCTGTCAGGCGGCCAGCGACAGGCACTCGCACTCCTCATGGCTGCGATGACCCGACCCCGGTTGCTTCTTTTGGATGAGCATACGGCATCGCTGGATCCCAAGACCGCGGAGCACATCCTCAATCTGACATGCAAGATCGTGGCCCAAAATCGCCTGACAGCTATAATGGTGACGCATAATCTGATGCACGCCCTCAATGTCGGGTCCAGGACCCTTATGATGCACGAGGGCGAGATCATTCTCGACGTATCCGGCAGCGAGCGGGCAGGGATGACTGTGGAAGACCTCCTCGACAAGTTCGCAAAGGTGAGGGGCGAGCGGCTGGTGGAAGATCGGTTGTTGCTTGCTTAAGCATATAATATCCCATCTTTCATCCTGATCGGCTCCGATCCCATATATAGTAATAGTAGAAGCTGGTATACCGGTAAGTTGCAGATTTCGTATTGGCACACTGACAGCGTCCTCCCAGGTTGCAGATTTCCTTGCATTTCGCATAGAGAGAAGGTATAATGATCATGGTAGATCTTGTTCAGACCTGTGGTCGAAAGCCTATGGCGACCGCGGGCGGAGGGCATCTCAGGGCAGCGGCTACACGCAGGATCATAGAGATAAGGCCCTGGGGCTCTCGCCAGAGTTAAGGCCCTGCAGTATCACGGGATATGACTGTCCCCAAGCTTTCTCGGATACCGTCCTGCAGGCAAGGTCACGGCGAAGACTCTCTCAGGTGAGCAAGGACCAACCATCCAGAAGCGAGGGGATAAGTCTAGTGGAGTTCAAGGACAAGGTATTAAAGTGTCGCGATTGCGGGGCCGAATTCGTGTTCACCGCTGGCGAGCAGGAGTTTTATGCAGAGAAGGGGTTTCAGAATGAGCCCACTCGATGCAGGGACTGCCGTGCGGCAAAGAAGAGGGCACGCGGCGAAGGCGGGCCCAGGGAGATGTACACGGTTACCTGTTCGGCCTGTGGTCGTGAGACTCAGGTCCCGTTCAAGCCGCGAAATGATCGTCCTGTCTACTGCAAGGAATGCTTTGACTCTATGAGATCTTAGCACTCTGTAGTGGGCTCCAGTGCGAGGGGACAGTCGGGCGTGACGCAAGTCACGCCCTTTTTATGTATGCCCGGCATGAACGGTGACTATACGGTGATCCCGGCGTTTGTGACCTCGATGCTGTGGTCCCGGTGCCGCCGCCCCGGTGCGGAATCTACACCTGGTGGTGGCAGGTGACGCCCCGGTGCAGGATCTACATTCGGTATAATTATGCAGGTAAATGTGGACACGACAGCGAATACACTCTAGCAGGAAACACGGTGATGTCAGAGGCTCAAGATGATGTGGTGGGAGGTATGAGTGGATGAAACGAAATACGGTGCTCTGGATCGTTGTGGCGGCGGTGGTTGTGCTGGCCATTGGGCTTGCCATGAAGAAGCCTGCTGAAAAGGCGGCCCCCGGCGAGGCACAGAAGGAGCTCCCGGTGCTCAAGGTGGGCACAGACGCCGCATTCCCGCCTTTCGAGTTCCAGGATGAGAAGACCGGCGAGCTCAAGGGATTTGACCTCGACCTTATCCGGGCGATTGCGGATGAGATGGGGATGAAGGCAGAGATCATCAACACTGCGTGGGACGGGATAATACCGGGTCTTCTAAATGGCAACTACGATGTAATTGCCTCCGGGATGACCATCACCGACGAGCGGGCGCAGAGCGTGGACTTCTCGGATCCGTATTTCACGGCCGGCCAGGTAATAGTCGTCCTCGCGGAAAACGAGACCATAAAGACACCGCAGGATCTCACGGGCAAGAAGGTATCGTGCCAGATCAACACCACCGGCGATCTCGCGGCTTCAAAGATGAAGGGCATAGCCGAGATCAAACGGTTTAATCTGGCCCCTGATGCCTTCCTGGAGCTCAAGAATGGCGGTGTGGACGCCTGCATAATGGACCGGGCGGTGGCCGAAGATTTTGTGAAGCAGGACAAGTCTTTCAAGATCGTGGGCAATCCCATAACCGTCGAATACTATGGTTTTGCGATAAGGAAGGGGAGAGAGGATCTGCTCAAAGAGATAAACAGGGCGCTTGCAGCGCTTAAGAGTTCCGGCAAGTACGATGAGATATACGCCAAATACTTTGGGACGGAGTCATAGGCTACACGCCTGAAGGCGGGAGCCTCGACGCGGTTAGAAGGTGAGCTTACGTTGGCACGACTGCTGGCGCTTCTCAGCGGCATCCTCCCCGGGGTCCGGCTTGATGTAGTAGAGCGATCCCTGCCCTTCCTGCTTGCGGGGGCATGGATGACCCTGAGGCTCACTTCGGTAGCTATTTGCCTGGGCGTCGTGATCGGCACTTTCGTGGGAATGGCCCGGATATCTAAAAGCCGGGTCATCTCGGCAATGGCGGCGGTATATGTTGATTTTATACGCGGGACGCCCCTATTGGTGCAGATCTTCCTGATTCATATGGGGCTCCCCCAACTGGTAGGCTCGCCGATCCCCCCGGACATATCCGCCCTCTCAGCGCTCAGCATCAACAGCGGGGCGTATGTGGCGGAAATCGTGAGGGCCGGTATCCAGTCGATACACAGGGGCCAGATGGAAGCTGCGAGATCCCTGGGGCTCTCATATATCCAGGCCATGAGATACGTGATCCTGCCCCAGGCGTTCCGCCGCATTATTCCCCCGCTGGGCAATGAGTTCATTGCGCTCCTCAAGGATTCATCGCTGGTGTCTGTCATTGCCATGGAGGAACTGGTGAGGAAGGGGCAGATCGTTATCGGGCGGACTTTCAGGCCGTTTGAGATATGGATCGTGGTGGCCCTCATCTACCTGGTGCTTACCTTGAGCATCTCGAGGCTGGTGGCGTTCACCGAGAAGAAGCTCCACGTGCCCGGCTAGAAATCAGGCCGGAAATTACCGGCAGGCCGACAGGATTTCGCTACATTGGTAGAAAATATATTGTGAAGGCACCAAGCGAAGGGGGCTGATGCGGAGTGGAGATAATCTTCAAGGGCAAGAACCTCGATCTTACTCCTGCGCTCAAGGCTTATGCGGAAAAGAAGGTAAGGAAGATACAGAAATTCTTCGAGAATGAGATCGTGGGCGCCCAGGTGGTCTTCGGTGTCGAGAAGGGGCTTCATACGGTGGATATCACCGTACAGGTCAACGGGCTCTTGTTAAAGGGCGAGGAGACCACAGGAGATATGTACGCCTCCATAGATAGCGCCGTCGACAACATAGAAAGGCAGATAAGGAAATACAAAACCAGGATCAATCGCAAGCTCAGGCAACTTGGGACGAGGCTTGTGGATGCGGCCTTCGCCCACGGGGATGAGGAGGAAGATCTTGCCGAGCCCCAGATAGTCAAGACCAAGCGCTTTGCGATAAAGCCAATGTCGGTGGAAGAAGCCATCATGCAGATGGACCTGCTCGGGCACGATTTCTTTGTGTTCTCCAACGCCGAGACCGAGGAGGTCAATGTGGTATACAGGCGGCGTGATGGCAACTACGGGCTTATCGAGCCCGAGTTTTAGCTGCGATACATAGTCTGGACCGTCACGGGCCCTGGGGACCAGCCGAGGCAGGATCCTCCAGGGCCCTTGATTTGGGTTGCGCGCGACATTATGGTATAATTAGGGTGGCGTCCGGCCGGGACGAGGTGATGGGGTTATGCTGGGGTTCGTTCGGAACCTCTTTGATTTTAATAAGAAAGAAATACGCAGGCTCCAGGAAAAGGTGGATCAGATAAACCAGCTCGAGCCCGAAATGGAGCGGAAAAGTGACGAGGAACTCTCCGCCAAGACAGGGGAGTTTAAGCTCAGGCTCTCCCGGGGTGAATCTCTCGATGATCTCATGCCGGAGGCATTTGCGGTGGTGAGGGAAGCATCCAGGAGAGTGCTGGGGATGCGCCATTTTGACGTGCAGCTCATGGGGGGTATTGTGCTGCACGAGGGCAGGATCGCCGAGATGAAGACCGGTGAAGGTAAGACGCTGGTGGCCACCCTTCCCGCCTACCTCAATGCGCTCGAGGGGAAGGGCGTGCACATAGTCACGGTGAATGACTACCTTGCCAGGCGCGATGCCGAGTGGATGGGGGCCATCTATCGTTTCCTGGGCCTCAAGGTGGGTGTTATTCTTCACGGCCTCGACACGCAGCAGAGAAAGGATGCCTATGGTGCGGACATAACCTATGGCACCAACAATGAGTTTGGGTTCGACTACCTCCGCGACAACATGGTGCTGAGGGAGGAGGACATGGTCCAGCGGGAGCTCAATTACGCCATCGTCGATGAGGTGGACAGCATCTTGATCGACGAGGCCAGGACCCCGCTCATCATCTCGGGGCAGGCGGAGAAGCCTACCGATCTTTACTACAAGTTTGCGAAGCTGGTCACGCGGCTTAAGCCAGAAGAGGACTACACCGTGGATGAAAAGTCGCGGACATGCGCCGTCACCGAGGCCGGGGTGGCAAAGATAGAGAAGATGCTGGGCATCGAAAACCTCTACGACGATACGAACAACGATCTGACTCACTATCTGAACCAGGCCCTGAAGGCGCATGCCCTTATGAAGCGAGACCGGGACTACGTGGTCAAGGACGGCCAGGTCATCATCGTGGATGAGTTTACGGGCCGGCTCATGTTCGGCCGCAGGTACAGCGACGGGCTGCACCAGGCGATCGAGGCAAAAGAAAACGTGAGGATCGAGCGGGAGAGCCAGACGCTCGCGTCCATAACCTTTCAAAACTATTTCAGGATGTACCGTAAGCTCGCGGGCATGACCGGGACGGCCGCGACGGAAGAGGAGGAATTCCGCAAGATCTACGGCCTGGATGTGGTCGTGATCCCGACCAATGCGCCCATGATAAGGCATGACTACCCCGACGTGGTCTATAAGACCGAGAGGGCCAAGTTTCAGGCCGTGGTGCGGGAGATCGCCGAGCTTCACAAGAAGGGGCAGCCTGTGCTGGTGGGCACGATTTCGATCGAGAAATCCGAGAGGCTGAGCGATCTCTTGAGGCGCGAGGGCATTCCTCACCAGGTGCTCAATGCGAAGCACCACGAAAAGGAGGCGGAGATCGTTGCGCAGGCGGGACGACTCGGCAGTGTGACCATCGCGACCAACATGGCCGGTCGCGGCACCGACATCCTTTTGGGTGGTAACCCTGAGTTTATTGCCAAGCAGAGGCTTCGCGCCATGGGGTATGATGCCGGGCTGGTGGCGCTTGCGGCCGAGCGGGGGCCGTCCAATGACCCGAAGGTACTCGAGGTGCGTGAAAAATACAGGCAGATACTGCAGGAGGTCAAAAAGGAGACTGACGCGGAGCATGAAAAGGTCGTCGCCCTCGGAGGCCTTCATATCATAGGTACAGAAAGGCACGAGAGCCGCCGCATCGACAACCAGCTGCGCGGGCGTGCAGGGAGGCAGGGTGATCCCGGGTCGTCGAGGTTCTATGTGTCGCTGGAGGACGACCTGATGCGGCTATTCGGCGGCGAGATGATCACCAATATAATGAATCGCCTCGGCTGGGATGAGGATATGCCGATCGAACACCCCAGGATCTCGAGGGCCATTGAGGTTGCGCAAAAACGGGTTGAAGCAAGGAACTTCGATATCCGCAAGCAGGTCCTAGAATACGACGATGTGATGAACAAGCAGCGCGAGGTCATCTACAAGGAAAGGCGGCGTGTGCTGCAGGGGGAGAACTTGAAGCCCGTGATCCTGGACATGATCCGCCAGGTTATCGCCCGGGCGGTTGATACCTATGCAGATGAAAAGCTTCACCCCGAGGACCGAGATATCCCGGGCCTCATCTCCCATCTCGAACAGGTATTTGGGTTCGCGAGCAGGATAAGGCCGGAAGATCTGGCATCAAAAAACCGCCAGGAATTAGTTGAAAACCTTTTCAACGAGGCCTGCCTTGTCTACGATGAGAGGGAGAGGCTGATAGGCGAATCCGAGATGCGTTCCCTCGAGAGGCTTATCATGCTCAGAGTGGTTGACACCAAGTGGATGGACCACCTCGAGGCCATGGATGACCTCCGTGAGGGCATCGGGCTTCGCGCCTACGGGGAAAAGAACCCGCTGGTCGAGTATAAGATCGAGGCGTTTGACATGTTCAACGCCATGATTGCCAGCATACGCGAGGACACGGTCAGGTGGGTCTTCCGGGTAGGGCCTGTCCAGAAACAAAAGGTCCAGGAGGCCCGTCCCGCTGTGACCATCTCCACCAACCGGGATGAGACGGGCGGGCGGCCACAGCCGGTGCAAAGAAAGGCCAAGAAGATCGGGAGAAATGACCCGTGTCCTTGTGGAAGCGGCAAGAAGTACAAGAAGTGTTGCGGTAAGATCGCGTGATGCCGTTAGGGAGATGGTATCCAGGAATACAATGGGACGGCATCAATGCGGCGGCATTCAGGTATATCAGGTATGTCTGATGGTAACTCTTGGAGGTGGTAGTTGTGCTTGCAGACGTAAAGCCCCAGGTAGAGGCAATAGTAGAGAAAGTAGAAGAGATGAGGGACTACCTTTGAAATAGACAAGAAAAGAGGGAGGATCAAGGAGCTGGAGTCAAAGACGGCCGAGCCGGGTTTTTGGGACGACCGGGAACATGCGCAGCGGATACTCCAGGAGATAAGCTCCCTTAAGGCCCCGGTTGAGCGGTGGGAGGATCTCCACAGGCGCGCGAGCGACCTCATGGTCCTACTGGAGTTGGGGATAGAGGAACAGGACGAAAGCGTGGAAGAAGAAGTCTCCGCGGGCCTCAAAGCCCTGGCGAGAGATGTCCGGGCCATGGAGCTGGCCTCGCTCCTAACGGGGGATTACGACCGCAATAACGCCATATTGTCCATACACCCGGGCGCCGGCGGCACAGAGTCCCAGGACTGGGCTGAGATGTTGCTCCGGATGTACCTGAGATGGGCGGAACGTAGGGGCTATAAGACGCAGATCGTGGACCTCCTCCCCGGGGAGGAGGCCGGCATAAAGAGTGTGACGGTACTGGTCTCCGGCGAAAATGCCTACGGGTATCTCAAGACGGAGAGGGGTATCCACCGGCTGGTGCGTATATCCCCATTTGATGCCAACGCGCGGCGCCATACGTCCTTTGCCTCCATTGATGTGATACCGGAGATCGGCGAAAACGTGGAAGTAGACATCAACCCCCAGGATCTCCGCATAGACACCTACAGGGCTGGCGGCCATGGCGGGCAGTACGTCAACAAGACGGACTCGGCCGTCCGGATAACACACATTCCCACGGGTATCGTAGTCCAGTGCCAGAATGAGCGCTCCCAGTACAGCAACAGGTTGACGGCAATGAAGCTCCTAAGGGCAAAGCTGTTTGAACTCCAGCGCGAGGAGCAGAACAAGAAGCTCGCCGCAATTCGCGGCGAACAGCGCGAGATCGCGTGGGGGAGCCAGATAAGATCTTATGTGTTTCACCCCTATTCCCTGGTCAAGGACCACAGGACGGGGGTTGAAAAGGGGAATGTCCAGGCTGTTATGGATGGGGAAATAGATGAATTTATCGAGGCATACCTCAAGGGCAAGCGGCAGGAGAAGGAGAGCCCGGAGCCTGGAGCGGCCGAAACAGGGGCGTAGGGCACCGTGGTCCGGTGTCAGGTGGGCAATGGGCGGGATTCTGGTGGCGGCCCTTGTACTTTATGCTGCATCGGAGGCTCTATTACCTTCGCTTGTATCAAGGGCCATCGAAAGGGCAGTCAGGGACGGGCTGGAGGGAAGTCCAGCGGTGCACGTGGTGGTGCGTAGCTTTCCGTCTTTTCTCATGCCTATGGGCCACCTGGACTATATAAGCTTGGATATCTCGACCTTTCCCGTCAAAGGGCTTACTGTACGCCGGCTATTTCTCGAGGCCCGTGAGGTGCGCCTCGACCTCGCGGGGGTGTTTTCCGGGCAGGGGGTCGACCTCAAGGGACTTGATAGGGCCACGGTCACGGTAATACTGTCCCAGGACGACCTGAATGAATACTTCCAATCCAGGGGCGGGGGCTTGAGGTTTGTAAGGGTAAACCTCTCAAGGGGACAGGCTACCCTTATTGCCGAGGTACCATTCCTGGGCAGGGTCTTGAGGGCATCCGTAGACGGCCACTTCAGGGTGGATGGCAGGACCAGGATAAGATTTGAGGTCGACAGGGCCAGGGTGGAACGATTTCTCATACCCAGGCTCATCCAGGAGGGAATTCTGGGGCAACTGGATTTATCCGTAGATCTTGCGGGTATGCCGGTGCCCCTCACAGTTCATGATGTGCGAGTGGAGAACGGGGCTATCTATGTCTTTGGGGGCAAGCCCTGAGGTTGGGGGTGAGCCACGGGTGCCGTCCCCCAAGTCTCGAGCGCCTCGCGGGCACATTCCCCATAGGCCCCGTCCGTGAGGCTTTTGCGCGGGAGGCGATAGTTGCATGAGGAGATTCCTAAAGGGGCGGGGCCCTGGGAGAGGGCGCGGGCTTTGGGTTATGTTGATAGTGATCTCCATTGTATTTTCCGGGGTCGTTATCGCGCGACGGGCACGCATCGAGGGCCAGAATAGGACGGTGGAGCTTGTCATGGACTTTGACAGTGCCCGGACCCTGTGCATGGAGAACGGGTATGATCTCGGCGATTTCATATCGGAGATGAAATCAGCGGGCATAGCCTCCTTTGCCCTCACCGAGCTGACCTTGAAGGATCTCGCGGACCGGGGACATGTAGCCGTCATGAGCGGCGCGGAGATCATCGCTGCCCGACGCCTGGGCGGCATTGCCGGGCCGCTTTCCGGCAAGCTCGGCCGAAATGGGCAGATAGACCCGGCTCGCACCTACATTATGCCCCTGGATCTCATAGGGGAGAGCGAGATAAAGGATGTCCTCCCCAGACGCCTCCCGGAGAAGCTCATCCGTGCCCGGCAGGCGGATTCTCTTACCGTAGTCGAGGTGGCGCAGGACAAGGATATGCTCCTCAAGCTGAATATGGGGATGCCGAGGGATTATATGGCCCTTCTCAAGACCAAGGGCCTGGGAATTGTGCCCAGATTCATGAACTTCAAGGGCGCGAAGCCCGAGATCGCAGCCTACTTCTTGGAGCGCACGGAGGAATTCGGCCCGATAGACGCTGTCCTGTTTGACGGGACGGAGGTACTGGGCTACCCCGATCATATGGCGGAGATTGCAGGGGAACTAAAGAAACACGGCCTGTCATTCGGTCGCATAGAGTTTTCCAAACAGCTAGGGGAACAACAGTTCGCGCGCTACATGACCCCAGGGCGCGTAATCCGGGTCCATAGCATCACACACAACGAAATATCCAAGTTTACGCCGCCCAAAGCCCGAGAGCGGTTCATCCGTGCGGCCCGGGAGAGGGGGATGCGCATCCTCTACATCCGTCCCCTGGTGGCCTTCGACAATGGCGAAGATCCTATTCGCGGCAATATAGATTATGTGAGGAGCCTGGCCTCTGCCCTGGAGAGGGAGGGGTTTACCCTGGGGAAGGCAAGACCATACCAGGATTTTGATGTTGCGACGACTATCCTCGCCGTAATCGCTGCCGGCGCGCTGGCGGGCGGGATACTGCTCCTTGTCGAGCTTTACACAATCAGCCCCTGTACCGCGGTCGCTCTCTTCATTGCCGGGCTACTGGCATTTACCGGGCTCAGTGCAGCGGGTGCCCGGGTTTTTGCCCGGCAGCTCGTTGCCCTGGGGGCTGCAGTGGTATACCCAAGCCTCGGCGCTATTCATGTCTCCAGGACGTGGACCCGGAGGCCGCTTTACTTGCCGGCGCCGCAGGCCTTGCTCCGGGCCGGGTTTACGTGGATGGCGGCCTGTCTCATAACGGGGGCCGGTGCCATTATCGTGGCGGGAATCCTTTCGGCTCCTGGCTTTATGATCCAGCTGGACCAGTTCGCCGGGGTCAAGTTAATGCACATCTTGCCGCCTTTGGTGGTGGCATATTTCATGTGGCGGCACTGGCAAGCCCTGCAGGGCGCTCAGCTACGAGGTGATCAAAACGGGGATTTTGTAGTGCCGGCGCCATCTCTGGGGAGCCTCCTCGCAAGGCCTCTACTCATATGGCATGTCCTTGCCGGGATGCTGGTCCTGCTGGCCGGCATCATCTATATAGGGCGGACCGGCAACACATTCGGGATACCCATTTCCGGCATGGAAGAGACGGTACGCGTCGCCCTGGAGAAGGTATTTTCAGTGAGGCCCAGGACCAAGGAGTTCTTGCTCGGGCATCCCGCCATGATCCTGGGAGCCGTCCTCGTCCTGGCCGGGGGCCCGGAGGAGCGGCGATGGGCACCGTTTTTCTTGATTGTCGGGACCATCGGCCAGCTATCGTTCGTTAACAGCTTTTCTCACATCCATACGCCCGTGGTCATGACAGCCCTGAGGACTCTGTGGGGTGGCCTATTGGGGCTTGTCCTGGGCACTTTCCTCTCGGCACTCTACCTATGGGGAGTCAGGCCCTATCTCGCCAGGTTCAGCGGCGTGGAAAGAAGCGGGATGCGTGACAGCCGGGTGGACCGGGGGAGCATCATAGATGGGTGAGGCACGGCAGGCACACAGGACGGGAGCAGGTATGGTGCCCGGAAAACCCAGGAGAATCGTGATCTCGGGGTACTATGGCTTTGGCAACCTGGGCGACGAGGCTGTCCTGAGTGCCATGGTCTCGCACCTCAGGGAAGCCCTGCCGGGCGCAGAGACTGTGGCGATATCCGGAGACCCCGGCTATACTGAGTCCACCCACAAGATCAGGGCGGTGCACAGGAGCAAGATCAGGGATGTGATCAGAGAGCTGGACGCCTCCTCGTTGCTTTTGAGCGGCGGGGGAGGCCTCTTGCAGGATGTGACCAGCTCCCGCAGTCTCCTTTACTACCTCGCCATCATCGCCGCCGGCCTTTGCCTGGGCAAGCCTGTCATGGTCTACGCTCAGGGCATAGGGCCCGTCAACGGGCGGCTGGATCGGATTCTTACACGCTTTCTCCTGAACCGGGTTGACGCCATCACTGTGCGCGACGAGGAATCAATAGAAGCCCTCAGGAGCCTGGGCGTGACGCGCCCCCCGATCATGCTCACGGCTGACCCGGTTTTTGGCCTGGTTGCCGGCTGCGACGGCAATGTCGGCACAGGCGGTTCTGCCGGGCCGGGGGCCCCGCCGAGGCGCGAGACGGGGGACGGTCCCCGGGTCGGCATAGCACCGCGCGAGTGGAAGGGGCTCAAGGGGTACAAGCAGGCGATAGCGGCCGCAGCAGTGAGACTCATGCGTGATTTCGGGGCTACGATTGTATTCCTCCCGTTCCACCGGGGGAAAGACGAGGCTACCTGCCGGGAGATCATGGACCTCATGCAGGCCAGCATCACGAGCGGATCGTATGAGGGGCAGCCGGGCAGGGGAGAAGGATTGTCCTCGGTACATGGAAAGGTGATCTGCCCGGCACCCTCCTCACCATATGAGATGTTCGAGGAGATCTCTGGCCTGGACCTCATGATAGGCATGCGGCTGCACGCCCTCATCATGGCCGCCTGCTGCGGTGTACCCCTTGTCCCGGTCTCATATGACCCAAAGGTCGACGCCCTCGCGCGGCGGCTTGACGTCCGAAAGGCTGGCAATGTTGGGACGGTTACGGCTGACGCTATATACGAGCTTGCCAGTCGGGTCCTGGCCGGGGCCGGCGGCCGGGAGCATCTCGCCTCAAAGACACAGAGCCTTGCCCTGCTTGCGCGGAAAAGTGCGGAGATTGCGGCGCAGGTCGTGGGCAGGGAGCGGCCCACCCGGGTGGACGCTCTCGGCCTTCCCGTAGATGCCGTGGATATGGCCCGGGCGACCGACCGCGTGCGCGAACTAGCCATGCGTAAAGGAGTAGCCCAGGTGGTGACCGTGAATGCAGAAATAGCGGTAGCGTCCCGGCGGGACCCGGAGCTCTTACAGGTCATACGCTCAGCCGACCTGGTCACCGCTGACGGGGCAGGGGTTGTATGGGCCCTTGACTTTCTCGGCAGCCCGGTGCCGGAGCGTGTTGCCGGCTACGACCTGATGCTCTCGGTGCTTGAAGCAAGCAGGGGATGGGGAATCGGCGTCTACCTCCTGGGGGCGGCACCCGGAGTGGCCGAGGCGGCGAAGGAAAGACTTGAGGCCCGGTTCCCGGGACTTAAGTTTGCCGGGACACACCACGGTTATTTCTTCAATGATCCCGGGGGAGAAAAGGAAGTGCTGGATAGCCTGCGCTCGAGCGGGGCACGTATCTTCTTCGTAGCCCTCGGCGCTCCGCGGCAGGAGAAATGGATCGCAAGAATGAGGTCCCGCGGACTTCTGCCGGAAGGTGTCTATATCGGGGTCGGAGGGGCTCTGGATGTCGCTTCCGGCCTTAAGAAAAGGGCCCCCCTGTGGATGCAGAAGGCGGGACTCGAGTGGCTGTACCGGCTCGTCACCGACCCATCCAGGATAGGGCGCGCTTTGAGCCTTCCCAGATTCGTGCTGTGGGTGGTCGGGATGAGGTTTGTGAGGTCCTTCTTTCGACTATTCTTCAATGTATTGGAAACAAAATCGTGCAGGGTTTTGTGAAATATTATCGAAGTAAGCATTTTAGGCCCGTCTGGGGTTGACATAAGAGTCGATCGAGCAGGTGCTGTCTCATGATTCGGCTGCATGGGGTTTCAAAAATATACCCTAATAGGGTGGCTGCCTTGGTGAACGTCAACTTGAATGTCGAAAGGGGCGAGTTTGTATTCCTAGTGGGGCCCAGCGGCGCGGGGAAGACGACTTTCCTGAGGCTCTTGATGCGGCATATCCTCCCGACATCCGGCCATATAATCGTGGACGGCCGCAACATATGCCGGCTGAGGCAGTGGGAGGTGCCGTATTACAGGAGAAGGGTCGGGATGGTCTTTCAGGACTTCAAGCTTCTCCCGGCCAAGACCGTCTACGAAAACGTCGCGTTTGCCTTGAGGGTCACGGAGACTCCGCCCTCTGAGATAAGGAGGCGGGTCCCAGAGGTCTTACGGCTGGTTGGGCTGCAAGATAGGGCAAAGGCCCACCCGGCGGACCTCTCGGGCGGGGAACAGCAGCGTGTATCTATCGCCCGGGCCATAGTCAACAGGCCGGACATATTGCTGGCGGATGAGCTTACCGGCAATCTGGATCCCGATACATCGTGGGGGATCATGGATCTCATGCAGGAGATCAACCGGATGGGGACCACGATAATCATGGCAACCCACAATATGTCCATAGTCAACCGTATGAAGAAGCGGGTTGTCGAGATCGACTGCGGCAGGGTGGTAAGAGACGAGGATGGGGGCGGGTACCGGGGTGAGGCCTAGCACGCTGAGATACTATATAGGCGAGTCTCTTGCCGGGATACGGCGGAGCACGAGCCTCATGTCACTGGGCACCATAATTGCTTCGTTCCTTGTCCTTGGCATGCTGGGGCTGGTGTTCATAAACATCTATCACATTTCCCAATTCATCGAGTCAAGGGTTGAGATAAGGGCATTCCTCAAAGATGGCTTGAGCGCGAGCGATATCCGGGGCCTCCAGAGCAGGCTGAGCGCAGTCCCGGGGGTCAAGAGGGTGAGTTTTATCTCCAGGGATGAGGGCTTAAAGCGCCTCAAGGCTCAACTTCAAGACAAGCGTTTTCTCCTCGATGTGATGGAGGAGAATCCCCTGCCGGATGCCTTTGATATAGAGCTGAAGGACCCAAGAAACGTGAAGTCGATTGCCGCTACGATTTCCAGGATGCCGGGGGTTGACGAGGTGAACTATGGCCAGGGCTTCGCCGAAACCCTGTTTACCACGACCAGGTTCATCCTCATAGTCTCCATGGGCCTGTTTGCGATCATTGCCTCGCTTGTGGTCTTTATCATCGGCAATGCCGTAAGGCTGAGTATCTTTGCACGGAGGCGGGAGATAGAGATCATGAAGCTGGTCGGGGCAACCGACTGGTTCGTCAGGTGGCCCTTCTTGCTTGAGGGGATTATGATCGGGGTTGCCGGGGCCGGGCTTTCATGCGCTGTGCTCGTTGTCCTCTACCAGACCTGCCTAGACTATGTTGGGAGCGGGATGCCTTTTTTGCCGCTGGTGTCAGACCCCTTTGTCATAGCGGCAACATGCCTTGCCCTTCTCTTCGCAGGTGCAGTGATGGGCGCGACGGCGAGCTGGGTATTCATGAAGCGGCATCTTAGGGTATGAATCAAGCGCCATCTCAGGATATGAATTTAGTATCGGCTGCGGAGGGCCCAAGTGCTTTACACAAAGTTCAGTGATGTCGCGGAATCAGGCCCCGACGGGGGGCAATGCCGGATTTGGGCGGCGTTCAGGGCACGCACGGCGGCGATTCTCCTCATTTGCCTTGCCCTCCTGGTGGCGCCTGTTGCTGCGAGCGACAAGTTAAAGGACAAACAGAAACAGCTCGAATCTGTAAATGCCAGGATTACGGCTACCCGTAACCAGATCCTGAAGGTCAGGAAGCAGGAAAAGGGGGTCCTTGCGGAGCTCGACAGGATCGAGCGGGCACTTGACGCGTCCGAGGCCAGGCTCAAGAGCCTCAAAGGACAGCTTGCCGCGACCAACCGGGATATTGCCCGGGCCCAGCGGGACCTCGAAGCCGCCCAGGATGACCTGGCCGCCAAGAAACGGGCGCTCTCCCAGCGGCTCTCTGTTTTCGGCAGTCGCCTGCGAGCCCTCTATATGTATGGCCCTCTCAATTATCTCGAGCTCCTTCTTACTGCCCGGGATTTTTCCGATCTTGTCACCAGGGCGACCATGATCTCACGGTTCTTGCAGCAGGACGTCGAGATCTATCAGAGGGTAAAGGAGGAGGCAGAGGCGGTCAGGGCGCAGATGGTTGAGATAGACCGCCGCAAGGCCGTTCTCCTTCAAAAGCAGGAAAAACTGCGAAAACTGAACATGGAGGCGGCGGCAGAGCACCAGAACCTCGAACTCCGGCGTAAAGAGCGCGCAGCGGTCCTGGCGCGGATACAGCGCGAGAGGCAGAATTATGAGGAAGCCCTTGACGAACTCGAGGCCATGTCGAACGAGCTCACCAGGGTTATCCGGGAGCTGCAGGCCGAGCGGGCGAGGTCCGGCAAGGGAGGAGTACAGTGGGCCGGGAGGTTTGTCTGGCCGGTCAGGGGGCGCATATCCTCGGATTTCGGCAGCAGGATGCATCCAATCCTACACAAGGTCCGGTTTCATTCAGGTATAGATATAGCCGCACCCCAGGGGACTCCGGTGGTCGCCGTAGCTGATGGGCTCGTGATTTACAGCGGGTGGCTGAGCGGCTATGGTAAGACGGTGATTTTGGATCATGGCGGAGAGCTCTCGACCCTTTACGGGCATAACTCTGTCCTGCTGGTCTCCGGCGGTGAAAGGGTGACCCAGGGCCAGATGATAGCCCGCGTCGGGGCAACCGGCCTTGCGACCGGGCCCCACGTGCATTTCGAGGTTAGGGAAGAGGGCGTCCCGGTCAGCCCCTGGAAGTGGCTGCGGTAGCCTGCCCCGGAAGTGACTACAGCCGCCCGAGGAGAGATAGGTGGAGTTGAGTGCCAATGAACCTGAACAGGAGAGATGGTGCCAGGCGCCTATATTCGCTGGGATCGGTCTTGGCCCTGGCACTTGTTTTTTGCACAGCCGTCATATCCGTGGTGGCTACTCGCGCTAATCCCTGGGATAAGGGTAGCGCTGGGCACCCGGCGTCTCATGCGGTTGCGGCAGCCGAGTCCTCTGACAAGACAGCCCTCGAGGTTGTCTGGTACTTGCAGCGCTTCTATATTGAAAAGGTTGATACGGCAAAGCTGCTGAGCACCTACATGAAAAGGCACTCAATCCCGGATATGCTGGAGATCCTGAAGGATCCCTATACCCGTTACATGAATCCTGCCGAATTTGCGACCATGCAGGAGAACATGAAGGGCGAGTTCGAGGGCATAGGTATAACAGTGGGCATCAGGGATAATAAGCTCACGGTAGTAGCCCCCCTCGAGGGCACGCCGGGCTACCGGGCCGGGATAAAGCCCGGCGACCACATAGTCACCATCGATGGCCGACCTACCAAGGACATGGCGCTAGATTATGCGGTAAGCCTTATGCGGGGCAAGAAGGGCACAACTGTGACCCTGGGCATCGAGCGAAACAATTGTAAGGAACTCCTTGACTTCAAGATCGTCCGGGACGTCATAAAAGCGCCCCCGCCGGTTGAGGCAAAGATGCTGGACGGTAAGATAGGATACCTGATACTCGGGGCTTTCATGGGAGAAGACACGGCGGATGCGATGAGGCGGTCGCTCGAGGAGCTCAGCGCCCGGGGGATGCAGGGGCTCATCCTTGATCTGAGATATAACGGCGGGGGGCTCTTGGACCTGGCGATAAAGATAGCCGGGCTGTTTGTGCCCGAAGGGAAACCGATAGTCTACACTGTCAGCCGCGATGGTTCGAAACATGCGGCCTATGCAGGGCCCGGCAAGCGGTTTACAATGCCCATGGTCGTGCTCGTGAATGAGTATACTGCCAGTGCTTCTGAGATCCTGAGCGGTGCCCTCCAGGACCTCGAGATAGCGGAACTGGTAGGGGTCAAGACATTCGGCAAGGGCGTGGTGCAACAGATATTCCCGTTGAGCGACGGGTCGGCGGTGACCATAACCATAAGCAAGTACCTCACGCCCAACGGCAGGTCCATCCATGGCAAGGGTATAGAGCCGGACGTGGTGGTAGAGCTCCCCCACACTGAGGCGAGTGCAGAGAAGGCTGCGGATAAAGACCCGGAGGCCGGGGATAAGGTAACTCAGGTAAAGGACGTCCAGCTTGAGAAGGCAAAGGCCGTCCTGCTCAAGAGGATCGAGGCTAATAAGGCCAAGGAGGTGACCAGGTCCAGGCAGGCTGCATGAGCCCTGAGGCTACATGGCTCCGCCGGACCTCGCCTGATGTTTCCTTTTGGGAAGATACTGGCGGCCATACTCACTGTCTTGCCTGCCGTGATTTTCAATTACATTTTCTGGATGGTCATCTTTATCGTGGCCATGCAGTATACGCGGACTGCGAAGCTGCAGGAAAGGATGTATGGCAGCGCCCTCAGGACTCCCCTGCAGATGACCCTGACGTCAGCCCTCTACGGTTTAGCCGGCGGAGTGGCCGGGAGCCTGGTGTTTGTTTTCCTGGGAGTTACACTCAGCGGGGCGGGCATCATGTATGTATGGCCCCTCGCCCTCCTGCTCATGTTATTCGATGCACGATTCCTGTGTTTTTCCTATGCGGGCGGGCTGGTAGCCCTGTCGAGCCTCATATTCGGATTTCCAAAGATAGGTGTCCCCGAACTCATGGCGCTGGTAGCCGTGCTCCACATGATCGAGAGCATCCTGATCTGGATAGGCGGCGATGATGACCCGGTGCCCGTGTTTCTGAAGGACAATGCGGGGAGGCTTCTCGGCGGATTTGCGCTGCAGAGGTTCTGGCCGATCCCGGTTATAGCCATGATGATCCTCTCTTCTGAGTTGCCCGAGCTCAGGGAGATGACCAAGGGGCTCATCCAGATGCCGGAATGGTGGCCGCTGATAAAGCCTTCGGTTCCTATCCCGCACGATAAAGAGGTCATATACGCCATGTTTGCGATCCCTGCTGCCCTGGGTTACGGTGATGTGGCGATCTCCCGGATGCCGCAGGAACGGAGCAGGCTCACTTCAAGGCACCTCATGGTGTTCAGCCTGGTGCTCCTCGCGCTGTCCATAGCTTCGGCCTACTATGCGCCATTCAAATTCCTGGCCGCCGTTTTTTCCCCGGTTGGGCACGAGGCTGTCATAAGGATCGGCAGGCGCACGGAGTTTGAGGAGCCGCCCCTTTTTGTGCCGCCGCCCAGAGGCATTATGATCCTCGATGTTGTGCCCGGCATGCCTGCGGCCAGGGCCGGGTTTGAATCCGGTGACATCATCCTGTCCATAAACGGCGAGCCAGTCAATTCTAAGGCCGACGTGATGCGCTGCCTCGAGGGCCCGGTCCCCCATTACTATATTGAGGGAATCCGTCACACGCCCGGAGGCGGAGAGAAGAGCATCGTGAAGACCCTGCCGGGGAATATCGACAGGCTGGGCATGATCTTTGTGCCCGAACCCGGCGAGAGCTTTTACATGGAATTGATGCATGACGGGATCCTGCACAGGCTATTCAGGCGGGTTAGAAGGAAGTAGCCGTGAGATAGTGGTTCCGGGCGCATGTCCCGGGTGTCTCACGAACGTCTGTTCCCTCTTCTTGAAGTTACAGCCCCTTCGTGGTATCCTAACCACGGGGGCTTTCTGTTTTGATGGGATGATGCATGCCGCCGAGGTGGAGGTCACATGAGGCCAGGGGGTTTCATAAAGGAATCAGCTGTATCGAGCCGGGTCCTGGTGCCCGCCGGAGGGCGCGGCTATGAGCAGGGTGAAAGGCCGTTCCGGCTTGTCTCCGGCTACAAGCCAAAGGGCGACCAACCAAAGGCTATAGCGGAGCTGGTCTCCGGGCTCGAGAGGGGCGAGCGGTTTCAGGTATTGCTGGGGGCGACGGGCACCGGCAAGACCTTTACCATGGCCGGCGTCATAGAGGCAGTGCAGAGGCCGACCCTGGTGATAGCGCACAACAAGACCCTGGCTGCGCAGCTCTGCAATGAGTTCAGGGAATTCTTCCCGGAAAACGCCGTCCGGTATTTTGTGAGCTACTATGACTATTACCAGCCCGAGGCATATATCCCTCACACGGATACCTATATCGAAAAGGACGCATCCATCAACGACGAGCTGGACCGGCTGAGACATGCGGCCACAAGCGCCCTCCTTGAGCGCCGGGACGTCATCATCGTGGCGAGCGTGTCATGTATCTATGGCCTCGGTTCCCCCGAGGACTACCGGAATATGATGGTCTCAGTGCGCCGGGGCGATATGCTGGACCGGGACGAGCTCTTGAGGGCGCTGGTGCGAATCCACTATGCGCGAAACGACATGGGTTTTGTACGGGGCACGTTCAGGGTCCGCGGGGATACGGTGGAAATAATCCCTTCGTACGGTGAGAATTCTATAAGGATTGAATTCTTCGGAGACGAGGTGGATAGGATAGTCGAAGCCGATGTGCTGACCGGACATATCTACTCTGAGCTGGAACGCGTCACCATATTCCCCGCTACCCATTTCATAACCTCCGATGAGAGGATGAAAGCGGCTATAAAGGGGATAGAAGCGGAGCTCGAGGAGAGGCTTCGGGAGTTGAAGGACCAGGGCAAGTTCCTCGAGGCCCAGAGGCTCGAGATGAGGACCAGGTACGACCTGGAGATGCTCCAGGAAGTGGGGTATTGCCAGGGGATCGAGAATTACTCCCGGCATCTCACGGGCAGGGCGCCGGGAGAGCCCCCGGCGACGCTATTGGACTACTTCCCCGAGGATTTCCTGATGTTCATCGATGAGTCTCATGTGACCATCCCGCAGCTGCACGGGATGTATGCCGGCGACAGGTCGCGCAAGGAAAGCCTTGTGGAGTACGGGTTCAGGCTGCCGTCGGCATTCGACAACCGGCCTCTGCGCTTTGAGGAGTTTGAGCGGCATATAAACCAGGTCATCTTCGTCTCCGCTACCCCGGGTCCGTACGAGCTCTCGGTGAGCCGGAGGATAGTCGAGCAGATCATACGGCCGACCGGGCTGGTTGACCCCGAGGTTGTGGTGAGGCCGACCAAGGGCCAGATAGATGATCTCCTCAATGAGATAAGGATGCGGGTGGAGAAACACCAGAGAGTGCTCATAACCACCCTCACCAAGAAGATGGCCGAAGACCTGACGGATTACCTTGCCGAGGTAGGGATCAAGGTCCGGTATCTCCATTCTGACATCGAGACCATCGAGAGGATACAGATCCTGCGCGACCTCAGGTTAGGCAAGTTCGACGTGCTGGTGGGGATCAACCTGCTGAGGGAGGGCCTGGACCTGCCCGAGGTCTCCCTTGTCGCTATCCTGGACGCGGACAAGGAGGGTTATCTCCGCTCGGAGACTTCTCTTATCCAGACCATCGGCCGAGCCGCGCGAAACGTTGAAGGGAAGGTTATAATGTACGCAGATACCATTACGGATTCCATGCGCCGCGCCATCGATGAGACGGAGAGGCGCAGGCGTATTCAGATAAGATACAATGAGGAGCACGGCATCACGCCCGAGACCGTGCGCAAGGCCGTTTTCGACATGGCTGCTTTTACGGAACAAAAAGAGGAGGAGGCCGGGGCCGCCGGGCCGGAGCTCGAGGTGCCCGAAGGCATGGATGCAAGGCAGCTCGCCAGGTATATCAAGGAGCTCGAGGCTGAGATGAAGAAGGCCGCCCAGGCCCTGGAGTTTGAAAAGGCTGCGGTGATACGGGATAGGATCCGCGACCTCAGGCGAGCACTGGCACAGTGACAGTTTGCCCGTGAATAGCGTGGGAGAATTCAGAAATGAGCAGGGATAAGATAATAGTCCGCGGGGCGCGGCAACACAACCTGAAAAATATCGACGTGGAGATCCCCCGTAACAAGCTGGTGGTAGTGACCGGGGTGAGCGGCTCCGGCAAGTCGTCGCTTGCCTTTGACACCATATACGCCGAGGGCCAGCGGCGTTACGTGGAGTCCCTTTCTTCATATGCTCGGCAGTTCCTGGGACAGATGGACAAGCCGGATGTGGATTATATCGAGGGACTCTCGCCGGCGATCTCCATCGACCAGAAGAGCGGGAGCCGTAATCCGCGTTCGACTGTGGGGACCGTCACCGAGATATACGACTACCTCAGGCTGTTATTCGCCCGGATCGGCAAGCCCCATTGCCCGAAGTGCGGGAGGCCGATAGCCCAACAGACCGTCCAGCAGGTTGTCGACCAGGTCCTGTCATTGCCCCGGGGGACGCGGATCCAGGTGCTCTCTCCCTTTATAAGGGGCAAGAAGGGAGAGCACAAGAAGGTGTTGGATGACATCCGCAAGCAAGGATTTGTGCGGGTGCGCGTCAACGGGGAGGTACACGAGCTGTCGGAGGAAATCAACCTTGAACGTTACAAGATCCACACCATTGAGGCGGTAGTGGACCGGCTCGTGGTACGGCCTGAGATAGCGGCCAGGCTCGCCGACTCCGTGGAGACTGCCATGAAGCTGGGGGACGGCATTGTCATAATCAATGTGCTGCAGGGAGAGGAAGGCGGCAAGGATCTCGTCTTCAGCGAGAAATTCGCCTGCCCTGATTGCGGCATCGGCTTTGAAGAGCTGGCTCCCCGCATGTTTTCATTCAACAGCCCCTACGGGGCATGCCCTGTGTGCGCGGGGCTCGGCAGCAGGTGGGAGATAGACCCGGAGCTTGTGTTAGACTATTCACGCTCTATAGAGGACGGAGGAATCGTCCCGTGGAGAGGGTCATGGGAAGGCACCCGGAGCGACTTTTTCGCCGCCAGGGTCCAGGCGGTATGCCGGGCTTTGGGCATCGACACGAAGCGGCCGATCGGGGAGCTGTCGGAAGACGAACGGCGCGTTTTGCTGTTCGGGACGGGCCAGGAGCGTTTTAGATTCCATTACCACAATTCTGAGGGTGCTTACAGGGCCTACGAGACCACCTACGAGGGAGTGATCCCTTATGTAGAACGCAGGTACCGGGAAGCCCAGTCAGACCAGGCGAGGGAGGAGATCCAGCAGTTCATGAGCTCCCGTCCCTGCCCTGCCTGCAACGGGGCGAGGCTCAAGCCCGAGAGCCTGGCCGTCACCGTGGGCGATAAGTCGATCGTAGATGTGACGCGGATGACAATAGCCGAGGCAAGGGATTTCTTCCTTGAGCTAAAGTTGACTGAGAGGGAAGAGGTCATCGCCCGGCAGATACTCAAGGAGATCCGAGAACGGCTCGGCTTTCTGGTGAATGTAGGCTTGGACTACCTCACTCTCGACAGGACCGCCGGCACTCTGGCCGGCGGCGAGGCCCAGAGGATCAGACTTGCAACCCAGATAGGATCAAGCCTGGTCGGGGTCCTGTATATCCTGGATGAGCCCAGCATAGGACTTCATCAGAGGGATAACAGGAGGCTCATCGACACGCTCATTCGTCTGCGCGATCTGGGGAATACGGTGATCGTAGTCGAACACGACGAGGAGACCATCCGGTCGAGCGACTTTGTCATCGATATCGGTCCGGGGGCGGGTAGCGAGGGTGGCAGGGTGGTGGTGGCCGGCACCGTCGACGAGGTCATGAGGTGCCCCGAATCCATAACCGGCCAGTATCTCTCCGGCCGGCGGCGAATAGAGGTGCCCAAGATAAGGCGCAGGCCCAAGGACCACTGGATTACGATCAAGGGAGCCAGGGAACACAATCTGAAGAACATCGACGTAGATATCCCACTGGGGGTCTTTGTCTGCGTCACCGGCGTATCCGGGTCGGGCAAGAGCACCCTCGTAAATGAGATACTCTACAGGCGCCTTGCGCATGACCTGAATGGAGCGGCCACCAAGCCCGGCGCCCACGATGGGATCGTCGGGCTCGAGTACCTGGACAGGGTGGTGGACGTCGACCAGTCTCCAATAGGTCGGACTCCGCGCTCCAACCCGGCAACTTATACGGGCGCCTTTGATCCCATCCGCGAGACCTTTGCCGAGACGCCGGAGGCAAAGATGCGGGGCTATCGCCCGGGACGTTTCAGCTTTAACGTGAAGGGCGGGAGGTGCGAGGCATGCCATGGAGACGGCATCATCAAGATAGAGATGCACTTCCTGCCGGACGTGTACGTGCCCTGCGAGGTGTGCAAGGGCAAGAGATATAACCGGGAGACACTTGAGGTCAGGTATAAGGGAAAGAACATTGCGGAAGTCCTTGACATGCGCGTCGAGGAGGCTCTGGAATTCTTCTGGAACATCCCCAGGATACAGAGAAAGCTCGCCACATTGAATGACGTGGGGCTCGGATATATCAAGCTCGGCCAGCCTGCCACCACCCTCTCCGGCGGGGAAGCCCAGAGGGTCAAGCTGGCGACGGAGCTTTCCAGGAGGAGCAACGGCAGGACGCTCTATATCCTGGATGAGCCCACCACCGGCCTTCACTTCGCCGACGTGGAAAAGCTCCTGGGCGTCCTCCAGCGGCTGGTCGACGCGGGTGACACGGTGGTCGTCATCGAGCATAATCTGGATGTGATAAAGACAGCTGACTATATCATTGACCTGGGCCCCGAGGGGGGAAACAGGGGCGGCACGGTGGTGGCGGCTGGGACCCCGGAAGAGGTGGCGATGGTTCCGGAGTCATACACCGGACAGTTCTTAAGACAGGTGCTGCACTTAGCTGACGGAGGTGTAGATGTAAGGGCTTGCTGTGCAGGGAGATAGCGCTAAAAGACCTCCCGGACCGCCCGGGAGTGTATCTTATGAAGGGCGAAAATGGCGAGGTAATCTATGTGGGCAAGGCCGTGTCGCTCAGGTCGAGGGTCCGCTCGTACTTTGGCGCGCCTGAGGGCCTTTCCCTCAAGACCAGGGCACTGGTCGCCTCAATCCGGGATATCGAGTACATCGTGACCGGTTCAGAGGTGGATGCCCTCATCCTCGAGAACACTCTGATAAAGAGGTACAGGCCGTGGTTCAATATCCGCCTGCGGGATGACAAGACGTACCCATACGTAAAGGTGACCATGGCCGAGCCGTTCCCGAGGGTCGTCATCACTCGCCGTGTTGTCGACGACGGGGCGCGGTACTTCGGTCCCTACGCTGATACCGGCGCACTGCGCGATACGCTGGCATTCATAAAGCGCCTTTTCCCGGTGAGAAGCTGCAAGCGGGACATACCGGCGGATGTGGAGGGACGTGGCGACGCCGGCCCAAGTGACGCCAGGTCAAGGCCGTGTCTTAATTACCATATCGGGCGGTGCCTCGCGCCCTGCTCGGGGCGCATTACCAGGGAGGCCTACCGGCAGGTAATAGACCAGATATGCCTCTTCTTGGAAGGGCGCCAGGATGAGCTATTGCGTTCCATGCGGAAGGAAATGCAGGCTGCCGCAACCTTGATGGATTTTGAACGGGCGGCCGTGCTGCGCGACCGGATTCGCGACATCGAGCGCGTCATCGAGAAGCAAAAGGTGGTGTCGGTATCGCCCGTCGATGAGGACGTGATCGCGCTTGCGCGTGAAGGGGACAACGCCGTGGCCCAGGTGTTTCAGGTCCGCGGCGGCAAGCTGATCGGAAACGCCCATTTCGTCATGGAGAATACGAACGGGGACAGCAACGAGGAGGTCATGGAGTCGTTCATCAAGGACTACTATAGCAGGAGGCCGTCGATCGGCGACCGGATCCTGCTGCAATATGACGTCCAGGATCATGAGGCCATCTCACTCTGGCTTTCCTCTATCAGGGGCAAGAAGGTGAAGCTGGTGGTGCCCAAGCGCGGGGAGAAGAAGGCCCTGGTGGACATGGCGGCCGAAAATGCCGCCCTGGCCCTGAGGGATGCGCTCTTGAGAGATACCTCCCGCCGCAGCATGGAGGAGGAAGCGGTCCAGGTGCTCCGGGAGGTGCTGGGCCTGCCTTCGACTCCCATTCGAATCGAGGCATACGACATCTCGAATATCCATGGACGCCAGGCCGTTGGATCCATGGTGGTCTTTGAGAATGGGCGGCCGGCCAAGTCGGAATACAGGCGATTCAGGATCAAGACCGTAGCCGGTCCGGATGATTTCGCCATGATGAGGGAGGTTTTGACCAGGCGCCTCAAGCGGGCTGTCAATCGCCCAAACGCCCCTCGGCAGGATGCGGCCGATGGTCCGGAGGTGACGTCGTATACCCCGGTGGCTCCCGATGATGTGCAGGAGGTCTCACCGCATACATCGGCGGCCGCGGCTCAAGGACCGGGGGCCGGGTTTTCGAGGTTGCCGGACCTCATCCTGGTCGACGGCGGCAAGGGCCAGCTTTCTCATGCGATGGAGGCGTTGAACTCGCTTGGATTTCGGCACATCCCGGTCATCGGGCTTGCCAAGGAATTCGAGGAGATATATCTTCCCCACCGGCCGGATCCCATCAGGTTGCCGCGTGATTCGAAAGCGCTCTTTTTGTTGCAGAGGGTGAGAGATGAGGCCCACCGGTTTGCCGTGAGCTACCATCGGAAATTGCGGCAGAAAGAGGAGATGGAATCGCGGCTGGCAGGTATCCCGGGGATAGGAGAGAAGAGACTCAAGAATCTCTTGATGAAGTTCGGGTCGATAGACGGTATAAGAGCAGCCGCACCGGAGGAGCTTGCCGCGGTTCCGGGGATGAATAGAAAGGTGGCCGAGGCTCTTGTGAGCTACCTTGCCTCATCTCCCTCCGCTCCCTGAGGAACGCTGCTTTGCCATCCGTCCTGTTTTCGCCACCTTCCCAGCTCGTGGGCATTCCCAGGGGTGGTGGGGGCCAGACATGGCAAATATCCAGGTGGTTTTGTCTACAAGGTGGTGGAAAACCTGCCATGTTTCGCCTTGTTCGGGGGGTAGCGCCGTATTGGGCGGCTGCCCGACGTCATGCGAAATGTGGGTCGCAAACACCAGATTGAGGAATACTAAAGTAGGCGCGGTTAGCCCATAGGTATGTGATGAACGGGATACGTGATGAGAGTCTCGGGTGTCGTAAACGTGGGTGGGGCCAGCCAAGGCGGGAGTCGTGTGGATGACGATGTACGAGGTCTTAACAGGTTCGCCCGGTGGTTTTATAACTGCGTATCGCCGCGATATGACGGGCTTTCTCGCAAGATTCCAAAGATCTCCCTTATGAGGCGGGACCTGGTGGGCCGCCTCAACCTCAAGCCCGGCGCCCGTGTATTGGAGGTCAGCGTGGGTACCGGGGCCAATCTCCCTATTATAGCTGAAAGGATCCTGCCCGGAGGCCGCATCACAGGTATAGACATCAGCGAGGGGATGCTCGAGAGGGCCAGGACAAGGGCTGGCTCCATTCCCTGCCCTGTGGAGCTATTCCTGTGCCAGGCTGAGGCGCTTCCCTTCCCCGACCGTTCTTTTGATGCCGTGCTGCACCTGGGCGGCATCAATTTCTTTAGCGACAGGCGGCGTGCAATCCTGGAGATGTGCCGGGTCGCCCGGCCGGGGGCAAAGATCGTCATATCCGATGAGACCATCTGGCCGGGCCGGCATCCCCTGCTCGGGCCCCTCATGCTTGCATTGTTTCCCAGGTTGAATCCCCCGGTAGATATGGTACCTCCCGCGGCAAGGTTTGAATACTTGCTGGATGGGCATTTCTATGTGCTAGAGTGGGAAAACGACACCTCTTTCGGGCTAAATGACATAAGTTCTCCGGGCGAGGGTATGGAATTGACAAGAGAAGAATAAACCAATGTAGATGACCTGCTGGATTATCTTAGACTGGAAGGCATTCCTGTAACAGCACAACCCCTGAGTTTTTCCTTGCCTGATCCAGATGATGCACCTTTGCTAGAGGTTGCACTCAGCGGAGGGGCTGACGCCCTCGTTACCGGTAACAAGACGCATTTCCCCGAAAACTGTTTAGGAGCCGGAAGAATTCTCGGACCCTCTGAATTCATCACATCACACGTTTCTTCCCTTCAAAGACTCTTAATTAGATAACCATCATTTAGACATTTGACACCCTCCCCGGAATAGATTCCGGGGCGAGATGAGCCCGGGGATCAACGTCAACCAGGCCAGCGCCTCCTGGGAGTACCACAGATCGCCGAGTATTTCAGGGGCTTCGTTGCATACGGGATCATCGGCGTCGTGTTGTCACTGCATGCGTGGAGGAGGAGAAGCAGGCGGTATAGAACTGAGACGTAGATATTTAGAAGGAAAACATGCAACCATGTCGAAGCCATGGTATGGTCTCCGGTACCGGATCCTCCAGCGCCATCTAAAGGTGAAAGTGAGCCGGGGACCACTCTCCTCAGGATAGCGATACCGGGAGCGCGAAAAGGGGTTTGCCAGCCGATGTTTACAAGACCTACCAGCCGCTTAGCCTCTATTGTTGCCCTGTTTTTCATTCCATTATGCGCGATTGCTATCATACTAGGAATAACTTCCGGGTTATGCTGGGCATCAGACCGAGGCCAAGCAATTCCCAGCACGGGGGAGTACATGATAAAGCCTGGGGACACTCTCGAGATATCTGTGTGGGGTCACGATGATCTGAGGGCGGCAATCATCGTACGGGAAGATGGGATGATCTCGTTTCCTTTGGTCGGAGAAGTCATGGCTTCTGACCTCACCGCTCCTCAGCTTTGCGATATCCTGCGTTCAAGGCTCGCGGATTATATCAAAAACCCCAGTGTCACCGTAGTGGTAAAGCAAGAGAGACCCCTGCGTATCCAGGTCCTTGGATGCGTTCGGACCCCGGGGGTTTATAGCTTTCAGGGTCAGGCATTTGTCTCGGACGCGATTGCGGCTGCCGGTGGGACCACCCCTGAAGGGGACCTGACCGCGGTCACTGTCACGCGTCGTGAGCGTAGTGTACATGGCGGGTCAGGCGGGGCAATTACAGTCAACCTTGAGGAGCTCCTCTCAGGCAGGGGAGACAGAGGTCCCTTGGTGCTGCAGGACGGCGATATAGTATACGTGCCCAGGGCGCTTCGCGTCCGCGTAATCGGGTGGGTGGAAGCTCCGGGGGAATACCTGATGCAGGTAGGTTCCAGACTCATGGACGCCTTGACCAGGGCAGGGGGTGTTAAGCCCGGGGGAGATGCCGCTGCTGTAACCTTGACCAGGGATACCGTGATCAACGTAAATGTCGATGATATCGTATCTGGACGTAATCCTGCGGCAAACGTCTTGCTTAAGGACCAGGACATAATCTCAGTGCCTGAGCTTATAAGGCAGGTATCTGTGCTGGGGGAGGTAGCGAAGCCAGGAGTATACGACATAAAGAAGGACACGCGGCTTTTGGATGTGATAGCGCTTGCCGGGGGTGCGACGGAGCAAGGGGACACCTCGAGCGTGGTAGTAACGAGGCGGGATGGAGGAGAAGCGAGGAGTTACA
>DUSO01000039.1 GCA_012842565.1 Bacillota bacterium
GCCCTCGGCGAGCCGGAGGTACCATATTGCAAGAGGTTCGCACCAGCCGTCTACGGGTCTTTTGGGGTGAGGGACAGCTACGACTTCTATGAAGGGCATCTTGACGGAGACCCGGCCGAGGTGATTTCGGGTGGAGCCGGCAGCTGTGAGTATGCCCAGGAGGTTGCGGGCACCTTTGCGCTGGTGTGCGAGGTTCCATACTACCATGACCGGCGAATACAAGACATGAGCGAAAGCGGTCGCACCCGGAGGGAAACCATCATCGAAAGCCTCGAGATATCCCGGGAATCCTGGAGGTTTATAAATGACAAATTCAGCCGTCTGAAAGCCCGGCTGCCGGACCTCTCCTCCCCGCTTGCCGGGGCTATCGAGGATAGCCTCAGGCACCATTTCATAGCAATAGAGGCGGAATGGCATTGGGCGTTGACCGATCATAGCCTGTTACGGCCGGCAACCAAGGCCGAAGCTTTCGACAGTCTTATCCTGACTCGATTCCAAGATCTCTTGACCGTCGGGATGCTGTGGCGTTTGACCCGGGAAGCACTGGGTACAATTCAGGATATCCAGGCAAGGAATATCCTTGGGGAGATCGAGAGGCAACTGGACAGTAAGATATCAACTGAGTCCGCGTGGCTGGAGGATACCCTCGACTATGAGACTGTTCCCATAAGAGACCTCGTCAGACTCCAACTGGGCAGCGGGCTAATCCTCGCCAGATATCTCGGGTCAAAGACCAGAGCACCTTATACGTATGAGCGCCGCCCCGTAGCGTGAGAGGCGGCCAGGCGTCGACCGGGCGCTATCCACGGCCGTGGGGCTGTGGGCCATCATATTGACACCCCGTTACACAAGCAATAGAATTGTAGACGGATATACTTGATTAACTTACTCAGGTTTATCAAGGAGGCAGGTCTCCATGCCTCCTTGAGGAGGTTAGCGATGAGGATTTCGACCAGAGGTCAATATGGCTTGCGCGCCATGTGTTTCCTGGCGATGAACAATTCATCGACTCCAACTCCCTTGCGCGATATTTCCGAAAGAGAAGGCATATCGATGCAATACCTGGAGCAGCTCTTCAGGGTTCTCAGAGAGGCGGGGCTGGTAGAAAGCGTGAGGGGCGCAAAGGGCGGGTACCTCCTCGCACGAGACCCCTCGGAGATATCTGTGGGAGATGTGTTAAGGGCGGTAGAGGGACCTATTTCACCCGTGGAATGTGTAGACACCGGTGAGGACGGAGAATGCTGCGAGCGACAACAGTCCTGTCTCACCCGTCAGGCATGGCTCAGGTTGCGCGATAGCATGGTGGAGACACTTGATTCTATAACCCTTTCGGAGCTGTGTTCTCCGGCATCACAGGCACGGGCATCAGCGCCGGGAGCGGGGCCGTTTCAGGAGCCGCCGTCAGCAACAGCGCCAAAGGGCAACCGCCAGTAATGGCGACGGGGGATGACATAGGCAGCCACTTGTGAATTATCATGATTACTGAAGGTGATAACCATGTTGCGCATAGACAAAGTCACTGTCTCAGGTGATAACGGCAGTGGTGAAAAGGTCGAGATACTTGACAATGTCTCAGCATCTTTCGACAGCGGGAAAATGTACGCGATTACGGGCCCCAACGGCGGTGGCAAGACCTCGCTCGCCAAGCTTATCATGGGTATCTATCGCCCGTCTTCCGGGAGGATACTCATGGATGACCGGGACATTACAGATTCGAATATTACCGACCGGGCGATGATGGGAATTGGTTATGCCTTCCAGAACCCCGTAAGGTTCAGGGGGCTCAGAGTGCGCGACCTCCTTAACATTGCGGCCGGACAGGAAATGGGAGGGACAAGGACCAGCCACCGGGAGAACATGGAGCGTTTTCTCAGGGTAGTAGGCCTCTGCCCGCGAGATTATGCGGAGCGGGAAGCGGACGGGCGGCTCTCGGGCGGAGAGCTCAAGAGGCTCGAGATCGCCATGATGCTGGCCCGCGATCCTAGAATTGCAATATATGACGAACCCGAGGCGGGTGTGGACCTGTGGACCTTTGAGCGCCTCCTGGAGGTCATTACCAACCGGCAGAAAAACAAGAAGGACGGCATCACCATAGTGATAACTCATAACGAGAGATTCCTTAAGGCATCGGATGAGATACTGCTGATGTCGGACGGGAGGATTCAACAACAGGGAGACGCAGACGAGATATGGCCTATGATACGTGATGATGTGGCCTGCCGGTGGAGGGCCTCATGCGGAGGGGAACTTGATGAAGCTGAATGCTATAGATGAGAGGCTCCTCGAAACGATAGCCGACCTCCACGGTGTGCCCCAGGGGGCATATAACATCAGGAAAAATGGTGACCTCCTATCCCGCCTGTCCACGCAGAATATAGAGATTGTCTCAAAGGACGGCAAGCCCGGTATCGACGTGCTGGTGAGACCGGGTACCAAGAACGAATCGGTTCACATACCGGTACTGTTGACAGCCTCAGGCATGACCGACCTCGTTTACAATACATTTGACGTGGGTGAAGGCTCAGATGTATTGATAGTCGCCGGGTGTGGCATCCATAACCCGGGCTCCGGTGCAGCCGAGCATGACGGGATTCATGAATTCATCATCAGACGGGGCGCGAGAGTCCGTTATGTTGAAAAACACTACGGGGAAGGCGAAGGAACAGGCGAGAGGATACTGAATCCAAAGACCATCGTGACGCTTGAAGACGGGGCATACGCGGAACTCGAGCTGGTCCAGATCAGGGGAGTAGACAGCAGTAGAAGAATAACCGAAGCCAGGGTCGGGAGAGGGGCAAAGCTGGTCATAAGCGAAAGGCTCCTGACCCATGGCAGGCAGGTTGCCGATTCGATCATATCTGTTGCGCTCGAAGCCCCTGAGGCCAGTGCCGAAGTGCTGGCCCGTTCTGTGGCTCAGGACTCGTCCCGACAGGTGTTCCGGGCCTCCTTGACCGGGGCTACTAAGTGCCGGGGGCACGTGGCATGTGACTCCATAATAATGGATTCGGCAGAGATAAGGTCTCTGCCCGAGCTGATCGCAACGAGCCCGGAGGCAGAACTAACACACGAGGCGGCGATAGGCAAGATATCGGGAGAGCAGGTCATAAAGCTGATGTCGTTGGGGTTAACGGAGAAGCAAGCAATAGATACCATAATCACGGGGTTCCTTCGTTGATGCTCCGTTCGTGCCGGGTGGCCCCGACCGAAAAGCCTTTGTCGGGGAGGATGCCCGGGCAAAGGCTTTTGCATGTCATTGCGACTTGCATGTGCCTACTACGGTTACCCTCGGTCCCGGCGCACGGGCCTTCGCCGGTGCAACCCCACCCTATTTGGAGGCGCCTTGATACGCCTTGATTAGGAAGTTCCGCTAACGGGACATTTCATTCAGGGCTCCGATTATCTCTCGACAGAAAGCCGGCAGGTCCTCGGGCTTACGCGATGTAATGAGATTACCGTCTCTCACGACCTCCTGGTCCACGTATTCAGCCCCTGCATTCCTCACGTCATCCTTGATGGCAAAAAAGCAGGTGACCCTCTTCCCTTTGAGGATGCCGCTAGAGGCCAAAACCCAGCCCCCATGGCAGATTGACGCAACGACTTTATTCTTCTGATACACATCCCGGACCAGTTTTAGGACCGAGTCGTAGCGTCTCAGATAGTCCGGGGCCCACCCGCCCGGGATTATCACAGCGTCGAATTCACCCGCCGAAACCTGGTCTGCAGTCACATCAGGACGAATAGGCAGGCCCACCTTACTCTCATACGTATCGGAACTCCCCGTGCCGATTACCTTAACATCCGCCCCTTCCTCCTTAAACCTGTAGAATGGATACCAGACCTCGAATTCATTGTAGCCTTGTTCTACCAAAATGCCGACTCTCTTACCTTTCAAGCTCATTCATATACCCCCCATGTGACCCCGCCCCGTAAGTCCTCTGGTATGACCACTCAAGCATCCAAATCAGGAGAATGCTCTCCTGCCAGGGCGCCCGCATACTTCTGCGGGAATGCCCGCATACTTATATTCTGCACCCGGTGCAGAGATCCCTTCACGACCCGAATGCCAGGCCTTCGTCGCCAACAAAGCGGGGGCCCCGCCCATCGCACCAGCCGGGCCCCCGCCTTGTCTTGTCAGGATATCCTCTCCGTCACCATGACTAAGCCCTTAAGCATTGCAGCTTAGTTGGGGATGAAGAAGAAGAAAAAGAAGAAGATTATGAGGATGATGATGATCCACCACCACCAGTGACCATCCCACATCGGGCGTTCAGGCATCTAGATTCCTCCTCTCTCCTTCAAAGGTGTAAGGCCCGGCCGGGATATGCTGTCGGCTTCCCGGCTAGCCGCTATATCTTATGGGCGAGGCGGCAAAAGTGTGACATCGTGGGAGCCGGTGTGAGGGGCCGGCGGTGTGGAGGTTTGGCCGCGCCGAGGGTTGGCATCGGCGGGGAATTGGCCGTTTCAAAAGCTCTAACTGTACTCTGGTACGGTGCCAACACGGATGCAGCACGGATGGCTCCCCAAAATTCTCCTTGACAGGACCACCTCAACCAGAATATAATGGCGCTAATAAATACATACGACCTAACCTCGCATCAAGAGTGGCGGAGGGACTGGCCCGATGAAGCCCGGCAACCGGCGGCTCATCTGCCGCAGTGGTGCCAAGTCCTGCAGAGCGAGGTCTTGCGTGAATCCAATGGATTTCGCGAGACGGTTGTTCTGAGAGATGGGAGGGGAGGATGTCCTGAATAGATGCATGCGGACGGCCTCTCCCAATCTCGGGAGGGGCCGAAAAGTTTTATACGGAGTTCTACGTGGGGTTCTATATGTTGCCTTGGGGCGATAATACGGGGTGAGAAGGAAAGTGACAACCCAGGAGACATGCGTCGAGAGAGACCAGGCCAATCGCCTTATCGGGCTGTTAAGACAGGAGATCCCGGGCCGGGACGTGATCATCCTCGATGGAGCAATGGGAACAATGCTCCAATCATACGGGCTGATGCCCGGGGAATGCCCGGAGCTGTGGAACTTAAGCCATCCACAACACGTCATGGATATCCACCGGGCTTACATACGCGCCGGGGCCGACATAATAGAGACCAACACCTTCGGGGGCAATCGCATCAAGCTCGCGGGATACGGGCTTTCTGAACGGGCCTTCGAACTCAACTACCAGGGGGTCAGGCTGGCGAAAGAGGCGGCCCGGGGGACGCCAGTCCTGGTTGCGGCTTCTATGGGGCCTACTGGCCTCTTGATGGAGCCTTTTGGAGAAATGGATTTTGACATGGCATATGAGGCATTCAAGGAACAGGCCATGGCATTCCGGGAGGCAGGCGCAGACCTGATCAGCATCGAGACCATGTCCGCCCTGGGAGAGGCAAAGGCAGCAGTGATGGCCGCGAGGGAGGCCACCGGTCTCCCGGTAATATGCCACATGACCTTTGAACACGGCGGCAGGACGCTCATGGGCACAAATGCCCTTACTGCAGTTACCGTGCTCCAGGCCCTCGGTGCAGCCGCGGTAGGTGCCAACTGCTCCACGGGGCCTGCCGGGATGGTGGGCATCATCCGCGAGATGGCAGAAGCCGCCACGGTGCCGATATCCGCTGAACCCAACGCCGGATTGCCGGAATTCCATGACGGAAAAACCCTGTATCATGAATCTCCGGAGGAAATGGCGCGGCATGCGAGGATGCTGGTAGAGGCCGGCGCTTGTATCATCGGCGGCTGCTGCGGGACGACCCCGGAGCACATCTCAGCCATACGTAGGCAAGTCTCGACAATTCTGGGGCATGCACGAAAGGCAACTGCGGGGCCCTGTAGGATGCCCCATCCCTTCTCCCGGCAGACCCCGCTCAGGCTTGCCGGTCGTGGTAGAACGGTTACGGTAGACGATCCACTCAATTTACCGGTGCTCGGGGACGAGATCGACTCCTGGCGCAACCCCGAGGTCGCAGGCAGCCTGAAAGAGAATGATATGGATGCCATAAGTCATAAGGCCCGGGAACAGGTAGCTCGAGGTGCGAACATCTTACTCGTGAGGGTTGATATACCTGGCCGGGATGACGTAGATAGTATGCGCCGGGTCGTAAACGCCATCCAGCAAGTAGTTGACGTTCCGCTGGTGCTGGTAAGCCGGAGTCCGAGGGCTGTGGAAGCCGGACTCAAGGCCTTTTGGGGCAGGGCTTTTGTGCATGTGCCTGGCGCGCCGGGCTACATGACCGGGCGTGACAATGCGGGCAATGTGGACCTGCGTGGCATGGCAGGCGACCTCGAGCATGCAAATGTATACGAGGAAATCCGGTCGGTTGCCAGGCGGTTCGGAGCACTGGTTGACCCGGAAGGAGCGATTGAAGCCTTTATATCAGAAGCCTTGTTGCGCGAGGCAACGACAGGGAGGCCGTAGGCATGGGTATTAAGCATCGTCCAATGTATGTAGCAACTTTGCGCCATAAGCTCGCAAACAACCTTTTCGTCATCACCGCCGAGACCAACCCGCCCCGGGGGCCGGACCCATCGCGGGTGCTCTCCAGGATAGCCGAGATCAGCTCAGTGGTGGATGCTGTAAACATCGCTGATAGCCCTATGGCCAAGATGAGGATGAGTCCTGTAGCCCTTGCACACATAGTACAGGAGGAATTGGGTGTTGAGACAATAGTCCATTTTACATGTAGAGACAGGAATTCTATCGCCCTTCAATCAGACCTCCTGGGGGCTGCTGCACTCGGGATAAGGAATTTCCTTGCAATCACAGGGGACCGGCCCGCTCAATCCGGCAACCACCCTGATAACCCATGTCCCAGGGCAGTCTTTGATGTAGACGCAGCAGGGTTGGTCAGGTTGGCCGAGACCTTGAATAACGGCTATGACGCGAGCGGCAATAAGCTGTCGGGTGTCCCGGACTTCTTTGTAGGGGTTGTAGCCAACCCGTCCGCGCAAGATCTTGACCGAGAGGTGGAGAGACTAGAGCACAAGGTGAGGTCCGGAGCCAAGTTCGTCCAGACCCAGCCCGTCTATGATTTGAGGACCCTGCAACGCTTCAGGGAGAAGACAGCGTATCTCGAGGTCCCGGTCCTTTATGGCATTCTGCCCTTGAAAAGTTACGAGATAGCGGTCTATCTCCACGAAAAGGTACCGGGAGTGGTGATCCCCGATACTGTCCGGGAGCGCGTAAGGCTCGGCGGCAGGCGCGCGGGAGTTGAGCTGGCACGGGAGCTCTTTGCCGAGATTCGTGACCAGGTCGCTGGTGTCCATATATTCCCAATGGGGGATACGGATATCGTCCTGGAGGTTACCAACGGCCTTGAAGTCAGGCAGGCGCTCGCGACATGAATACAACCTGCGCCCTGCACACGACCTGGCAGATACAAGTCCGGCACGCAGAAGGTTTTGGGGAGGTGCGACCAGATGCCGGTAAAACGGACTATCGCAGAAATCAACGAGAAAATCAAGCAAGGGAAAGCAGTTGTCGTCACAGCGGAAGAAGTCATCTCTATCGCCCGGGAAAAGGGTCCTGAGAGGGCCGCGCGGGAAATAGATGTGGTGACCACGGGGACCTTCGGGGCGATGTGCTCATCCGGCGCCTTCCTGAATTTCGGTCACTCGAGCCCACGGATCAAGATGCAGAAGGTCTGGCTCAACGGGGTCAGGGCATATGCAGGTCTCGCTGCTGTAGACGCCTATATCGGAGCAACCGAGCTGCGGGACGATGACCCGCTCAATGACCCATACCCCGGAGCATTCTCCTACGGTGGGGGCCACGTCATTCACGACCTTGTCGCAGGCAAACAGGTGGAGTTGGTCGCAACCTCATACGGGACCGACTGTTATCCTCGAAAGAGCCTGCGTACCTGGATCACCATCCATGACTTGAACGAGGCCGTGCTCTTTAACCCGAGGAATGCATACCAGAACTACAATGTAGCGGTGAATCTGTCTGACAGGCCTCTATATACATACATGGGTGTCCTCAAGCCAAACCTGGGATCGGCCAGCTACTCCAGCGCGGGGCAGCTAAGCCCGCTTCTGAACGACCCCCTTTACAGGACTACCGGGGTGGGCACCAGGATATTCCTCGGTGGAGGCATAGGCTATGTCGCATGGCACGGCACCCAGCACGCGCCGGAGACACCGAGGGGCCCGAATGGTGTGCCAAGAGGCGGTGCCGGGACACTTGCAGTCATCGGAGATCTCAAAGGGATGAGCCCTGAATGGCTTGTCGGGGCGAGCTTCATCGGGTACGGGGCAACGCTTATGGTAGGGATCGGAGTGCCTATTCCGATACTCGATGAGGAAATCCTGAACTATACGGCCGTAAGTGACGAGGAAATCTTCGCTCCTGTTGTGGACTATAGCCGGGACTATCCCAACCGGAAACCCGATATCCTCTGCGAGGTTAGCTACGCCCAATTGAAGTCGGGGAGCATAAGGGTTCTCGGCAAGGATGTGCCCACCGTCCCGCTATCGAGCTATTCAAAGGCAAAAGAGATAGCAGAGATACTCAAGTCCTGGATACAACAAGGGAGGTTTCTCCTGACGGAACCAGTCCAGCCCCTGCCGACCGTAGGGTCGGGGGTAAGGTTAAAGGCCCTGGACGAGAGGACAGGGCCCCGCGACGAAGAGGTGGAACCATCTGGCAAAGAGAAAGAAATGAATGGCAAAGAGATGGAGCCCGCCGGCTAAGAATCCGGACCTGCCCGCCTGGCGGCCGGGCATTGAGGCGAAGGAAACGCGGCGATGCGAGACCGGAGGCATATGGCAATGATCGAGACATTACGGCGAATTGCACCAGACATGACAAAATGCATCCATTGCGGGGTTTGTACAGGTACCTGTTCATCCGGTGCCTTAACCTTAAGACGCCCGGAGATGACCCTGAAGTTCCGGCCGGAGAAATGTCTGGGCTGCGAACTATGTATTCAGGTCTGCCCCGTTCGTGCAATCCGGGTGAATTGAGATGAACTCCTGCTATGTCGAGAGGGTCTATCGCAATATAATGAAAAGCCGGGACCTCACGCACTTCAACGTCAAGGTCAAGGAAACCGACCTCTATGTGGCCGTAGACATAGAACTTGCGGTCCGGGCCGCACAGCTCTGCGAACACGTGAGGTCCCTGGTGAGCCGGGAGATGAGAAGCCTCGAGCAGTATATCGTCCGGGACCCGGCGTTTTATGTATCTCTCACCCCGCACCCGGTCCGGCAGGATGCACCACCCATCGCCAGGACCATGGCCGAGGCCGCATCCATGGCATCTGTCGGGCCGATGGCAGCCGTAGCCGGGGCTTTTGCCGAAATGGTAGGGAGGGCCTTGCTCGAGGACTCAAAGCAAATCATCGTTGAGAACGGGGGCGACATATTCATCAAAAGCCGGGTGGAGAGGACGGTGGCTATCTTTGCAGGAAAATCGCGATTTTCAAATCGAATTGGCATCAAGGTCGACCCGGCCGATACGCCAATCGGCATCTCCACCTCCTCCGGCACTGTAGGCCCATCCCTTAGTCTGGGCACCTCTGACGCTACGGTTGTCATCGCCGGATCCGCGGCACTGGCAGATGCCGCGGCGACCGCCGTTGGAAACCTCGTGAATTCACCGGAGGACTTCGGGCCTGCCGTTGAATGGGCCAAGTCCATACCCGGCCTCATGGGAGTGGTCATCATTAAGGGTGATGACCTCACAGCGTGGGGGAAGGTTGAGCTTGTCGAAATCTGATGGACTACGGATGGTCTACGCTTTACATGACGGCTGCGGCCCAAGGACGGGGCGATAGCGCAGGTTTGGCTGGGGCGGTAGGATTCGAACCTACGCATGCAGGATCCAAAGTCCCGTGCCTTACCGCTTGGCTACGCCCCAGCGAGGCGGCGAAACCCGCCTCATCTACTGTAAAATATAACAAAGTCGTACGGTGTTGTCAATTGGCACCGCCGGGGCGCCGTGGCGCACCGTCACAGCGTCATGTCTGCTGCTATCGGCCCCCCGGGGCAGCTCCAACCTGCCGGAGCCGTTACCTCCCGCAGCCGCCCCGGCGGGCGCAGAACTGGCCGCCCCGGTGCGCACAGATCCAGAGCTAATCGAGGTCACCTACACCGGTTGACGTGCCATATTGACTGTCATTCCCGTCCATGCCTTCGATGTACTCCTTCAGGACCGCCGCCTGGATAGCCGCCCTCGCCTCGGCGGTTACGGGATGGGCAATGTCGCGAAAGTCACCGTTCGGGGTCTTGCGCGCCGGCATCGCCACAAAGAGCCCGTTGCTGCCGTCGACGATCCTCATGTCCCTCACTACAAACTCGTCGTCAAAGGTGACAGCCGCTACCCCCTTTGTCTTGCCATCGCCCTTGAACCGCCTGATCCTTACGCCCGTAATCTTCATCTCGGTTCCCCTCCTGAAAACATGGCTTGTGGCTGGGTCTCCAGCACGCCATGGTATTTTCAGGAGTATATTTCTATCTATTTCCTTAAATTCCTTCTTAATCCATGAGAAATTAACTCAGGCGCTCGACCGTAGGTCGTATGAAAATGCGCCCGGCTTCCTCATCCAGTCCTTCCAGCACAAGGATGGATAAATAGTCATTCACCAGCTTTTCCCTTGGTTCCGCCGTCTCAATCAACACCCCGATGCCTGCCACCTCAGCCCCGACTTCCCTCACGAGGCCGACCATACCGTGCGCAGTCCCTCCCCCTTTCATGAAGTCGTCGATTATAAGCACACTCGAGCCCTCAGGAATGGCCCTCCGTGCAATGGACATGGTCTCCACGCGTCTCGCGGAACCCGAGACATAGTTGATAGTGACGAGAGGGCCCTCCGTCACCTGCGCATTACGGCGGGCTATAGAGAGAGGAACATTGAGTGCCCAGGCCGTCATAAAGGCAAGGGGTATGCCCTTGGTCTCGACCGTTAGCACGCAATCCGGCGAGAGGCTGCAAAACCTCGTGGCGAATATCAACGCCGCCTTCCACACATGCCGCGGGGAAAAGAGGATATCGGTCATATAGATAAATCCGCCTGGCAGGAGTCGCGTGGGGGAGGAGAGTTCTCCGGCGAGCCACTTGGAGACCCTGGAGATTTCCTCCTCTGCAAGGAAAGGGATGAATTTGACGCCGCCTGCTGCACCCGAGATGGTCTCGATCTTGCCGAGGTCCAGGTTATCAAAGGTCTCCCGGAGGATTGCCACGTCCTCGCTGGCTGTTGACTTGGCAGCCCCAAATAGCTCCATAAAGCGGCTTAGCGTAACGATCGAGTGCGGTCGATCAGCCAGGTACTTCGTCATTGCGACGAGCCTTTCGCTTCTAGACAGCCTGCCCACCATTCCCGGCCCCCTTTCCAGGCGAGCCCGTCCCCGGAGAGTCCCCAAGCCCCCCGGTCCCGCGGGCGAGATAAGCCTTGACAAGCTCCAGGTGGCTCGGCTTATCCACATCGACTGCGATCTCTGCGTAGGGAGATATCACCCCATAGCCGGTCAGCCCCGTCATCTGCCTGAACCGATCCTCCACGTCTTTGATGCGCAGGCATCCTAGCACAAATTTGAGGAGGCATCTGGGACCCAACACCACGCCCATCAACCATGGCTTTTTGCGGGCGGCTATCCCCATTTCAATGAGCCTCTTTGCACCCTCGAGGGCATCAGGATGGATTGCGGTGAGGTTCCCACCCGTCAGGACCCCCTCCGCCAGCTTCTGATATGTCCTCTTCATGCCGGGAAACCTTGCATCGTTGGTATCCTTGCTTATGACTGAATAATACACGTGAGCGTTGCCGCGAGCCCGGCACCGGGCGATGAAATCATCTATTGCGCTGGCCGTGAGCAAAGGAAGATCTGCCGTTACCAGCAGGACGAGGTCGCGAGCCCCAAGATGCTGCATGCCTGCGACGACATTTTCGAAAATTGAACCCTTGGAGTTCACCAGGATGATCCTCCCGCCCAATGCCCCCGCTATCTCAGGCGAAACATCACTGAGGGCCGCCCTGATTGGTTCTCCTGGCCCAACCACGGCAATCCTCCCTACCTCCCTGGCCCCCAGCATGGCATCTATAACATAGGCCAGCATAGGCCTCCCGTTTATATCGATCAAGGCCTCGTATGCCGCCGGGTCCACATCCTTTAGCCTCCCGTTATTATCTGCTCCGGCTAAGACTATAGCATCCACCCCGATGCCACCTCCCCCGCCAAGCGCACTCCTTCCCTGGCAGGCCGGCATAATTCCGCCCGCCA
>DUSO01000040.1 GCA_012842565.1 Bacillota bacterium
TCAAGACCAGCCCGCCTGCTTAGGCTGGCAGGTTTTAGCACGGACATATATGTGTGACAAGAGCCCACTCAGACAGTGGGCCTAAAAAATGGCTAACTGGAAGACGCTACCTGCGAAATATGGGTTAAGAGGTAGCGAGGTTTAGGGAATCGCCATGCGGTCATCATGCCGCGGCCACGGCCTCGGGACAGGCTGCCGAACGGGCTACGGAATCAATAGTGGGCCGGGGGTGATAGTGGGGCATAAGATGGGAGGCACAGAGTCGCCAAGGGTGCGGAATCGTAGAAGTACGGGAGAATCATGCAGATTAAGCGAGGTGCTTGGTAATGTCGAGAGGTAGAATACATCTCATTTTCTTTGTCATAATCTCGTGCATTGCTATCCTGAGCATGGGCTCGAGTGCGGAGCAGAAGTTCCCTTCCAAGACCATAGAGATAGTTGTCGGGTATGGGGCTGGCGGTGGAGTGGACATCCTAGCGCGCATGGTTGCCCTCGATGCGCGGAAAATCTTAGGGGTCCCGATTATTGTGGTCAATATGCCCGGTGCAGCTACTGTCGAGGCAACCAACTATGTCCAGAGTCAGCCGGCCGACGGTTATACTGTTTTCTGTGCAACCCCAACCTCTATCTACAATAATCCCCTAAGTGGTAGAGTCAACGTCATGCCTGAGGATTGGATACCGATCCTCAGGGCACACGTCGACATAGGGTCAATCGTAGTCCGGCAGGAGAGTCCCTTCAAGACCTGGCAGGACCTTGTCAGTTATGCAAAGAAGAACCCGGGAAAACTGAACTGGGGGATTGTAGGCGCGCTCAGCATTGATGAAATCGCATCTTCCATCTTGATGCAGGAAGCCGGCATTGATGTGAAATTGATTTCATTCGAATCAGGCGGGGAGGCCCAGGCGGCCCTGCTAGGGGGACATATCGACGCCCTTTACGAAGAACCCGGGGTGGTAATGGAGTTGATTGAGAGCAAGAGGATGAGACCCATCCTGGTCCTTTCTGAAAATCGACTTCAGAGATTTCCTGACGTAGTGTCAATGGGAGAGATGGGATACGCGAGTGTTCCTATGCTCTGGCGGGGTTTCTTTGTCAAAAAGGGAACACCAAATGAGGTCGTAAGAACGCTGGAGAACGCGTTTACTAAGGCCATGCAGGGGAAGATTTATAAGGCATATGAGCGTGAGAGCCTATTAGACCTCTACCCGGGAGGGTTCCTTGGATCCGAAGCTTTTGCGGCTAGCATGAAAAAGGAAGTAGAAACATACACGTCTGTGTTAAGGAAGCTCGGTTATCTAAAGGCAAAGTAGTGTCGTCACCAATCGGAAATATACAATCAGGTAGTGCTTGCAACTACTTGATGCCATTCCTAAGTTAATCGTCTGGCCCGGCCAGCATCTGAAATGGGCCGGGCCAGCCTTGGCGGTGATGAGATGAACACAGACAGAATGATCGGTACGTCTCTGGCTCTGCTCTCGGCTCTTCTCATAGCCGTTGCCCAGCGCATACCACGCATGAGCTTTACCCGAGGGCCAAGTGCTGGGTTCTGGCCTACCGTAATACTCACCATGATGTCTATCTGCGGCATAGCTCTGGCCCTTTCGGCGGATAAGGGTAAACAAACCCATGCACCTGCTTCGTCCAAAGGTGACCTAAGGACTCAAAAGGGCGCCCTGCCTTTAGGCAGTCCGGGTGTATGCATTATCCTTCTGCTATTGTACCTGGCGAGCTTACAGGTCCTTGGCTTTCTTCTTGCGACCGTTGTATTTCAGGTACTTTATCTTTACATCCTTAGAGTTCGGCGGGCCGGACCCCTCTTGTTCACACCTGTGCTTGTGACTATAGCACTGTTTTTCTTCTTCACGAGAGTTGTGTACGCGCCGCTTCCTCGTGGGATGGGGATTTTCAGGACTCTAAGTATGCTGCTGTACCAGTAGAAGTGGGGGAATCATCCCGAGTCGCTCGCTAATGCCCGGAAGTCTCTTAGAAGGGGGCGTCACCCATGTCTAGCCCTTTCCTTACAGCCTTGATGTCAATTTGCCGCCTGAGCGGTCTCCTACCATTGTTAGTCGGCACTATGGCAGGACTCATAGTCGGAGTGGTTCCGGGTCTGGGCTCTATCCAAGGAATTGTTCTCTTGCTACCCCTGACCTATGCCATGGATCCAGACAAGGCGCTTGTAATGCTTACAGCTATCTACTGCGCATCAGTCTTTGGCGGGTCAATAACTGCGATCCTTTTTCGTATCCCTGGTACCGAATCTTCCGTAATGACGACGATCGATGGCTATGAGCTAACGCAGAAAGGCTATGCAGGGAAGGCCATTGGGACGGCAATGCTGTGTTCAGGCATCGGAGGCATCATCGGGGTCTTGATCCTCCAGTTGCTTGCTCCTCAACTCGCGCAGATTGCACTGAAATTCGGGCCTCCTGAATACTTCGCCTTATGCGTGCTGGGCTTGTCGTGCGTATCGAGCGTCGGCACCCAGTCTCAACTCAAGGCAGTGATATCGGCTCTGCTCGGACTGTTCCTTGCAACTATCGGAATAGATCCTATAAGCGGTGCCGATAGATTCACTTTCGGTCTTAACCTGCTAAAGAGCGGGGTGCCCTTCACCCCGGCAATTATAGGGCTATTTGCCATAAGTGAGATCCTAAAGCAGATAGATAAGCCGGCAGGACGCACAGTGGGATCTCAATATGCAAGGGTTAAAGTACAATTCCTCACCCTGGCCGAACTCGTCCGCATGAAGTGGCTGATCCTTAGATCTTCACTTATAGGAACCTGGATAGGGATACTCCCCGGTGTGGGCGCCTCTACAGCGGCGGTCATTGCTTACAACCAGGAGATGAGGCTATCTAAGGATCCATCCAAATGGGGAACCGGGATATTGGAAGGGGTAGCAGCCCCCGAAACCTCTAACAACGCCTCGGTCGGAGGCGCCATGGTTCCCCTCCTAAGTCTCGGGATTCCTGGGAGCTCCACGGCCGCAGTCCTGATCGGGGCCTTCCTAATCCATGGATTGAGGCCTGGCCCTCTTCTGTTTATGACGAACCCTGATGTGGTTTATTCCATCTTCGCAGGCATGTACATGGCCAATATATTAATGGTGCTTCTCTCGTTCGTGATCGTCAGGCTTGTGGTCAGGATATTAGCCGTTCCATATTCGACATTGTCTTCTGTAATCATTGTTATTTGTGTCAGCGGTGCCATTGTTCTCGGGGGGTTTTCGAATGTCTGGACCTTAATTGTTTTCGGAATCGTGGGGTTCTTCATGTCTAACTACGGCTTTCCACTTAGCCCGGTTGTTATCGCGCTCGTGCTTGGCCCGATGCTGGAGGCAAATTTAAGGAGGGCGCTGGTGATGAGCCAGCACGGCTTCTTGGGGTTTTTTACAAGGCCGATCACGGCTGTGTTGCTTATCGCCTCTTTCTTATACTTCATCGCGCCTATTCTAAACAGGTGGCGCAGAAGGCGTATGGGAAAGGAGACGACGACCGAAGCATGAAAGAACGATAAACTTGGAACGAGGTGAGAGAAGATGCAGCGAAATCCAATATCGAGGCGCGCTGAAGCTATCCATCCGTCGGCAGTAGCGGAAATGCTGGCCATGGGAAGAAAGATGGAAGCGGAAGGCATTAAAGTCTACCGCCTTGTCCAAGGCGAGCCAGATTTTGATGTACCCGAAAACATACGTGAAGCTGCGAAGAGGGCTCTTGACGAAGGGTATACACACTATACTCCAAACCAGGGGATGCCCATACTCAGGGAAGCAGTCGCTGACAAGTTAGAGCGTGTCAACCGGATTAAGGCAAAACCCGAGTCGGAGATCATCATTACAAACGGCGGGACTCTTGGCCTCTACCTCGCGGTGATGGCTACCGTGGATCCCGGGGATGAAGTGATCGTCCTGGCGCCGTACTTCGGCCCATATGCAAACATGGTATCACTTGCTGGCGGAATCCTCGTTGAGATTCCCATGGTCAAGAGTGGTTCTCACTACTCGCCCGACCTTGATAGGCTGAGCGAAGCGGTATCGCCAAGGACGAAGGTGATTATGATCAACACCCCCAGTAATCCCTCGGGGTCGGTGATGACACGCGCCGAACTCTTGGCGATTGGAGAGATGGCCTGTAGACACGACCTCTACATCATTGCAGACGAGGTCTATGAGAGAATGGTTTTTGACGGGCATGAGCATGTAAGCATCGCTTCCCTCTCCGAGGAGATCAAGGAACGCACCATCACGGTAAATAGTTTTTCGAAAACTTATGCAATGACGGGAATGAGATTAGGATACAATGTCGCGAATCCATCGATCACAAAAGCCATGTCTAAGATATATCAGGTGTCAGCAAGATGCGCTGCAGCTTCGACACAGATAGCAGGCATTGAAGCGCTGCGTGGCCCGCAGACCGAGGTGGAGAGAATGATAAGCCGTTACGCAGAGCGGCGGTTGATGGCCTATAAAAGGCTCTCTCGGATAAAGGGGTTACATTGCTGCATGCCCGAGGGGACCTTTTACTATTGGCTTGATATGACTTCCTTTGGTATGAACTCATGGGAAATCGCCAAGTATATCCTTTCTGAGGCCCATGTATTGGTCACACCTGGAAGCTACTTCGGAGGGGCAGGGGACGGTTTCGTTCGCCTCTCCTTTGCAACCAGTGAGGAAAACCTCCTTGCCGGTATAGACGCACTTGGAGACGCCCTATCCCGGCTACAACCGACATCAGGCCGGTCATGACTGAATTCCACTAATAACTGGTTATTTTGAAAGGGTGATACTCTAATTTGATCGGGGGATTGCAGGATGAGTGGACGAGTTAGGGGAAAAATCGGTTTTAGGTTTGTCGAGGATATCGTGAGGCCTCCTAAGGAGGTTGTGGAAGGCTTGGGAGCACTGCCGATATCAAATATCGCGGACGTTATGAACCGTTTTAGAGTCATGGATCCAGCGATAAAGCCCCTTTCGCCTGGGACTAGAGTCGCCGGTCCGGCGGTTACGGTCATGGTACGTCCGGCTGACAACCTGATGCTCCATAAAGCCATTGACTTGGCCAAACCCGGGGACGTCATCGTTGTTGATACTGGAGGAAATGTAAATAACGCGGTGTGGGGGGAACTTATGACCCTCGCAGCGCTCAAGAAGGGCATAGCCGGGCTCATCGTGGATGGGGCGGTTCGTGATGCTGAGGAGGATAGGAGACTAGGTTTTCCTATCTTCGCAAGGGCAGTAACAGGCCGGGGGGGCGACAAGGATGGGCCCGGTGAGGTCAACTTCCCCATATCATGCGGCGGGGTTGTTGTGGAGCCTGGGGACATTGTCATCGGAGATGATGACGGGGTAGTTGTGGTGCCCTCTGGCAATGCAGAAGAGGTCCTTAATATGGCGAGATCGAAAATGGCCTTGGAGGTCAAAAGGAAGGAGGCCATAGCAAATGGAGTCATCATTCCTCCGTGGGTAGATAACGTTTTGAAGGAGAAGGGGATAATGGACTAACCGGACGACTTATTTATATATGAGACTTGCAAATCCGGGCGGTTGGCCCCCCATAAAACGGGCGGACTCCGCTCTTTTTGTCCTAATCGACGTTCTCCCTCCTCTTGCAGCGGAAATGTAGTAGACACGGGCATTTCTGCTATTTTTTAACCCGAAACCTAGTCTATAGATCCAGGGATCGGTATGTTCATCAAACGCTCCTGGCAATTAAGGGAATGGGGTTCAAGATTAAAAACGAGATAATCTAGCTTGGGTTATGGAAATCGATAGATGGATACCGGCATAGTATATTGCAAAAGATATTGTGACCACTAAAATCCTTTACTTACGGGCTTTTTCGGGAGTTCGTTTCTCTTAGCAGGGGGAACGTTGGCTGACTTCGACACCTCGCCGGGCCCCGGTGACATTTGCGCAGTGGAGGCCTTGAGGAAGTGGGTACATAGTGGCAAAGATGAGGCAATATATGCCTCGACGCTTGATGGTAATGACCATATAATATAGTGAGGGGATGTTCATTAAGAGGACAAAGGCCAAGTCAGGCGGCAGGACCTACACCTATATCCAACTCGTGGAGAGCGTCTGGAAGGACGGCCAGCCCAGGCACAGGGTAGTGGCGAACCTCGGCCGTGACGACAGGCTCGACCCCGGGGAGGTTGAGCGGCTCATTGCCTCGCTCGCCCCTTATGGCAAGACGGGATATCAAGACCTGAGGATATGGAGGTCGTGCAGGCAAGGGAGTACGGCACGGTGTATGTGCTCGGGCATCTCTGGTCGCGCCTTGGGTGTGACGAACTGTTTTGTGAACTTTGGCCTCCCAGCGACGACTTGGGTTCGACGCACAAGTCGGTGGGCGCGCCCTCCTTAAGAACCCCGCTAGATGTAAGGCCTATCTACCACTTGGAAGGAGGAAAACGTTCGGGCGCACGGATCACTTCGCCTTCCGGGACTACCTCAAGGCCTACCAACTACATCGATGTAAGGAAGGATAACATAAGGTCATGATACATATAGATGAGACATCCGATATGATCAAGGCAATTCCCCGTGTCAGCCTGCGGCCGGCACCATCAAGGGATGAGAATCGACGCCGCGTTTCCATGCTGGAGTAGGTCACCCGTGGCCGGGGGTTCACCTATGACTGGACGGGAGCGAGTAATTGCGTGTCTTAAGTTTCAGGGACCGGACAGGGTCCCTCGTGATCTCTGGACCTTGCCATGGGTTATTCTCTTTCAGAAAGACGAGTACGAGAGGCTGATTGAAAAATATCCCATGGACATATCCCGGCCACAGTTGTCCCCGGTGTGGAGAGATGACGTGGTCGAGGCGTGCAGGCAGGTGGGCACTTATAAAGACGACTGGGGCAGTATATGGCAGGTCGGCGAGCCGGGCGTAATCGGAGAGGTGAAGGAGCCCGCACTCGGAGACTTGTCTCGGCTTTCGCACTACAGGCTACCATGGCATCTGATAGAAAGCCGGGACTATGACATGATAAACCGCCGGTGCGAGGAAAGCGACCTCTTCATGCTTTCCGATGTTGCCGCCCGGCCGTTCGAGCGGTTGCAGTTTTTGAGGGGAACAGAGAACCTGTTTATTGACCTTGCCTATGGGACCGCCGAAATACAAAAGCTCATTCAAATGGTCCATGAATACTATCTTCAAAATGTAGAATCATGGTGCAGAACTTCTGTCGATGGAATAGTGTTTATGGATGACTGGGGGACTAATAACTCACTATTCATCTCACCGCAGATGTGGCGGGAAATATTTAAGCCCCTATATAGGGACTACTGCGACCTCATTCATTCCCATGGGAAGTTCGCATTCTTCCACACCGACGGCTATGTAGCCGACATCTTTGGCGACTTTATCGAAATAGGAGTGGATGCGATCAACGCACAGATATTCCGCATGAGTATCGAGGACTTGGCCCGCCGGTACAAGGGCAAGGTTACTTTTTGGGGAGAGATTGATTCCCAGCACATCCTGCCTTTGGGCTCTGCCGAGGAAGTATATGACGCGGTGATGAGGGTCCGCCGGGCGTTGGACGACGGGGCGGGCGGGGTCATTGCTCAATGTGAGTGGGGAAAACACTATCCGGTTACAAATATTGAGACAGTGTTCAAAGCGTGGCTCGAACCGGTCGAGCGAACATTATAGTACGGGGCTTCGTAGCACGGGGGAATGTTGTATGGCGCCAAGAGGGCGGGAGGGTGGTCCGGTATGAAAGAAGTAAGAATGTTTGATGTGGTAGCACTGGGCGAATTGCTGATCGATTTCACCCCCGCGGGCTACTCTGCTTCCGGCAATGTTCTCTTTGAAAGAAACCCGGGCGGCGCTCCGGCAAATGTCCTTGTTGCCCTGACCATGTTGGGTGGGAAAGGTGCGTTTATCGGCAAGGTGGGGGATGACCAGTTCGGCCATTTCCTCAAAGGCGTCCTGGGGGAGAGGGGCATCGATACCCGGGGTCTCAGGTTTTCAAGTGAAGCGAATACTACCCTCGCCTTTGTCCACCTGGATGAGCGGGGAGACAGGAGCTTCAGTTTTTACCGCAACCCCGGGGCCGATACGTTGCTCCGGGCTGAAGAGGTGGATTTCGGACTGGTAGACGAGGCGAGAATATTCCACTTCGGCTCTCTTTCCATGACGCACGAGCCGGCGAGGAGCGCCACCTTGGCGGCAGTCAAATATGCAAAAGAGAGTGGCAAGATTGTGTCATATGACCCCAACTGGCGTCCCCCGCTTTGGCAAGATGACGCGGCTGCAAGAGAAGGCATGTCCCTGGGGCTCAAATTCGCAGATGTGTTGAAGCTGTCGGAGGCAGAATTGGGGTTTATAACAGGAGAACCGGACCTCGACAGGGGGAGCAAGAAGCTCCTCGAAATGGGAATAAGCCTGGTAGTGGTCACCCTCGGGCCGAAGGGCTGCTACTACAGGTGTCCTTCGGGGACGGGTCAACTGCCGACTTACGACACCAGGGTGGTGGATACCACGGGAGCTGGTGACGCCTTTATGGGGGCGTTGCTGTTTCATATAAGCAGGATGGAGTATTCGCTTCAAGAGCTGGATCGGCCTGAGGTGGAGAGAATGCTGGACTTTTCCAATGCAGCGGGGGCGCTCTGTGCTTCAAAGAAAGGGGGTATCCCCGCAATGCCGACCATAGATGAGGTAGTGTCATGTATGAGGAATGTCCCCAAGCTTGGCTAGGTTGGGCTACCTGCTTGCCGGGTGGGTCAAAGCGTGGGGCTGGCTCAATAGATGTCCGCTTCCTCCCGGGATGGTCTTTCAAGAACAGGGTATGCTCGGCAGCCTTGGTGATCAGGTCGTGGCGCCCCGGATCGGTTAAGGCGCCCCGCCCGGAAGATACTCGATGCAAGCGCTGTCCTACAAGCCATGCAATGACGGCAACAGAGGCCATTAATAATGCCGAAGCGATATATGGCGACTTCAGGTTAAA
>DUSO01000041.1 GCA_012842565.1 Bacillota bacterium
ATGGGCGGCCATCTCCACGCGGTCGGTCCTCCGGTCCCCCCGTCCAAATCATCAAGTTGTGGCTCACGGGGATTACGATTTCACCCTGGATCAGGAGGCTTGTAGAGTGTATGAGCGAATCGAGGGTCTCCGAGACGGAGCCTTCGATGGAGTTTTCTATCGGCACTACCGCAGCCGAGAGTTCGCCCGATTCTACGGCGCCGATAGCCTCACGGATCGTCCGTTGCGGGATGAGGGTGATTGCGGCGAGAGGGCCGGCGCCAAGGAGCCTGGCTGCAGCCTTTTGAAGCCTGGTCGCGGCTTCCTCACAGAAGCTACCAGGTGGTCCGAGATAGCCTAGTTGATTATTCATGACTTTCCTCCTAGCAAGGCCTCGAGGGCCAGGAGATATCCCCTTGGGCCCAGGCCGACTATCTGGCCCGTCGATACCGGGGCAATCACCGAGGTATGGCGGAATTCCTCGCGGGCGTGAATATTGCTTAAGTGGACCTCGATCGTGGGGATATCTACCGCGGCTATGGCGTCGCGAATGGCATAACTATAATGGGTCAACGCCCCCGGATTTATGATTATGCCGTCCGCCCATCCAAGCGCTTGATGGATGGCATCCACAATATCGCCCTCGTGGTTCGACTGCACTATTCTGAGCTGTATTCCCCTTTCTTGCGCGAACTTCGTCAATCCCTGATTTATCTCGTCCAGCGTGGTCGTGCCGTAGACTTTTGGCTCCCGCTTTCCGAGGAGGTTAAGGTTAGGTCCATGAATTACCAGGACATTCAAGGACTTCCCGGATGACATCGTGGTTCACCTCCTGCACCAGGACCTCCCCGATTCTACGAGGCAGGACAAATCTGATCCTTCCGGAGCGGGCCTTTTTATCCAGCGTCATGTATTCCATGATGGCACGGGCAGATTCACCAGCTGTCCCGGGCCCGGCCACGGTTTTAGAGCTGGCCCGTGACAAAGAAGCAAGGCTGGTAGGTAGTCCTAGACGTTCCAGGAGCCTGGTGAGCCTTTCGACATCCTGGACCGGCACCAGTCCAAGCCTGCATGCTATCCTTGCGGCTATGGCCATGCCGATGCTCACCGCCTCGCCGTGTCTTAACTCCCCATAGCCCGCGAGGGCTTCTATGGCATGGCCCGTGGTATGCCCGAAATTCAAGATTGCCCTGATGCCGTTCTCGCGTTCGTCCTGGCTTACCACATCTCCCTTGATTTCACAGCACCTGTAGACCATATCGGCGAGAATCCCGGTCTCTCTATTCAAGATGCGGTCGACATTTCGCTCAAGGAATTCGAAGAATGAGGCATCCCATATGACCCCGTACTTGACAACCTCGGAAAGCCCCTCCCTGTATTCGCGCTCGGGCAGGGAGAGGAGGGCGGAGGTATCAGCTACGACCATGATTGGCTGGTGGAAGGCTCCTATGAGGTTTTTTGCCCGTGGATGATTGACGCCCACCTTGCCCCCGACGCTGCTGTCCACCTGTGCCAGGAGCGTCGTGGGAACCTGGACCAGGCGAATTCCGCGCATGTAGGTGGCCGCGACGAACCCGGCAAGATCCCCGACCACCCCTCCCCCAAGGGCTATCATGACGGTATCGCGGCCCATGCCCCGGGATGCCATGAAATCATAGGCCGACATTACCCGGGCCATGTCCTTGAATTGCTCCCCGTCGGGGATAACGAGATCTTGGACATCAAAGCCAGCCCGCATAAGGGAGTCTCTCACCTGGGCGCCGTAGAGGAGATGGACTACGGGATTTGAGACGAGAATGGTGCGAGGACGCTCAGGGGCCATGGCTGAGAGTAGGCTTCCGGTCTCATGTATCACCCCGTGCCCGACATACACCGGATAAGGGGAAGATGTCCTGAGATGAAGCACCCGGCCATTCGGCATCCCGGCCGCACGGTCGCTATCCCGTCCGGTCGTACGTTCGCCGCCCGGTCCACGCGTGTCAGTAGTGGCGGAAAGGAACCCAATAATCCTTTCCACAACGTCGTCGGCCGCAAGACCCGTGGTATCAATTGAATAATCCCCGAACCTATAGTAGTCCTCCCTTTCCTTGAGCAAGGCCTTGATTCTCTCCAGTCGGTCCGGGGCAGCAAGGAGAGGCCTTGAGGAGTTCCTCCCCACTCGCCTCAAGATTTCCTCAGGTGAACAGAGGAGCATAATTACAGTGCTGCGGGATGCGAGCAAGTCGCGGTTCTTTTCGCTCACCACGGCCCCGCCACCGAGGGCGATGACGGCGTTGGGGAGCGACGACAGCCTCTCGATTGCCGCTTCCTCCAGGCTCCGGAAGTGAGGCTCGCCGGACTCGCGAAAGATATCCGCGACCTTCTTGCCGGTTGTCTCCTCGATGAATTGGTCCACATCGATGAATGGAATCCCAAGCCGCCGCGCCAGCTTGAGGCCGACTGTCGTCTTGCCGGAGGCCATCGGGCCTGCAAGGGCGATATTCATGCGGGATCCGCCTCCAGATGGCGCCGGTCACGAGTCTCGTGCATGTTGACAGCATCACGTGGGCCAGCCTGTCTATGCAGGCCAGCCGGCTTGCCCGGACCGGCTGTTACGCGCAGGCCCGTCGTCTCGAGGTAGCCCTCAAGATTGCGCTTCGTCTCCTGGACGCTGTCGCCGCCAAACTTGTCGAGAAATGCCTGACAAAGCACGATCAACACCATAGCCTCGGCTACTACAGCGCAGGCTGGCACGGCGCATGCATCAGCCCGCTCGCTGTGAGCAGGAGAAGGCTCACCGGTCAGGATATCTACGGAATTCAACGGGTTACACAAGGTAGGGATCGGCTTCATGGCCGCCCGGACCACGATAGGCTCTCCGTTGGAGATGCCACCCTCGATGCCGCCCGCATGGTTTGTCTTTCGCAAAAAGCCGTCCTTGAAATAGATCTCGTCGTGCACCTGGGATCCCGGATAACATGCCGACTCAAAGCCGAGCCCGATTCCGACTCCCTTGACTGCAGGGATGCTCATTACGGCCTGGGCAAGGCGGCCGTCCAGCCTCTCGTCCCATTGAGCATATGTGCCAAGCCCTGCCGGCACCCCGGTCGCGATGACCTCAAAGATGCCGCCGAGCGTGTCCCCGTTTTCTCTGGCCCTTTCGATGGCGTCTACCATGTGTTGGCTCGCCTTGGGGTCGGCAGAACGCACCGGGGAACCCTCTGCGGCACTCGCAATCTCCTCCGGACGTTCCGGGACGTCCTTCGCCGTTACTGTTCCTATCCGGATCACGTGGCTTATGACGCGAATGCCGAATTCACCGAGCAACCTCCGGGCGACAGCGCCTGCTGCGACCCTGGCCGCGGTTTCACGGGCCGAGGCTCGTTCTAGCACGTTTCTGATATCGTCATGACCATATTTTAACGCCCCGGCCAAATCGGCGTGGCCCGGCCTGGGCACAGTAACCGGCTTTGCCGTAGCGCCCGGGCCCGTGGTGTCCTGAGGGCCCGGAGCGTCCGGGGACATCACGTCGCGCCAGTTATCCCAGTCCTTGTTGCGTATCATGAGGGCTATGGGGCTGCCGATGGTGAGCCCGTGCCGAACTCCGGAGAGAATCTCCGCCCGGTCGGTCTCTATCTTCATCCGCCCGCCACGCCCATAGCCTGTCTGGCGCCGGGCGAGGTCCCGGTCGATGTCTGCCTTCTTAAGGCCAAGGCCGGCCGGGACCCCTTCGATCAGTGATATCAGCGCATATCCATGCGATTCCCCTGCAGTATAAAACCTGAATCTAGACATTTTGAATCCACCTTCCAACAGCCAAGAAAGGCTTACGCCCTGGGCGCCCCTCAGGGCGGCCCCGGGCTCTATGAGGCTCCCCAAGACCCGCCTCAGATCCCGCAGGCCCGGGGTATAGCCGGCTGGCGGGGTCTATGACTGTGACTGGCCGTGCGACCTTCCGGCCGCCCTCACCAGGGCTTCTCTCATCACCTCTACCGGCGCGTCAAGGCCGGTCCAGAGTTCAAAGGCTCGCACACCCTGGTATAGCAGCACAGAGAGCCCTGAGACCGTCTTGGCTCCCCTGGCCCCGGCAATCTCGATGAGCCTTGTGAGGCCGGAGGGTCTGCCCGGCGAGTAAACCAGGTCGCATATCACCATATCGTCCCTGATGTCGTCCGGGTCCTGCATGACGCAATCATCGGGGTCAGAAAGCCCTATGGACGTTGCGTTGATAAAGAGGCTTGCGCCAGCCGTGGCCTTCCGAATCGTCTCCTGTGAGAGGGGTAGGGAATACGCCCCCGGGCGCCTCCCCGGGGTCCCGGGCCCGGACCGCGCCATGCCGGCGTGGTCTATTGCCCATTCGACATGCCGGACTAGATCCCGGGCCCTCGAGGCCGTCCGGTTGAGAATAACGATCTCGCGGGCTCCACTCAGGGCCAGGGCTACGGCACACGCCCTGGCCGCGCCTCCGGCCCCCGCCATGACCACCTTTTCTCCGCGAGGGTCGTACCCGATCTCGCGCAGTGAGGCTATGAGGCCATATCCATCGGTGTTATGGCCTGTGAGGCGCCCGTTGTCGTTGACAATGGTGTTTACCGCGCCGATCATCTCCGCTTCGGTGGCCAGTGAATCCATGAGACGTGCCACCGCCGTCTTGTGTGGGATGGTGACATTGGCCCCGGTGATCCCGAGGGCCACGATCCCCCGGATAGCATCCCCCAGCGCATCCGGGGTCACGTCAAAGGCCAGGTAGCGCAGGTTAAGGCCCATGTGCCTTATGGCCTCGTTGTGCATGGACGGGGAGAGGCTATGGGCTACCGGATGACCCAGGAGGCACAGGAGCCCGGTCTCGCCATCAATGCCCATTGCATGCAAGTCCTGCGATGGTATTCCAGAAACCCGGGAAGGATATATCAACGCACTCAGCCCCTTCGATGCGGATCGGGTCGCGCGATACAAAGCCCATGATGGCAAGGGCCATTGCCACCCGGTGGTCCCCGTAGCTCTTGCAGGTAACCCCGCCCGTGATGGGCGTCTTGCCCGAAATGACGAGGCCATCGGGCAGTTCCTCTACCTTGGCACCGATCCGGGCGAGCTCCGTCGCCATGGCCGTTATACGGTCGCTTTCCTTCACCCTCAGCTCTTTCGCGCCCGAAATAGTCGTCATGCCATCTGCCTGGGTCGCTACTGCCGCGAGGACGGGGATTTCGTCGATGAGCCTCGGCACCATGGAGGCTTCCACAGGGATGCCCTTGAGCTGGCTGAAACGCACGGCTATGTCAGCCACGGGCTCTCCCGCATATTCCCTCTCATTAAAGGTGGCCAGGTCACACCCCATACGCGTCAGGCACTCGAGAAACCCCGTCCTCGTGGGGTTGATACCGACATTTCTTATAACCACCTCGGAGCCCGGGGTGATTGCTGCAGCCGCAATGAGATAAGCCGCAGATGAGAGGTCTCCGGGGATACTCAAATCTCTACCCTCGAGACGGGCTTCCCCCTGGATGGATACCGTATGGCCCTTGCTATCATTCGATTCATCAACCCGGGCACCGAAGAAACGCAGCATTCTTTCTGTATGGTCCCGGGAGGTCGCAGGCTCAACCACGGAGGTAAGCCCCGGCGCCAGGAGCCCTGCCAGAAGGATGCACGACTTAACCTGGGCGCTTGCCATCCGGGTTTCCCAATATACCGGGCGAAGGCTGGTTCCCAGTATGGCAAGTGGTGGAAACTTGGACAGAGACCGGCCATATATGGCCGCGCCCATCTCCCTGAGGGGTTCTATGATCCGGTCCATCGGCCTTCGTCTTAGAGAATCATCCCCGGTCACAACCGAAAAAAAGCTCCGTCCGGCCAGGATACCGGAGAGGAGTCTCATTGTAGTCCCGGAATTCCCGGCGTCCAGGACGTCGGCAGGCTCGGACAGGCCCTCCGGCCCCCGGCCGGAGACCAGGCACTCGTCGCCCGCAGCCTCAATCGCTACTCCCAGGGCGCGGAGGCATCTGATCGTGCTCCCGCAATCCTGGCCGGTGGCCAGTCCCTTGATTCTGGTAATGCCATGAGCTAGCGCCCCGAGGATCAGGGCACGGTGCGATATTGACTTATCCCCGGGGACATCTGCCTGCCCCTTGAGCGGTCCCGACATGCGTACGTCGCGATACACTGACTAGAATTCCCCTTTCACGCGTAGTGGGGGAGCCGCGAGGGAATCCCTGAAGGCCTTGATCTCCCCCAGAGCCTGCCGCAGGCCCTCCGTATCTCCTGCCCGCACCAGATTCATGAGTTGTTGTAGTTCGAGCTTGAATTCATCTACGACTTCATCGAGGTGTTTCGGGTTCGTAAGGCAGATATCGGACCCTACAACCGGGTCACGGCTGGCTATCCTGGTCGAATCCCGGAACCCGCCCGCTATGAGGCCGGGGATTTCCGGCAAGTTGCAGGCGGCATTCATGGCCACCTTCGCCAGGGCCAGCGCACACATATAAGGAAGATGACTTATGACTGCGACGGCAACGTCATGCTGTTCAGGGTCCATCACTAGCGGCCTTGCGCCGATCGCCTCGACAAGCCGCGTCATGACGCCAAGCGCTGCATGATGCGACGCACCCCGGCCGGCCGCAGGACACAGGACGTATGCGCAGCCTCTCAGCAGGTCTTCTCTGGCAGCCTCTATTCCATTCTTCTCGGAACCTGCCATAGGGTGACCGCCTATATATGTAACGGTCTCCGGCAGCATCCCGGGCACCTCAACGGCAAGGTAGGATTTTGTGCTCCCTACGTCGGAGACAATGCTCCCGGGCCGAAGATGAGGGCCCGCGAGGCGTGCCAGGCGGGGAATCTCCCGCACAGGAGTAGCCAGAATCAGGATATCCGCTTGAGAAGCCACCTGGGATATGTCCGTGCTCCCGCCATGGATCGCCCCCCTGGCAACAGCCCTATCGATAATCTCTCTCTTGACATCGACCCCCAGGACCTCGCGCACAACCCTGCCAGCCACGAGGGCCATTCCAAGGGAACCGCCTATGAGCCCGAGCCCGGCTATTACAACCGTGAGCCCGCTTATGTCAGGATTATTACCTGGTGTACCCGGGCCGCTATCCGTACTCACCTCAGGCACTCCTTCCAATCACCTCGGCTATGGGCCGTATCTCAGCCATGAGCGCTTCGAATGCAGGAGGCATCAGGGACTGGGGCCCGTCAGAAAGAGCCCTTTCCGGCCGGGGATGCACTTCGATGAGGAGGCCGTCGGCCCCCGCTGCGACGGCTGCCTTGCTCATGGGAAGCACCAGGTCGCGAGAACCCGTGCCGTGGCTCGGGTCGACCAGAACGGGCAGGTGGCTCAGCTTCTTCACAAGGGGGACAGCGCTCAAATCCAGGGTATTCCTGGTATAGGTCTCGAAGGTCCGGATGCCTCTCTCGCATAGCATGACATTGCGGTTGCCGCCGGAGAGGATGTATTCGGCCGACATGAGCCACTCCTCGATAGAGTTCGCCATGCCACGTTTCAGCAGGACGGGCTTGTCGACCTTTGCGACCGCCTGCAGGAGGCTGAAATTCTGCATGTTCCGGGCACCGATCTGCAAGATATCGGCGTATTCTGCGACCAGGTCCACATCCTGAGGTGACAAAACCTCGGTAATGACTGGGAGGCCCGTCTCCTTCCGCGCCTTTGCCAAGAGTTCGAGCCCTTCTTTGCCCAGGCCCCTGAAGTTGTAGGGCGACGTACGTGGCTTGAACGCCCCTCCTCTCAATACTGAAGCACCGGCTGCTTTGACAGCCCTTGCGGTCTCGAGAAGAGTCTCTTCATCCTCCACGGCGCACGGTCCGGCCATGACTACGAGCCTGCTGGAGCCGATCTCGAGACCGCCTGGAAGCCGTATCACCGTGGGATTCGGTTCAAAATCGCGGCTTGCAAGCTTGAAGGGATGAAGTATCCTCATTACTCTCTCCACCCCCGGGAGGGCCTGGAGAGAATCGGGCAGGAGCTGGCGAACGTCGCCCAGGACTCCGATTACAGTTCTCTCCGCGCCCTGGGATAGGTGCAGGGAGAGTCCGGCCATACGGATTCTCTCCTCGACCCTCTTGATATCATCTTGTGTCGCCTTCGGGCTCATGATGATGATCATGTATATCACCGCCAGCATTCAGGATCCTATTCTTGAACTATTCTTGAGTGAGATCCGGCCGAAGGTCTCTTGCTTCTCCCAGATAGACATGCTTTATATCACAGAGCTTCTTGTCGGTATTAATGAGGAGAAGCACCCTGATACACCTGCCCGGGGCTCCCTCCACATCTGCCTCGCAGGTGCCGAAAAGCGGGACCATGGTAAGCCCCATCTGTCTGGCCGCCGTGGCAGGAAAGGCGGAGTTGAGGTCCGGAGTAACTGAGAAGATAATGGCAGCCATGTCCTCTACATTAATGCAGTTCTGTTCTATCATAGCGGTAAGGAGCTTTGCCGTGCCGCCTATGATCTCTTCGGGTGAGTTACTGGCTACAACTATTGCGCCTCTCACACCTCTTACCGCCATACGATCGTGTCCCCCTCTCAGGGCAGGTATGTTTAATGGTCAGTATACCACTCGATACGAATTTCGGCAAGAGGTCGGAAAAGCCATACGAGAATTTTTTTAGATCGGCATATATAATACGATATATGCACATACAATCGCGCTGCAAGGTCGATTCCGTATCGCTTGCGGCCGGGTGATGTTTCGCATATAATGAATCTGCTATGGGCGTTGAGGCAAGAATACTGGAAATCCGGGACATCGAGCGCATCCGGAAGGAAATGGCCGGCATCGGAGTTTCCCCGGAGGGCATCCTGATCATGGCTTCCAAGGCTGTCCACCGGGTGGTAAAGCTCACGGGAGTGCCGATCCGGGCGGCTATCCTTATCAAGCAGGAGATGCTGGCCAAGGGTGGCGAGGCGGCCTTGCCCGAAGCTGTAGCCCGACTATCGGTTGAAAGGACCGACGTGATAATGGCAGGCACTCTGCGGCAGTATGAGAATGTCCTTGCCTCGCTCAAGCGCCAGCCTTTCGGGCTTAAGGAGATCGCTTGCAGCATAGAACGTGCGCTCCACAACTACGGGGCTAGACGTTCAATCGACCTGGAATGCGGGCGACACAGGCTCCACCTCGGCGAAAGAACCTACATAATGGGCATCCTCAATGTGACCCCTGATTCTTTTTCCGACGGTGGCTTGTACCTTGATACCGATGCCGCCGTTGCTCATGCGAGGGCACTCGTCGCGGATGGCGCGGATATCATAGATGTCGGAGGGGAATCCACGCGGCCGGGAGCGCAACCGGTACCGTGCGAAGAGGAGCTCGCAAGGGTGATCCCGGTTATCGAGCGCATCCGGGAAGAAATCCCTGTTCCTATCTCGATCGATACCTACAAGGCGGAGGTCGCGCGGCAGGCTATCCGCGCGGGGGCCGGCATCATAAACGACATAAGCGCCTTGAGGATGGATCCGGACCTCGGCCGGGTAGCAGCCGAGCACGATGTGCCCGTGGTTCTCATGCACATGCAGGGGGAGCCCCGGACGATGCAGGCCGACCCGCGCTATAAGTGCGTTGTCTCAGAGGTGATTTCATTCCTGAGAGAGGCAGAGGACAGGGCGGTTTCATGCGGGATCCGGCCGGAAAGGATTATAGTGGACCCGGGGATCGGATTCGGCAAGTTGCTCGAGCACAATCTGGAGATATTGAGGCGCCTTCGTGAATTTACGGTCCTGGGGCACCCGATTCTGGTGGGTACCTCGCGAAAGTCCTTTATTGCCAGCATGGTTGGCAGGTCGCTGGATGAGCGCGACGACGGCACGCTTGCTACCGTGGCCCTTGCGGTGGCTGGCGGAGCCGACATCGTAAGGGTCCATGACGTGAAGCGGGCGGTGCGTGCAGCTCGGATCGCAGATGCCATTTTACGGGAGGGGGAGCGGAATGAGGAGCGATGACAGGATACTGCTTAAAAACATGGTCTTCTACGGCTACCACGGGGTATTCAGCGCTGAGAAGGAACTTGGCCAGCGTTTTGAGGTGGACGTGGAAATGGTGACAGACTTGTCCCAGGGCAGCCAGGCCGACGATATGGACCTGACGGTCAACTACGTAGACGTCTACACGCTGGTCAAGGATATCGTCGAGGAACGGGAATTCAGCCTGATAGAGGCCCTGGCCGAGACCATAGCGCAGGAAATCCTGTCTGCATACGACCTTCGCGAGGTGACCGTGAGGGTGCGAAAGCCCCATGCTGCGCTGGGCGGTGTCCTTGACTACGTGCAGGTCGAGATCACCAGGGGGAAACCAGCTATATGAATGGGAGCGCCATGAGCGGGGCTGCCATGAATGGGGCTGTCGCGTTGACTGTCATGCCGGTGGGGTCAATCTCATCTTCCATGCCGGCCCTCTCTGAGACGCCGCCCTCTGAAGGATCTTCAGCGCCTCCTGTGCTAGCATATATTGGCGCTGGCTCTAACCTGGGCGACCGGGCCGGTTGTCTGGCCAGGGCAGCAGGCCTGCTCAGTGAGCACCAAAGAGTGAAGGTCCTCAGGGCGTCACGCATTTATGAGACAGAGCCGTGGGGATACCATGACCAGCCCAGATTCCTCAATATGATCCTCGAGGTCGCCACAGACCTCGTCCCGCTAGAGCTCCTTGATGTGCTCCAGGGGATCGAAAACGCCCTCGGGAGAAAGCGATTCGTCCGCTGGGGCCCGCGGACCGTGGACCTCGATCTATTGCTGTATGATGGGCTCGCCATCGACGAGGACAGGCTGACAATCCCGCACCCCCGCATGTGGGACAGAGGGTTTGTCCTGGTGCCGCTGGCAGAGCTCATTCCTGACCTTATGACACCTGCGGGGGAGAGGCTTGGCGATCTGGTGCGGCGGCCGGAAGTCTCCAGGGGTGTCGTGCCTTACCCTGCTGGTTGCGCCATACCTTGACCACACGGTCGTGCCTTGCCCTGTCGATCACGCCGTGCGTCATCGCAGAGTTTCACGACGTCGCAGGGTGTTGCCCCATTGCAAAGTGTATGGCTTCCCGGACGAGCGGCTAGAATAAGTGGCGGGATGCGCAAGGGATGTTGCGCTCCTGTTACCGGACATCGTGTCCCAGTTGTACAGTCCGGGGAGGCTTGCAATGTGTCGTTTAGGCTATTGTCGCTGTTTATCGCACTTGTGGCAGGCGTGTTCATGGCAGTCCAGGGATCATTGAATTCCCGTCTCGGCAAGGTAGTCGGGCTCTGGGAGACGACCTTCATAGTACACATAATCGGGCTTTTGACTATGGTCGTCATATTGTTTGTGCTCAAGCTGGGCAAGGGCAACCTCGGAGCAGCCCCCGGGGCTCCATGGTATACATTCCTCGGTGGATTGCTCGGGGTGCTCATAGTCTACGGGGTTGTGACCAGCATCCCAAAGCTGGGTGTTGCCACGGCCACCACTTCGATCATCGTCGGCCAGGTCCTCACCGCGCTGGTCATCGACCATTTCGGCCTCTTCGGGCTCGACAAGGTCCCTTTCAGCTGGATAAGGCTGCTCGGCCTCGCGCTTCTGGCCGGAGGGGCGAGATTGCTCCTAAACTAGCCGAGGCCGTCCTTTGGATATCCAGCCGGCCGCGAGGCACCCGGCCGCCCATCGGGCGTCCTGCCCGCCCCGCATTCCTGGGTACCCCGCTGGGCATTTTCAACCGCAAAGGAAATCATCTACACTCGGCGAAACCATAATATATGGTTTCTACTCGATGTCATATGGTCCCGGGACCCTTTCACACAATTTCGGGGCGCCGGCACATTGTCAGGGGGGGCGTTGTTCTCATCCTCCCCCGCAGCAGGTTCTGGGCATTCCTCGTCATCTGCCTGGTAGTCATCGCCGGGTATATGGGCGGGGCCTTTGAGCGGCTCGAGCTGTGGTCCTACGATGTGAGGGTGCGCCTGGCCGGAGAGATGCCTGTCGAGGAGGCGCCCGTCGCCCTGGTGCTGGCAGATGAGCGCTCGCTCGAGAGCCTTGGACAGTGGCCCTGGCCGAGGACCTTGCACGCCCGCCTCGTTTCCATTCTGTCGGGGGCGGGGGCGAGGGTGGTCGCCTTTGACGTCGTCTTTGCCGAGCCTGACTCCAAGAGCCCTCAAGGAGACCTTGCCCTGGCACATGCAATAAGGCAGGCAGGTAACGTGGTACTCGCAACTCCTGCCGCGGACAAGGGGATGACCCGGCGGTCAAGGGTATTTGAGACAGACCGCATGATAAGGCCTGTGACGGCTCTGGTTCAATCCGCCAGGGTGCTCGGCCATGTAGTGGCCGTGCCGGATCCCGACGGAGTATTGAGACGCCTGCCGGCAGCAGTGGTGGCCGGGGACGGGGCCTACTTTGGCCTCGCAGTCGAGGCTGCGAGGCTCTACCTGGCCAGGGGGCAGGACGCTGACCAATCAGTTGGAGATCCTGATGCTGACCGGCCCGGCAAAGAGCCCAATGCTGTCCAGGTTGGCGGAATCATGCGGTTTATGCCCGGGAGGTTCCTGGATTTCGGCGGGCTCCGGGAGAGCAAGCGGAGCAGGGCCCCGCTCGACGGGACGAGCAGCATCCTCATCAATTACCGGCTGCGGGGCGCAATCAAGACCTTTTCATACATAGACGTGATCGCGGGCAGTGTTCACCCGCGAGAATTCGCCGGGAAAGCAGTCATAGTCGGCGTAGCGGCGCCCGGCCTTGGCGATTCATACGCCACACCCCTTTCTACGCACGGTGAGCTGGTATCAGGGGCCGAGATAAATTCACTCCTGGCTGCCACCCTGATCTCCGGATACACGGTCCGCCGGGCAGGCCTTCCTTATGTTATCCTCGGGATCATTTTGCTCGGCATCTTGTCGGCATTCCTCATGGGACGAAACGCGCGCGGGAGTTCAAACGGCCGCTCTCTCGCACCCGGGAGGTCCCTGCCTCTTGCCGGCATGGTGGGAGCTACCATCCTGGGCGCCTATGTGTTGTTCCTTCACGGGGTATGGCTTGATGTCATGCCCCTGGTAGGCGTAATCGTCTTGTCTTATGTTATAGACATGGGCCTTACGATCCGGGATGAGGTAAGGCAGAGGGAACAAATAAGGGCAACCTTCGAAAGGTACCTTGCTCCGGAAGCCGTGAGGGGCATCCTGGCACAGCCGTCTCTGGCCCGGTTGGGCGGGACCCGGCGGGCTATCACCGTGATGTTCGCGGATATACGGGGTTTCACGTCCTTCGCGCGCGATAGGGACCCGGTCGAGGTCTGCGAGGTCTTGAACGACTACCTCAGCATAATGGGCCAGGCGGTCTTTGAGGAAGGAGGGGCCATTGACAAATTTACGGGTGACGGTGTCATGGCACTCTTCGGCGCTCTCGTTGAGATTGAAGACCGTGAGCAGCATGCCGTGAGAGCGGCATTCAAAATCATGCAGCGTGTCAAGGGGCTGCAACATGGGCTTGCGGTGGGTATCGGCATAGCATCGGGGGAAGCGGTGGTCGGGAATATCGGAATGCCGACCCGTATGGATTATACAGCTATCGGCCCGCCGGTAAATCTTGCCAGCAAGCTAGAGGACCTCGCAGGGCCTCAGGTGGTCCTGGTCGACGGACCGACACGCGCTTCCCTGTCAGGGATCGCGACCCGCCCCTTCGGCGAGATAAGGCTCCCGCACGCGGGCCAGCCTGTCGAAGCCTTTGAGGCTATTTGGACTCCCGAGGTGTTGGAGCCATGATAGACCCGCAATTCTTAAAGCAGGTCGAACTTTTTTCTGAGATGAATGAAGATGACTTCTCCCGCATTATGCTTGTTGCCCGGGAGAGGGTTTACCCAAAAGGCGCGACGCTTTTCCTGGAGGACGAACCTGGCGATTGCATGTTCATAATTGTAAAGGGCGCGGTGAAGGTCTACACCCTTTCCCCGGAAGGGAGAGAGAAGACTATAGCGATCTTGTCCCGGGGTGACTGTCTCGGGGAGATGGCGGTCCTCGATGGCAGGCCGCGATCCGCCTCTGCGGAAGCGATCGAGGAAACCCGGGCGGTAATCATTACAAGGGATGATTTCAGGCAGGTCCTCCTGGCAAGCCCGCGCACGATGTTGAAGGTCATAGAGCTCCTCAGCCAGCGTTTGAGGGCGGTCGACCGCCACATAGAGTATCTCGCTCTCAAGGATGCATCGGCCCGCCTTGCCTCTTTCTTGCTTGCGCTCGCGGAACGCCACGGCCGTCCTCTGGATGGCAAGGGGCATAAGATAGACATAAAGTTGACCCACCAGGAGCTGGCCAGCCTTGCAGGCATAAGCCGCGAGACGGCCACGCGCCTGATTAATCAGTTTCAAGATGCCGGGCTCATTGAGACCTCCGGCGGGTGGCTTGTGATCCTGGACTTCAAGCGGCTTTCTATGCTGGCGGGGTAAAGCGGCGCTAGCCGGGCAAAGCGGCAGGCCTTGATGCACCTATCCCTCGGTCGGATGCCCCGGCTCTAATGCCGCCTGGCTGGATGCCCCCCGGTCGAACACCGCGGCGACTCGCTTTACCACATTCTGTATCATCTCGTCAAGGCTTTGAGGCTTCAGGTAGAAAGCAGGCACAGGCGGGAATATGGTTACTCCCAGCCTGGCCAGCTTTAGCATATTCTCTAAGTGGATTGCGCTGAGTGGCGCCTCTCTTACCACCAGGGCGAGCCGCCTGCCTTCTTTTATGGTCACATCTGCAGCCCTGGCTATCAGCGTATCTTCGAGGCCACACGCTACTTTTGCCAGCGTCTTCATGCTGCAGGGTATGATCGCCATGCCGTCGGCATGAAACGAACCAGATGCAGGAGGGGCAGAGAGGTCATCGTCATCGTAGCAGGAGTTCGCAAGGCCCTTGACCTGCGTTAAGGAGTAGCTGGTCTCGTCGATGATCGTCCTCTGCCCCCACTTGCTTATGATAAGATGGGTCTCAATGCCCAGACTCTGCAACAGCTCCAGGAACCTGATGCCCAGGATGGCACCAGACGCGCCCGTAATGGCTACGACGAGCCGCAAATAGATCAGCTCCTGCGTGAAGAATAGCCCTCACATTCATTCCGCAATTCGGCTGCAACGTTCGACCCCGCCCTCACCTTCGTAACTGCCATCACAACGGGCATGATGACTATGGCTGCCACGATGGCCTCGGGTATCCCATGGGTTACCGCAATCGCTATTACCCCGCCCTTGCCCGAGATTGGGGCGTAGCCGAGGAGTGTAAAAAGTCCCAGGGTTCCAACTGTATTCGTAGCGCTCCCTGCCGCGGCGGCAAGTGCCGTTCCCCATGCGGTCCTGCGGGTCGCGCGGTAGACAAGGAATGCCACCACGCCTATTAGAAGTCGTGCGGGCAGGACGACAAAGGGATCGGGAAGGAATTGAAGGGTGAAAAGCCCGAAGATCAAACCCGTGAGGGCTCCGATTACCGGTCCTTCGAGGATGCCGGCGAGGATCACCGGGAGATGCATCAGGGTTGCAGCCCCCGCCGGGGTGGGTACCGGGATGAACCCGATTCCGGTAGCTCCCATCGCGATGGTGAGCGCCGTCAAGATCCCGGACGTAACGACCTGTCTGGTAGTCAGTTTCATTGTATTTACACCTCCGTTCCAGCCCCTATTGGGTGCCGGACGTTGCTATAGTGAACGGGCGTCCAGCCTGCTACAGGGACATCTCACCTCCCGTCATCATGCAGCAAGTCCCGTGCCCCGGGAATTCCGGCCAGCGAAGACGCTGTGGTAACCGCCCGCACGATGGCCCTCGAGACCGCCTCTGCGGCGACGGCGCCCACGGCAGTTATATTGGCCGGCTTGTTTCCTGTAGATAGGGCAAATGCTACATCTCCATCGTACATAGTATGCACCGGACGGATCGCTCTTGCAATACCGTCATGTGCCATTTGAGCCACCTTATTGGCTTGTTCCTTGGTAAGCCCGGCATCGGTAGCGACAACCACGAGCGTCGTGGACGATACTGCTCCCGGGAAGCCCGGGCTACCACCGGATACACCGGATCCAAGAAACCTCATAGCCCTTGAACAGTCCAGGAATTGGCGGGTCGCGGGGTCGTAGGCCCCGGCCAGGATCCTGCCATCCTGGGGGTCTACGATGTCGCCGAACGCATTAACTACGGCCAGCGCTCCGACGCGGATATTATCATCTCGCCCGGGTCCTGCCTTGATTTCAAGGCAGGCCGTGCCCAGCCCACCCTTCATCACAAAGGCCCGGCCATAGGCCTTTCCTACGGTTGCCCCCAGGCCCGCCCCGGCATTCCCCGGGGTTACCTGTCCGCCGGAGGCCGAAAGGCAAGCCCTATATCCCATCTCCTTATCGGGGCGGCACCGGGCATCTCCGACGTCCAGGTCGAAGATGACGGCCCCGCCTACTATGGGCACCCGTCCGGACCCGGTGTCAAAGCCTATCCCCTGTTCTTCGAGGTAGGCCATGACTCCGGAGGCTGCGTCCAGGCCGAAGGCACTCCCGCCGGATAACACAATGGCGTGTACCCTTTCCACGAGGTTACCCGGGCGCATGAGGTCTGTCTCGCGCGTCCCCGGGGCCGATCCCCTTACGTCTACCCCGGCAACCGCGCCATCCGGCACGAGGACGACGGTGCATCCCGTGAGACCATTCCAGTCTTCGGCGCACCCGACCCTGACGCCCATCACATCCGTAATCCCTAAATCACCCTTAGTTTCTTGATCATCTTTCAGAGTCGACATATATCCGGGTTCACCTTCCACCATCTTGGGCCAGCTCACCGGGTGCCGCCCCCGCCACTCACCGGGTGCCGCTCCGCAACTCCCGGAACGCGATACTCGCCACTCGCCGGGCGCAGCCCCCCGTTTGACGTCGGCCACCTCGTGAACGGGGGTTGCTTTATCGTCCCGCGAGCGTTACACTATCTGACGTGAGACAAGCCAGTATGGGGGTCCAACTAGCATTCGACGGTACCTTGCATTTTTCCTGCCTCATGTTGGCCCCGAAAGGAGAGGTTTGGCGAGTGTATGACCTGAAGGTTTTCACAGGCCGGGCTCATCCGGACCTGGCGCGCGAAGTGTGTTCATATCTGAGTATCCCCCTGGGCCAGGCAGAGATAAAGACCTTTTCCAACGAGAATATTTTCGTCAGGATCAACGAGAGCGTCAGGGAGGCGGACGTCTTTGTAATTCAACCGTCGTGCTCTCCGGTAAACGATGGTCTCATGGAGCTCCTCATCATGATAGACGCGCTCAAGCGGGCCTCTGCTGCGAGGATCTGCGCGGTTATGCCGTATTACCCATATGCCCGCTCAGACAAAAAGGACCAGCCCCGGGTGCCGATTACTGCACGCCTGGTTGCGGATCTGCTTACTGTTGCAGGGGCTACGAGGGTTGTGACCATAGACCTTCATGCGAGCCAGATACAGGGCTTTTTCAATATACCCGTAGACCACCTGACGGCGCTGCCCATAATTGCCTCATATTTCAAAAAGCGGGCAATCCCGTCTCTCGTGCTGGTTGCCCCGGATGCGGGCCGCGCCAAGCTGGCCGCCAGGTATGCCGAGGTCCTCAGGGCTCCCATGGCGATAATCGACAAGAGGCGCATAGGCAACGAGGACCTTGCAAAGGCGACGTACATGGTCGGTGATGTCGAGGGCAAGAACGCCCTCCTGGTGGACGACGAGATAACTACGGGCGGTTCCCTGGTAGAGGCTGTAGGCATCCTCAAAGACCACGGCGCCAAAGATATCTATTTCGCCTGCACACACGCGGTCCTTACTGCAGAAGCCACCGGGCGTATCCGGGAGTCCGGGGTAAAGGAAGTAGTAGTCACCAACTCTGTTCCCGTGGACGAGAGAAAACGGGCGGATAATATAACGGTGCTGTCTGTCGGGAGACTGCTTGCCGGTGCCATAAGGTGCATTCACTCGGGCGGGTCGATTGGCAGGTTATTTGAGCAAGAGTGGTAATTCGCGCGGGTGAGTTGCGGCGCTACTGGATTGCGGCTTCCCTCCTTCCAGAGCTTATGGTATAATTTTATCGAGATGATAAGATAGGTTTTCATAGCATGCCCCTCGGGGCAGCGAACAAAGGCGATGAGCGGGAGAAGTACCCCGGAGCGATTCCCGCAAGAGAGGGCCTGTAAGGTGCGAGAGGTCTCGGGATAATCGGGGGAAATGCGCCCGGGAGCCGCAGCGCCGAAAGAATGACCATGGCGACCGGGAAGGGCCGTCGGCCACTCACCGGGGGTTACTGAGGGTCATTTGTAGGTGCTGCCGCAAGGTCTGCGTTAGAGAAGGCCAGGGTATTCGAGATAGTCGCCCATGTCGACCCGCGTTAGCACCATAGGAGCACGGAAAATGCGCGCGGGCATCTCCGGGGTGGACTCGTGTACCCGGTTGAGTGGGTCGTATGGCCAATAGCCATATGGCCAATCAGGGTGGAACCGCGGAGGCTCTTCGCCCCTGGATCGGTAATGGGGCGAAGAGCCTTCTTGTATTTGGGGCTCTTGCTCATGAATTTCATCGCCCATAGGTCCGTTATGGATTTCCGATCATGGCCCGTAAGGGAAAGGGGGATTAGGCGGGATGTCACTTATAGCTCAGCTCCGTCGCGATATCAAGGCCGTCATGGAGAGGGACCCGGCGGCCAAGGGCGTGCTCGAGGTCTTACTGTGTTACCCGGGTCTCCATGCGCTCTGGGCATACAGGGTGGCCCACTGGTTTTACCGGAGGAAGTTCTTTCTCGTTGCCCGGCTCATCTCCCAGCTTGCAAGGTGGTTTACCGGGATAGAAATACATCCAGGGGCGCGGATAGGCAGCGGGTTTTTCATAGACCATGGAATGGGCGTCGTTATAGGGGAGACCGCGGAGATCGGTGAGAATGTGACGCTCTACCAGGGCGTCACCTTGGGCGGCACGGGAAAGGAAAAGGGCAAGCGCCATCCAACCGTGGGGAATAATGTAATGATCAGCGCGGGCGCCAAGATACTCGGGTCCATAACCATCGGGGACAATTGCAAGATAGGCGCCGGCGCAGTGGTCGTAAAGTCCGTTCCCCCCAATTGCACGGTCGTTGGGGTGCCGGGACGTGTCGTGAAGAGGAACGGGGTGCGCGTCGCAGGCGCAGATCTTGACCACGGGGACCTGCCGGACCCGGTAGCCGACGCTCTGGTCAAACTGGCCGCCCAGGTGAGCCGCCTCGAAAGTGAGGTAAAGGCCTTGAGGGCCAGGCTCGGCGTTGAGGATGCCGTCCTTGATGGTTCATCTTCCTTTGAAGCTGGAAAGTGTGGTTGAAAGACGCTCATATCGCGTTTTCTATTGCGCATCTTGTATACCGGGCATTTGACACAGGCCGATAATCCTGCTATTATGAAATCGAAATCGTAGACATAGTGCGCCTATAGCTCAGAGGATCAGAGCACCGGCCTCCGGAGCCGGGTGCGCAGGTTCGAGTCCTGCTAGGCGCACCATTTTTATGTACGCCATGTTTGTGCACGCCGCGCCAAAGCCGCTTTTGCAGCCGCGCGGAGGCGGCGCGGGGGCAAGAGCGCGGTTGCCTCCGCTTCAAGGGGCCTATGTCCAGGCCTTGACCCACTTGACCATACTTCGCGGGCCTCGCTCAAATCCCAGCGCGGAAAGGATGCTGGCGGCCCGGCCGCCGAGGCTGCTTATGACGGGCTCTCCGTCCCATTCGACGATCTCCAGGCGGCGTCTCCCGGAGGACGACCCTGAGTGTATCCAGGACAGCACCTTGACCAGCTCGGCCAGGGCGGGGGCGAGGTCCTCATCTGAGAGCGGGAACATGGAGGAGATCCTTGCCTTTTCCCCTTCGGCAACGAGAACAGGCGCGCCGTCGCGCAGCACAAGAGCCCGCGGCGCTGGCGCTTGTCTTAAGCCCTCCGGCCACGGGATGATCCTGCCCCAGGGATTGGCCGGATCCTGGGCGACCAGGCCGCAGAATCTTTCGAATCGCACACAAGGTCGATCAGGTGGCGCACTTCGCGCCGCCCGCAGTGCCTCCACGTCTTCCGGCCTGGCATATTGAATCCCGGACATCCCGCGGACAAAATAACCCCTCCGGACCTTGCCCAAGGCTTCCCAGATTTCGAGCGTCTCCCGGAGTAAGCTCCACGAGACGCCTTCCGATGCCGCCACCTCTCGAGTGAGCACACCATACCTGTCGAGAAGGGTGTTACACATGGCCTCCGGGTCGAGCTGGCTTTGGGCGCCTTCTTGGGCGCCCTGTGGCTCCTGGACCAGGAACCATCGCCCCGCCCGCACCAATGACATCTTCGTTCCCGCCGGCCTCCCGGAGACAAGCCAGCGCACGGGGTCAAATGAATCGTTGGCAATGCAACCGGCGACGAGCAGCTCCTCAAGTGCCGCCATAAGCGTCTCGGGTGAGAGGTCTGTACACTGCCACAGTTGTGGCAGAAATAGCGCTCCTCTCGATCGCAAGGCGTCTATGACCTGCCGGCGGGCGTCACACAGCTCTAAAGAGCCGCCATGGGGATCAAGGGGATGTATGGGACAGCCAGGCCCGGCGGGTATGGTATATGCCGTCCGGAAGGCGATCTTGAGGTTGGGCACCCTTGGGAAGTGGGAGGTATCCTGGCCATCCTTATCTCTCTTTATCACCCATGTAACCTGCCCGCTACCGGTTAGTTGGTCCAACATGCTAGGTCGATAATCCCGCACACGCGCCTGGAGGATTCCGCCTTCCCACGCCCATGCCGGTAGGGGCAGGCCGTCGAGCCGTGCAATGGCATCTACCAGGCATTGGACTCCCGCGCCCGGCCGGTCTATTCCGTGGCGGCTAATGAGAAACCGTGCAAAGGTTTCAGGATCGCAAGGTTCTATCTCGTGTCGCGCCCTGGCAAGGCTCAGCCGGTGAATATGCTGCAGGACCGCAGTACAACACCATTCCGTGCCGTCCCCACCGGGGAGGAACTCCCCCGACTGGACAAAACCCTCTGCCTCTAAGCGCGAGAGGGACTCCAATATCTCCGCCTCGCCGAACCCATACCGTGCCTCAATATCTACAACCCGGAAAGGACCATGGGTTTCGGCAAATCTCCGGATGATCCTGTCGATCGCCTGTATACGCGAAACAGGTGGCATCCAAGGAGGTGAGATCGATGGCCTATGAGGGGATATTGTCATGTCCGTGACCGGGGACGATGTGACTTTGGCCGGACGTGAACCGCCCCGGGGGCACCGGACGGATATACGCCCGGCGAAGGCTGTGAGATAGTCCTCCAGGTTCTCTCTCGCGACCCACGCTTCAACAGTCCTGGTCGCACCGACATCGGTCCATGATACCTGGACGGTCCTCCCGGACACCTCGAGATCAGACATAAATCTGTCGACCAGCTGGCTGTCCACGGCAACCGGTCGTTCAGCCCCGGCATCATGCCGGACATCGCCGACGTCCCCCAGGCGATCCCGCGCCGGAATCCATTCCCCGACCTTGAGCAGCCACGAGTGAAGCTCATCAGGACTCTTGAGATGTCGTATGGAGTCCAGACGGCGGGCTGTTGCTTCGGCCCTCTTGATGGACTCTTCATCCAGCATCTTTCGCAACTCGTCCCGCCCGAGTATGCGCTTCAGGGCCTCTCTACTCGCTGAAAGGGACTGGACCACCCTCTCGGCCTTAGGCACATCGGCCTCATACATATAGCTCGCCATTAACCCAAATACCAGTGGACAGGCGAATGGCGAAGGTCCCCTGCGCCTTACCCGGCTTACCGCGATGGTGCCATCCTGCAGTTTCGTGAGCACCTCACATAGGCCCTTGACGTCAAAGACGTCTTTCATGATCTCCCGGTATGTCTCGGTCACCACCGGAAATGACGGGCGCCTGTCCACAATCTGCAGCAAGTCGGCGGCCTTGAGACGCGAGAGCCATAGCGGAGCGCGTTTGCCTCCATGCGGGAACCGGGGTAGCACAAGCGACCGGGCTGCATTGTGCCGGAATAGAAGACCGAAGAGCGGGGTTGTCCTTACCAGGTGGGCCAGTCTCCCCTCAATACCGGGCAGCTCCAATTCCCGGGGGTCGATCACGGGAGGCTCCTTGACAGCCGGGCACAGGAATATAAGGCCGTCGTCGGCCGTGACCACCTCCATGCACAACCCGTATGCAGCCTTGAGGTGATCCAACAACAAGAGCCCCAGGGGCTCATTGACGCGCCGTCCAAAGATAGAATGCACCACTACGCGCCATTCCCCGAGCTCGTCCTGGAATTCTTCTATTATGATCCGGTCATGCGACGGCAGCCCTTCGGTTGCTTTTTTCTGAGAGATGAGGAAATCCCGCAGGTTGCGCGCCGCGGCGTCACTCATCAGGCACTCCCTGCCGAGCCACCCCAAAAGGTCAGGATCATCGAGCCGCCCTTCTACCTCTTTCAAAAACCGGCCCAGCACAACGCCGAGTTCATATGGTCTCCCAAACCCTTCCCCGCGCCAGAATGGAACGGTGGGGGCACCCTTCGCCGTGCTCACGATGACCCTGTCTTGCCGGATTTCCTCCACCTGCCAGACACTGGTCCCAAGGACAAACCTGTCGCCTATCCGGCGTTCAAAGACAAATTCCTCATCCAATTCGCCCAGGCGAACCTTTGATCCTGACAGGTAGACTCCGAAGTATCCACGGTCCGGAATGGTGCCGCCGCTGGTGTAGACCAGGCGCCTGCCGGTTTCGCTGGCACTTACACGGCCATTCACCCGGTCCCAGAAGGCACGTGGCTTGAATTCTATGAACTCGTCCGGGCCGAATAAGCCGGATACCATGGCCAGGACCGATTCAAACTCCTCTCTCGGGAGGTCAGAATAGCCGTAGGCCTGTCTTACGAGGCGGAAAAGCTCATCTACCAGAATGGGCTCCGCAGCCGCAAACCCCACCAGGTGCTGGGCCAGGACGTCCAGGCAGTTCCGCGGGGCACGGCATTTCTCGATTCGCCCTGCCTTCATCTCCCGGGCTATGACAGCCGCCTCCAGGAGGTCTTGGCGGGTCTTGACCACGATGCGTCCTTTGCTCGGGAACCCCACCAGGTGACCTGCGCGGCCGACCCTCTGCAGGCCCCGGGCCACTTCATGTGGTGATTCAACCTGGACCACCAGGTCTATCGACCCGATGTCGATCCCAAGCTCGAGCGAAGACGTGGCGACGAGGCACCTTATGCAGCCGGCCTTCAGCAGCGCCTCGACCTCATGCCGGACCTCGCGGGACACGCTGCCGTGGTGTACCCTGGCTATGTCCTCTCCTGCAAGGTCGTTTATGTTGGCGGCGATTCTCTCGGCCGCCGCACGATTATTTACAAAGACCAGGGTCGAGCGATGCTGCAACACGAGGTTTGTCAGGTGGCGATATATTTCGGGCCAGATGGTCCTCTCCGGCAATTCCCTCAGGCTTTCCACCGGCACCTCAACTAAGAGGTCGAGCTCCTTTCTCTGGCCGGTATCGATAATCTCTACAGGGCGAGGCATCCAGATGAGCTGGGCGGGCGATGGGGCGTGCGCGGGTGACAGGCTGAGGGTCCCCCCGCCCAAGAACCGTGCTACCTCATCTAACGGCCGGAGAGTCGCCGAGAGGCCGATACGCTGGGGCGACGGCCGTCCCCGGCTGTGGACCAGGGCCTCCAGGTGCTCGAGGCTCAAGGAGAGGTGGGCGCCGCGCTTGGTTGGGAACAGGGCGTGGATCTCATCGATGATGACGAATCTAACCGTGGAAAGGATGTCACGCGCTTTGGAACACAGCATGAGGAAAAGGGATTCGGGCGTTGTGATGAGGATATGCGGAGGATGCCGCAGCATCCTCTCGCGTTCCTTGGGCGGCGTGTCCCCGGTCCGGACGGCGGATTTAAGGCGGGGGAGTTGTATGCCCAACCGGGATGCGGTCTCTTTGATCCCGTCGAGTGGCGCTTCCAGGTTACGGTGGATGTCATTATCCAGCGCCTTGAGAGGGGAGATATAGAGGACCCGGACGCCCGCGTCTATATTGTTCCCGGCCGCAGCCTGGTCAAAGAGCCAACTCAGGCACTGCAGAAAAGCCGCAAGGGTCTTGCCGGACCCGGTAGGAGCCAGGATGAGGACATTCTTGCCGGAAGCTATGGCTGGCCAGCCGAGAGCCTGCGGCGGGCTCGGAGCGCCAAAGGCATCCCGGAACCAGGCCGCTACGGCAGGGTGAAAAGTCGCCATAGCAGGATGGAAATGCATGGGTGCTCCACCTACCGCGCCAAGATCTCCTCGAGCGCGCCCTCGTATACCTTCAGGTCACGGTCAGTGAACAGCACAAACCTGATCTCATCCAGTCCGGGGTTGTCTCTGGCAAACTGCCTTACCGTCTCGAGCGCAAT
>DUSO01000042.1 GCA_012842565.1 Bacillota bacterium
CATATGACTCCACACTCCGGCACCCGACCCAGATCTACGCGGCGCTCGCGAGCTTTGTCATATTCGTCATCCTGATGCGTCTCAAAGGACGTGGCCATTTCCCCGGCTTTCTTATGTTCCTCTACGTGGGCCTTTATTCAGTCGCCAGGTTTTTTATAGAGATATTCAGGGACGTGCCCAGGTTCATAGGGCCTCTTTCCATTGCACAGGTTGTGAGCATCATCCTTGCCGTCGGGTCTTTTCTCTGTATTTCTCTCCTTTCCGACCGCGGGGTCAGCGTCGACGGCGGGGTCAATACGTCCAGCCGGTAGTCCCGGCACGGGGGTCATACTGTGAATGAAGGCGGGTACTCCTTTGAGATGACGGTAAAAGCGCCCGAAGGGGGGACTCGCCTTGATGTATATGTTGCTTCCAGGCTGGAGGTGCCGCAAGGGAGCCTCTCGCGTTCGACTGTCCAGCGTCTCATTGACAGCGGGAATATCGTGGTGAACGGGCGCCCCTGCCGGCCGAGCTACAGGGTCCGGGCCGGGGATGTCATATCCGGCCTGGTGCCACCCCCTGAGGAACCTCATGCGGACCCCGAGGATATACCAATCGACATTCTTTATGAGGACAGCGACATCATAGTCGTGAACAAACCCCGGGGGATGACCGTACATCCGGGGGCGGGCAACCCGTCCGGGACACTGGTGAATGCCCTCCTCGCCCATTGTGGGGATCTTTCGGGCGTTGGCGGGGTGATGAGGCCGGGCATAGTCCACCGTCTTGACAAGGACACTTCGGGCGTTATGGTGGTTGCGAAGAATGACGCAAGCCACCTTGAACTGTCGCGGCAGTTCAAGGCGAGGGAGGTACACAAGACATACATAGCCCTCGTCCGGGGCGCGGTTGATCCCCCCGAGGGCACGATCTCGTCCATGATAGGACGTCACCCGGTTCACAGGAAGAAGATGGCGGTCACAGAACATGGCGGGAAGCCCGCTGTAACCCGGTATAGGACGATTGAGCGCCTGCCCGGGTATACGCTCCTGGAGGTTCACCCCGAGACAGGCCGCACCCACCAGATACGGGTTCACCTTGCGTGGGTTGGTCACCCTGTCGCGGGGGATAGTCTATACGGTGGCAGGGATCCGCGCCTTCCCATCTCCGGCCAGGCCCTTCATGCCGCGTCACTCGAATTCCGACACCCGAGGACCGGCAGGAGGATGAGGTTTTGTGCCCCCCTGCCGGATGACATGGCAAGGATCATGAAAATGCTGGGCGCATATGATTAGGGAAAGAAAGGGGGAGCTGGATGCTTCTCTTTGACATTGTGCTGGCTTATCTCATCGGCTCGATACCCTTTGGAGTCCTGGTCGGAAACCTCAAGGGGAGAGACATACGCAGGCACGGCAGCGGGAATATCGGCGCCACCAATGCGCTCAGGGTGCTCGGACTGCCATCCGCCCTGGCGGTCCTTGCGGGGGATGTGGCCAAGGGCATTGCGGCGGTTCTCATCGCAAGAGCTACCCTGGGTACCCTCGCGGGAGAGGCGGTGGTCGGCCTTGCAGCTATAGCCGGCCATAACTGGTCGATATTCCTCAGGTTCAGGGGAGGCAAGGGCGTTGCGACGTCCCTTGGGGTTGCGTTTATGCTCTCACCGGTTCTCACGCTTGCCGTAATAGGGGTCTTCGTCGTCGTGGTGGCCCTCACGCGCTACGTATCCCTAGGGTCGGTGGTGGCGGGGACCTCCGCCTGGTTGATAGCCTATATACTGGACCTGCCGCCTGCAATCATGGCGTTCTGCCTTGTGGGCGGGGCATTCATAGTGGAGCGTCATATCCCGAACCTCAAGCGGGTTATCGCGGGCAAGGAGAACCGGCTGGGACGGGCACGGGGGAGTGAGAATGCGCCCTAACTGGTGAGACGCCCAAGACGGCCTGTAAAGGGTCCCTGGCCGGACGAGGGAGGTTGTTGCCGGGACTTGACGCCATAGACCCGGGATTGGTATAATCAGCCCGGTGAGGATGCAGGGTCCGGATCCTGCATGCCCGCAGCCAAAGACGATCCTTTAAGCCGGCCCGGAGAGGCTGGCAAGGAGTACAAGACAGGTAATCGTGTACCTTCTTGCCAGCGGCAAGAAGGTTTTTTTACGGGCAGAGGCGGGCGAGGGGATACTGATGGCACCTTGTGAAAAGGCCCAGATTATGGACCAGGACGCCATGAGGCGCGCTTGTACCAGGATGGCCCACGAGATCATCGAAAAGAACAAAGGGACTGAGGGACTCGCCCTTGTGGGCATCATGACGAGGGGGTACCCTCTCGCACAGAGGCTCGCGGCCGCGATCAAGTCCATCGAGGGCAAGGACATCCCTGTCGGTATCCTGGACATTACCTTATACCGGGATGACCTGGATTCGGCCCCTGTCCAGCCGGTCATCCACAAGACAGAGATCCCGTTTGACGTTACCGGGAAGAGGATCGTCCTGGTTGATGATGTGCTGTACACCGGGCGCACCATACGGGCTGCCATGGACGCCCTGATGGATCTCGGCCGCCCGGAGCAGATCCGCCTCGCAGTCTTGATCGACCGGGGGCACCGGGAGTTGCCTATCAGGGCGGATTTCGTGGGCAAGAACGTCCCTACCTCACGCAAAGAAATAGTAAATGTGAAGGTTCGTGAAATTGACGGAGTGGACCAGGTGGTAATACAAGAATTAGAGGAGCCGGACAAGAAACCGGAAGGCGGTTAGCGAAAAATCCCCTTTAAGTCAGTCCGGAGAGGCTGGCAAGGGGAGAAAAGGTCTCTCTCCTTGTTGGCCCTGGCCAGCAAGGAGTTTTTTTATGGGCACCGGGCGTTCGACTTCGGGCGCTCGGGACGCTCGCTGGAAACGCAGCTGACACGGACCGCGGTCACGATATACGACACGAGGAGGAGATGGAAATGAAGGCCCATTCCTATGTTGACGTCCATGAGAGGTTGTCGCTCATAAAGACTATCCCGCTGAGCCTGCAACATGTCTTTGCGATGTTCGGGGCCACGGTGCTAGTTCCTATCCTGACCAAGCTCGACCCCTCAGTCGCCCTTTTTACCTCGGGATTAGGCACTTTGATCTACATTGCCTGCACCCAGGGCAAGGTGCCGGCCTACCTTGGATCATCATTTGCTTTCATTGCGCCGATAATCGCCGTGTCAGCCCAGCTCGGGCCGAGGGCGGCGCTTGCCGGCTGTGTGGCCGCCGGGCTCGTCTACCTGGTTGTCGCATCCGTCATATGGAGGATTGGCCTCGACTGGCTTGACAGGCTCCTCCCGCCCGTGGTGATTGGCTCCGTCATAATCGTGATCGGGATGGGCCTTGCAGGGACCGCAATCGGGATGGCGGGGTTGAACGCCCAGAATGCCTCGATCATGTCGAGGGACGTCCAGATTGCGCTGTTTACCCTGGCTGTATCCATCGCAGGCTCCATCTTCTTCAAGGGGTTCCTCGGCGTGATTCCTATCTTGGTCGGGGTGGTTTCCGGCTACATCTTTGCGATCTTGCGCGGGGCCGTCGATCTTACTGCAGTGGCGCAGGCGAGGTGGCTGGCAGTACCATCTTTTTCAAGCCCCCAGTTCTCCTGGGCGGCCATAGCGGCAATAGCTCCGGTAGCGCTGGTGACTATTACAGAACACCTGGGGGATACCTTTGTGACCAGCAAGGTGGTCGGCCGCGACTTTTATAAGAACCCCGGCCTTCACAGGACCCTCCTGGGTGATGGGCTGGCAACCTCTGTGGCCGGCCTCCTGGGCGGACCGCCCAACACTACTTACGGCGAGAACATCGGGGTTATGGCCATCACCAGGGTGTACAGCGTCTGGGTCATTGGCGGTGCAGCCCTGATAGCTATACTGCTGTCCTTTGTACAAAAGCTGGGAGCCGCAATCCGGACCATCCCGACACCCGTGATGGGCGGCATATGCATCCTGCTATTCGGGATCATCGCGGCATCCGGCCTCAGGACCCTGGTTGAAAGTGGGATAGACTACTCCAACAAACGAAACCTCGTGATCTCGTCAGTCATACTGGTCATCGGGATCGGGGGTGCCCGGCTCTCTTTCGGTCCGGTGCAGTACTCGTCAATGGCGCTTGCGACGCTTACCGGGATACTCTTGAACCTCATTCTCCCCGACATGCGTCCCGAGCCGGAGGAGCAGGAAGAACCTGCGCCCGGACACGAGAGAATGGTTCATGGTGAGGAATCCCTGGAAAGGGGGGTGACGGTTGATCTGGCAGGTAGCGGAGGTCGTTAGCAATGAGGAGGCGGCACCCGGGCATCTCCGCATGACCGTACGGTCGCGGGATGTCTCGGGCCTGGCCCGGCCCGGGCAATTCGTGCATGTAAAGTGTACGCCGCAGGGTATTCACGGGCCCCCGGCCACCGATCCGATTCTGAGGAGGCCCTTCAGCATCGCCGGGGCGGACAGGCAAGGAGGTACCTTCGACATTATTTACAGAGTCGCGGGCCGCG
>DUSO01000043.1 GCA_012842565.1 Bacillota bacterium
GGCCGCGGTGGAGGCACCGCGGCCGGGGATGCCGGGTTCACAAGATCCAGTGATTGTTGGCCATTGTGAGCTTCCCTGGAACCAGGATGTCAACTCCAGACGCGAGTCTTGATGTCAGGAGGTGAGGTTTGATGCAGGTGCTCATCACCGGCGCCGCAGGCTCGATTGGCCGCTATCTTACAGGAAAGTTCCTGAATGACGGCTGGCAGGTCCGTTGCCTGGACAAAGTAGTGCCGGAAGGGGGATTCCCCCAGGGGGCGGAGGCTGTGGTCTGCAGCATCGAAGACCGTGATGCAGTCGACAGGGCGATGGAAGGGATTGATCTCGTCTTGCACCTGGCATGGTCGTTTTCCGACGACCCGCTCACCCTGCTAACAACGGACCTGGCAGGTCACCTGTACCTTTTGGAGGCCGCCCACGCAAATTCAACCAAACACTTTATCTACACCAGCAGCGCGGTAGTCTATGGTAAGCCTCTGCAACTCCCGATAGCCGAGGATCACCCCCTTCTCGTCCACCACTCGCGTAAGCCATTCTACGCCGCGGCAAAGGCAGCAGCCGAGGGTCTCACCCTTGCATACGGCCGGGAACGGGGATTGTCGTGTACCATCCTGCGGTTCTGGTGGGCATTTGGGCAAGAGATCGGCGGCCGCCACCTCCGGGAGATGATAGCCACGGCCCGTTCGGGCAGGCCCCTAGCAGTCCCCGACCCCGCCGGTGGAAGCTTTGTCCACATGGATGACCTCGCTCACGTCATCAAACTGATATCCTCAAACGAGAGAGCATCCGGCCAGGTCTACAACCTCTCGACAATCTATCTCACCTGGCGGGAGGTGGCCGAGGACATAATCCAGGCCACAAGCTCCCAATCCCGGGTTGAGACAGTCCCTTTAAGCGACTGGCGCGGGAGTGCATTCCTCCGCGACCAGTGGCGGCTCAGCATCCAGAAGATCAAGGAGGAGCTGGGATTTAGTTCAGTCTATGATGACACCGGGGCCAGGAATGCCTTCAGGGAAGCACTGGAGTGGTGCGCATCACAGATCAGCTGAGGCTGGCTAAGCCGGTCTCCGGTCGGTCAAGGTCGTCCCCGGCAGGGTCATTCCCGGCAACGGGACCGCGCCACCACGCCCGTACATGTTTCCAATTTCCCTGCGCCCGTGTTATACTTTCATTGGTATTTGTGCCAGGCGCCAGCAGTATAAGGATACCAGCAATATCAAGGATGGGTGCCGGCCATATAAAGACGCCGGCGGTATTAAGGATAAGAAGAAGCGCTGGCCGGGCGTGAGGGATCGGCCATGAAAGAGATTACCAGTAGAAGGCGTGCCGACGAAAAGGTGGTTCGTGCTCCTCGCAACAGGACTATAACGCTTACCTCCGAAGAAGAGCGCGCCTTTGGGGCGCGACTGGTCACCCTTGACAGGCCTGTGACCGTAGCCGAAGTCGAGAACCGCACTATCTGCCAGGACGCCTTTCAGGCGATAGATTTCCTGCCGGATCGTTTCGTGGACCTTCTTTTCCTCGACCCTCCGTATAACCTGGACAAGACCTTCAATGGTAGGGTGTTCAGGGCATCTTCTATCGCGGAATACCAGGAATGGCTCGATTCGTGGCTGCCGAAGTTTCGAAGATTATTGAAGCCCACAGCTTCGGTGTATATCTGCGGGGACTGGCACTCCTCAGCCGCCATTCACAGGGTGGCTGAGAAGTACTTTAAGGTTCGAAACCGCATTACGTGGGAACGCGAGAAAGGTCGTGGCGCGACAGCCAACTGGAAGAACTGTTCAGAAGATATCTGGTTTTGCACAGTCTCAGACGATTATGTGTTCAACGTTGACGCTGTAAAGATAAAGAGGAGAGTAATCGCTCCATATACCGACGAGAACGGTGACCCAAAGGATTGGGAACCCGCTAATGGAGGCGGTGGTTTCCGCCTTACCTATCCATCGAATCTGTGGACGGACATTACGGTTCCATTCTGGTCAATGCCCGAGAATACCGACCACCCCACTCAGAAGCCGGAGAAGCTGCTCGCGAAAATTATCCTCGCGAGCACAAACCCCGGAGATGTAATACTGGATCCCTTCTTGGGCTCCGGGACCACTTCTGTTGTGGCCAAGAAACTAGGGCGGAGGTTTATCGGCATAGAAATCGACAGGTTCTATTGTTGCCTGGCGGAGAAACGCCTGGGAATCGCCGACATAGATAAGTCCATCCAAGGCTACCAAGACGGCGTTTTCTGGGAACGGAATACCGGCCTAGAACGATACCGTCTTAATAGGAGCCCAAGGTTGTCGCAACCATCGCTGTTTAACTACATAAAACACGAAGGGGTTACACATGAAGAGTAGCTTATTCTATACCGACAAGTATAAGGAGATCGAGAGAAAGGTCGCGGAATTCCTCAATAGCAGGCAGGATTACCTGTCCACGAGTACCGTTGAAAGCACGCGCGCCGTCGGGGACGCCATGCAGGATATCCTGGCCGATAGCTTTCCAGCCATATTAGGCAGTGTATGTGCCCAATACTCGGCAAACTTCGCTCGACGTTCAATGGCAGACCTCGCCTTTGAAGACCAAGATGGCTTCTATTACATTGTGGACGTAAAGACCCACAGACTCGACACGAAATTCAATATGCCCAACCTCACTTCGGTTGAACGGATTGCACGCTTCTATGAGGACGACAAGAGTTACTTCGTGGTCCTATTCATCAACTACAGGATCGAAGGCATAAAGGCCGTCGTAGAAGAAGTGCACTTCGTACCCATAGAGTTTCTGAGCTGGAACTGCCTTACAATAGGAGCTCTCGGATGGGGACAGATCCAGATAGCAAACTCAAATATCATTGAAATAAACCCGGGCTACTCTCGCAAGAAGTGGATGTTAGAGCTGTGCGACGCCCTCCTTGAATTCTACCCGAAGGAAATCGAGAAGATCAGCTACCGCATCGAAAGATTTAGGGAAATAAGGGATCGTTGGGCACAAAAACCCGAATCGATAGGCTAACAGTACCACTAATGAAGTTGTCCCCGGAGAATCTCACTAATAAGATGGTCTACCGGCTCTGTGCCCTTGGCAGGGGGTGCGAGAAGGGGATCCTGGTGATGGACAAGGGCAGAGACAAGGGCAGAGACAAGTCCGAGATAAAGGTCGAGTCGACAATAAAAATTCGAAGCGGCACAACGGGTCGAAGCCACGACAAAAGAGTCCGAGGCGGTGTGCCCGAGGCGGTCCAGGAGTCCGGGTGGTATTGACAACCCGGGATCGTCCTGTTATTATAAAGGCATGATGATTCTATATGCATTAGACATATAGATGATTGGATGGATTCCGGATGTGTGGACGAATGCATGATAATCACTGCCACGACCGGCCACTGCAAAGATGCGGCTGTTCAGGTTCGAGAATCGAGAGGTTCATAGAGCCATGCCTCCTACTTCTATTGTTGGAGAAGCCCGCCCATGGATACGACCTCATGGAGCGATTAAAGGAGTTTGGTTTCGACGGTGAGAACCAGGATCCTGGCGTTGTCTATCGTAACCTCCGGAGGTTGGAGGATGAAGGCATGGTGCGGTCCGAATGGGACACATCAGGACCAGGACCGGCGAGGCGGCTCTATGAGGTAACCTCTGAGGGGAAGGAACTACTTCGCGCATGGGTCGAGGTAATAAGGCAGAATATCGCCACCTTGAAGTCCTTCTCAGAACGCTACGACGCGTTGGGTGACCTTCAGTGAAAGGCGACGGATGAAGCAAACGCCACAGGGTCCCCGGTAGTCCTAACAAGGCCGGTTCGGCCACACAAGAGCAATTAAGGACAAGGAGGTTTGTACGATGACGTGCTGTGGTCATGGTCACGGTGAACACCATACAAGAGTCTATAACTGCGAGTGTGGATGCCATTTCCCGGGCCACGGGAGCCACAGGCGCTTCCTCTCGCGAGAGGAGCGGGTCGAGCGGCTGAAGAGCTATCTCGCCGACTTAAAGGCTGAGATGCAGGGAGTAGAAAAAGAGATCAGGCGCCTTAGCCCCGAGGACGGCGAGTAATATCTCTACTGGGCGGGCGTGGCCTTGTTATGGTACGCCATACCATGGGATCATGCCCGCTTCCCAGGCTGCTTCGCAGGTCGCTCCCCGGGTAACTTCCCGGACCGCTTCGCAGGGGCCGCTTCGCGGGCCGCTTTCCGGACACCAGGAACCCAGGGAGGTATTTGCTTTTGTTTACCCGGGCCCTCTACATAATCTCGATCGGACTTCTTATCGCATCCTTTGGAAAGGACAGAGCCAAAACCCGTGCTGCCTTGGTGAAAGGCCTGCGCGCATTTTCAAACATCCTTCCCGACTTTGCCACGGTTCTCGCCATAGTCGGCCTTGTACTGACCTTTCTCTCGCCCGACATCGTAGCGGGTCTCATCGGCCAGAAAACGGGAATCCTCGGGATGCTTGTCACATCCATCGCCGGCGCCATTACCTTAATCCCCGGATTTGTCGCATTTCCTCTCGCCAAATCCCTGCTGGACAGGGGTGCGGGGGTAGCGCAAATCGCCGTCTTCATCTCCACTCTAATGATGGTGGGTTTCGTGACAGTCCCCCTTGAGATCAGATATTTCGGCAGGAGAGTGACATTTCTCAGAAATACTCTTGCGTACCTGTTTTCCTTCATCGCAGCTTTCATCATAGGGATGGTGGTTTTATGAGGTACTCCGCGAGTACGACAGCTGGAGCCACAGGGGCGACAGGAAGCCTGAGGGCCTTCGCCAGGGTTTATAGGTATTTCCTGCTGATCATCCTTTTGGATACCGTGATTCTCATCCTCCGCCCCCTGACGGGGAAAGAGGTGTTCCGGCATACGTATTCTAATTTTATCGAAATGCTCAGCATCTGCCCGCCCATTTTTCTCTTACTGGGCCTCCTCGACGTATGGGTTCCGAGAGAAACGATCATCAGGTATTTGGGTGAGGATTCAGGCGTGCTCGGTGCAGGGCTCAGCATTCTCCTGGGAGCGGCCGCTGCAGGCCCCCTTTATGGGGCATTCCCCATAGCTGCGGTTATGATGAAAAAGGGGGCCAAATTCTCGAACATCCTCATTTTCATCGGGGCCTGGTCCACATTGAAAGTACCCATGTTTCTTTTCGAGGCATCCGCCCTCGGTGCACGCTTTGCGGTAACACGCTGGATTGTGAGCCTCACAGGGATCGTATTCATGACGCTCATAATCGATAGGATTGTCACCAAAGAAGAAAAAGCGGCTATCTATCATCGGCACGGGGAAGGCTGTCAGACGTAGGCGGTGTCCGGCCCATTCCGAGTGCCTCTGTAGCGCAACACACACCGTACGTTGGGACGCACCGGACCGGCACCATAGCACCATACGTTGGTATTGCATTTCGAACGTTTTTGCGGTATACTAACTCTTGCAACTGAAACATATCCTTGTTCTCGTGGGCCTGTAGCTCAGTGGATAGAGCAGCGGTTTCCTAAACCGCGTGCCGGAGGTTCGACTCCTCTCAGGCCCACCAACATTTCCAAGGGCTTCAGGGTCCGAGAGGGTACCGGAAGAGGGAATTGCGCTTTTTTGTCGAATGGCAACATATACAATATTATAGTAACTCCGGCATGGAACCGACGACCCCGGTCCTGTAGTGTAGATTGGTCGCTTGGGGGTCGGGTGAGGGAGTAGGGAAAACCGGCTAGCCTATAATATATATGAGGAAGGCAAAAAAGAAACTGAAGAGACGGTACAGATTTGCTGCTGTATAAGGAGGCACAAGGAGGCGAGATAAAGAAACAATCTGGCATGCCCTGGCAATTATCACGGGAGCATTGAGAGTGCTGGCATATAATTGCCCAGGCTGGTGGAGCAACGTCGTCCTCGGTGCCCTCGTAATCATCTTCGGCTACTTCGCCCTTATTAACTTCAAACGACGATAGTTACGATAGCTGCTATAAATACCTCGCGAAACCGCAACTAAGTAATCTCCCTTGAAAGAGCATAGTTTCTACCTTAATTGGTATTGTCAGGTCTCAAGTTTAACCGACGTTTGGCTTCAGTCTGAGGGGGTGTTGGCAAATGGCCAGGGTGCTGCTCGTGCAGCCCCGCCCGGGTGGAGGGGTGGGATTCGGGAACACTGCAGTGGTGGAGCCGTTGGGCCTGGAAGCCGTGGGCGGGGCCCTCCTGGATGGGCGCTGGGGTTCGCCTCATGAGGTGAGACTGGTCGACATGCTGGTTTCCGGCGACCTGGAGCGGGCACTGGCCGATTTCCAGCCCCAGCTCTGCGGCATCAGTTGTGGTTTCACCATGGATGTATACCGCAGCAGGGCCTTGGCTCGCCTGGTGAAGGAGCGGTGGCCGGAGTGCTTTGTGTTCGTGGGCGGCCACCAC
>DUSO01000044.1 GCA_012842565.1 Bacillota bacterium
CCAGGCTCAGGCGTGGATCCAGAGGGAGCTGGGCAAGCGGGCAGCCGATATACCGGTTGGAGTGGCCATCAACTCACCGTTTGAACACGGGAGTATCATTCGGTTCAACAACAACCTCCCGGAGTTAAACGGCTTTGCTGTGCGCCCCTACCTGGAAAGGGCTATCGGCTCAGCTGTACGCCTCGAATGGGACATCAACGCCGCTTTGCTCGGGGAGTTGCGGGCTGGAGCAGCACGGGGCGTTGACAGAGTGGCCATGGTGAGCGTAGGTACCGGATTGGGCGCCGCGGTGGCGGTTGGTGGCCAGTTGCTGCGCTGGCTGTTTAACCAGACACCCGGCGAAATCGGACACATGGTCGTTGCGCGCGACGGACCTCCCTGCACGTGTGGCGGTCGCGGGTGCTGGGAGGCCATGGTATCGGCCCGGGGCGTCATGCGGGCAGCGCGGGATCTAGCCGCTTCGGGCCGCTTCCCAAGCCTGCGGCCGGTCCTGGAGGGAACGGGTGATGATCCAGCATTCACGCCGGAAGCGCTCTCCGCCCGAGCTGACCAGGGAGATGAAGGAGCCCGGGCCGTCTGGCAAGAAGTCGGCGAATGGCTTGGAGTCGGGATCGCGTCGCTGGTACAGATATTCCTGGCTGAACTCATCATAGTTGGCGGTGGGATCAGTCTTGCAGGGGAAAAGCTCCTGGGACCTTGCCGGACGGCCGCCCGGAAGCATGTGGCCACGAACCTGCGTGATAGCTTTGAGGTCACAACCGCAGCCCTGGGCGCAGACTCAGCCATCATAGGGGCAGCCTCGTTATGGGCCTAGGTGGCGCCTTACCTTAAACATCGATTTTAGAGCCGGATAGAGCCCCCTTAGGTCATCTCTGATTCAGATTAACCCGAATTGAGATTACACCATATGATTCCTTAACCACAACAACGCAGGGCCATTTTCAGCATGACGGCGCCAGTCCCGGCCGGCATAGGCAACTGCATGGCCATCTTACATAAAACAACAAGACTAGTAGTTCAAGTCAGCACTCCCACCATCATTCTCCCCGCCCATAACCTTTTCTTAATACATTTCCAGCCAAAGGGGTATCATAAGTGCAGCATAGTTCAGGGCCCGATTCAGGCCGGGCAAAGTAAAGGCATGCGCAACCAGGGTTGAGATCAATGAATACTCACCCCCTCGATATGGAAAGGCAGGAGCTATGGCTCCCGCTTTTCTCCATTTTCCGGGCATATGGCCTTCCTCCCGTGCAAGACTATACTCAGAACAGTACAAGGGGGTGAAGACAGTGCCCAGAAGGAATCGTTCCATGTTACCACAGGCGGGCGCTGCTCTGGACAGGTTCAAATATGAGATAGCGAATGAGCTGAATATCCCGACAAACCTGATCCAGGGCGACTACTGGGGTAACCTCTCGTCCGCTCAGTGCGGCGCTGTAGGTGGCCACATGGTCCGCAGGATGATCGAGGCTGCAGAGCGGTCGCTTATCGAAGGGACGCTCCAGGGTGTAAGGGCCGGGTTCCAGGCGGGACTCGCCCAAGCTGGGATAACCTCTCCACAGAACGTGTCGGGCGCACAGCCCAACGTTGGCGGAGGGAGGACCCAGTAGTCCGGAGAACCTAGTAGTTCTGGAGGACTGAGTCGCTCCAGAGCGCCGTAAGCGTGAAGGCATCACAAGCGTGAAATGAAAACGACAACGCAAAATGAGGACAACAAAGTCCTGACTTAAACGCGCGGCTTAAACATGCGGCAGCAGGTCGGATTTAGGATCCCGCCCTCACTAACCTGCTGCCGCTCTGCTACCACCCTATCCTTGTCTCTAGATCATGCCCCCGGGGCTACCTCCAAAAGGCAGAGCCACCAACAGAAGACAGAGCCACCCAGAGAAGACAGGGTCACCCCGGAAGGCGCCTACAAAACGTTCCACCCCATGCACATCACGCCGTAGCACTCTTTTGCTTTGCTACGGGACGCCGTTCCCTCCAAAGGCCTTCCAGGAACGGCATTACATAGTAGTCAAGGCCGAAGGCCCGGCCGGCTCCTCCCAACATCAGGAGGGACGTCACGAGGAACCAGACATTCCCTGTACCCGAAAGCATGAAGTTCACATTCATGAAGATGGAGCCAAGCCCCGCCAAAGCCGTGAACAGGCCCAGGATAAGGGCGGTCCCTATGGCGAGCTCTCCCAAAGTAACTATTATTTGGAAGAATAGCGCATGTGGGAAGACGACCTTCTCCATGAACGTGACATAGAATTGAGGTGTCCCGGGCCCCATAGGCACCAGGGATGACCCGGATACGAGTTTATCCCCGGATACAAGGAAACCCGACTGCACCTTGTGGATACCGGAAACGAGCCACTGGTAGCCCAGGAAGAGACGCAGGATCACGAGCCACACCACGCTCGTCTTGACCGTCAAGTGCTTAAACACCGGCGCGAGAGTACCCCTTTCATTCAGGAATTCAAGCCTCAAATACCGGTTGACAAGCCACATCCCACCTACGCCAAACAGGTAATGGAGGTTTACGAGATGTTTCATGGCCACAGCAGGCAAACCCCACAACGGGATCCCGGCGATGTCAGCCACTGCATAGCCTGCTCCGATAGACACCATCACTCCGTGGAGTTTCGGCCTAAACTCGCGAGGCTTCTCCCCTTTCACCTGCCTCGCAATATTCTCTGCGGCGCATGCCCCTCCCTGGAGGCCTGCTTCGACGAGGGCAGGTAGTTCCCCGGTATGAGTCATGAAGCATGCATTGTCACCTACGGCGTAGATATTGGAGTAGCCTTCGACCTGCAGGAATTCATTGACGCGGACCCTGCCGCGCTTGTGGCATTTGAAGCCGAACTCCTGCACCTCGTGATTGGTTTGTACCCCACCGGTCCAGATAACGGTGCGGGTCCTGATCTTCGTACCTGACTTTAAGGAGACCTCCTCCGGCGTGACCTCGACGATCGGGGAATTCGTGAGAACTGTTATCCCCCGGGCTCGCATGTAGCGACGGGCCCGTTCTGCAAGGCTTCGACGGAGGTTTGGCAGGATCGTCGGCAGAGCCTCGATCAATATCAGGTTGACGTCAAATTCGGAAAGGCCATACTCCCCGCACAGATCAGGCACCCAGTCCGCCAACTCTCCGATCATTTCAACGCCGGTGAAGCCGCCGCCGCCCACAACAAAGGTGAGAAGCTCCTGGCGCTTGACCGCGTCTTTCTCAGAGGCTGCCAGCCTGAACATCTCGCGGACGTGCCGTCTTATTCTCTCTGCATCCTTGAGCGACCACAAGGACAGGGCATTCTCCTTCATCCCCGGGATATTGTAGTAGGCTGGCTCACTGCCACAGGCCAGGATCACATAGTCATAGGGGTATTCATGGGACTCCGAATAAAGGATCTGTTTCTGCGGGTCGATCCTCACTATACGGTCTTCCACAAAGTTGACCGCCTTTCCCGCAAAAACCTTCCTGATCGACACCTCTACCCCTTCCGGTGGTATGCGATTTCCTGCCACCTCATGGAGATCTGTGAGGAGAGTATGACTAGGACCGGGGTTGATCAGGGTGATCTCTACGCCGGACTTCTGGCCAAGAGCTTTCGCCAACCTCTGGCAAGCGTGAACTCCAGCATATCCTCCGCCTACAACCACGATCCTGGTGAGCTCCTTATCTTCCGTGACTTTTTCCCCAACTTTTTCCAACTATCTCCCCTCCTTTCTTGCATATATCGCGTGCCCGCCTATAAGAGCAAGGCTCGTAACCTCCGTTACGACCATTTTACAATCAGCCTCAGACACGCTCATAAATGAATATACAACTGGCATACGATTCGCGCAACCCTTCTACCACAATCTGGTACAATAAATCACATTAACGCGTCTTCGCAAAAAGGCAGTTTTGTTGTAGAATTTCAAAGAGGCCCAAGCCGGTAGTCTCAGATGTAGCTTTCAAGGGGAGGCATAATGACAGTGGGACTTTCAACAAAACGTCTGGCCCTTTTGGGAACCGTTGTCGTAATTCTTGTGGCAGTCGGCACATTCTTCATGGTCACATCCGCCAGCTCCCAGTACCGCGATGGGTCATGGGTGGGCATCGTGAAAGACGCAGCCCGTGGAGACACTGTCGTTGAGGTAGTCATCAAAGACGGCAAGATCGCGGACGTCAATATCATCATGCCTACAGAGGAATATGTAAAAGGCGAGAAATACGCTCCGGCCCTCGAGGCGTACACGAATATACCGAAGGCCATCGTGGCCAAGCAATCGCCCGATGTCGACGTAGTCTCCAAGGCAACCGGGAGTTCCAAGAAGTATATACAAGCTGTCAAGATGGCACTCGCCAATGCACAGCCCAAAGGGCCGCTACCCAAGGGAGCGAAGTGGCATGACGGGAGCTATGTCGGGTTTGTGAAGGATCCGAAGCACGGGGATACAATTGTGGAGGTCGTCATAAAGGGCGGCAAGATGACCGAGGTGAACGTGATCTCGCCAACTGCCAAGTATATGAGCGAGTACAAATATGAACCAGGCAAGGAAGCCTATAAAGAGATGCCCAGGAGGATCCTCGAAGCCCAGTCTCCTGACGTAGACATCTATACCAAGGCTACCAGCAGCAGCAAGAAATACATCGAGGCAGTAAAACTCGCGCTCAAGCAGGCAGAGTAGGCCGAGAGGGCGGAGATGAAGATTTGCTAACCGGCTCCGGTCTTAGCGGGTTTGCGCAAGACGGGAGACGGGGCTGAGATAATAAAGGCCTGCTTCGCGCTGGAAAGGGGTAAGACCTTTGATAGAGAGAAAGATGGCGCGACGGTCAGGCCGGCACTCAATGCGTCTGGGACTTACCGGCTTGATCCTGTTGCTGTGTCTCATAACTATCACGATTATACTTACAACCATTCCCGTCGGCCGGGGAGCCGTAGGTGAGTCGACCCGCAAGGAAGAACCCCCGTCGGCCACCAAGACCAGCTTTATGATGGGCACCCTGGTTTCGATAAAGGCCTATGGCCCGAATGCCCAGAATGCCGTCGACGCTGCATTCGCGAGAATCCGCGATATCGAGTCCGAGGTCAGTGCCAGCCTCCCCGACAGCGAGATATCAGAGCTCAACCTGTCGGCCGGCAAAGCCCCCGTGAGGATAAGCCGTGACACGGAAATCCTCCTCCGGGAGGCATTACGCTTTGCCCGGGCTAGCGGCGGTAAGTTTGACCCGACGATAGGTCCCCTGGTCAAGCTCTGGCAAATCGGCACAGACAAAGCCCATATACCGCCGGCCGCCGAGATCGAAGCAGCTATGCATCTCGTACGCTACCAGGACCTCATTGTGAATGAAAAAGATGGCACCGCTTTCTTGAGAAGGCCCGGTATGGCGGTGGATTTGGGGGCCATTGCCAAGGGCTACGCGGGGGATGAGGTCATAAGAATCCTCAAAGACGCAGGCATTCGAAGCGGCTATGTCGACCTCGGTGGGAATGTGGTAGTGCTGGGCAGTAAGCCGGACGGCACCCCATGGCGGGTTGGGGTACAGGACCCACGCGGTGAGCGCGGCGATTACGTACTTGCAATCCCGGTGGTAGATAAGAGCGTTGTGACATCAGGCGATTATGAACGCTATTTCGAAAAGGACGGGGTGAGATATCATCACATCCTCGATCCTTTCACAGGATGGCCCTCCAGGAGCGGCCTCATAAGCGCCACTATCATCTCAGACCGGTCTATCGATGGGGACGCTCTGTCGACAACGGTATTTCTCCTGGGGCCGGATAAGGGCATGAAACTCATCGAGGAGCTCCCCGGGATTGACGGGGTCCTCATCACTACAGATAAGAAGATACTTGTCTCAAGAGGAATTCAAGATAAGGTAGAGTGGCCGCATGGCAGTAGCAAATATAGATATGAAAAGGCTGCTCAATAGTAGCCTTTTCTCGAAAGATATTGAGGCAGTAGAGAAAAGACTCACAGAAATGGCGTTGGAAGCGCCTTCGATGGTAGCCGGACCCCTGAGGATACTGGTCTCTGCCCCGGGCAAGAGGGTCCGGCCCAGCCTCGTAATCCTTTGCGGGCACCTTGGGCAGTATGATAGGGAGCGACATATCCTTGCCGGGGCAGCCGTGGAGGCCATTCACCTTGCAACCCTCATCCACGATGATATAATCGATGGTGCAGAAACCAGGAGGGGCGTGCCCACCTTGAATACCAGCCTGGGGCCTGACATAGCGGTTTTTGCGGGGGATTATGTCCTCATGAGGGCGCTCAAGTGGCTTGCGCCAGTGTTGGAGCCCCGGGATTTCCAATATGTAGGCGATATCCTCAGCGATCTATGTACCGGCGAGATATTGCAGCACGAACTGCGGTACGACGTGGATACGGCGGAATCGCGCTACCTGGAAATAGTCGCTCAGAAGACGTCTTCCTTGTTTTCATTGAGCTGCTGGCTTGGGGCCCGTCTGGCCCGGCTGGGGCCCGGGGAGATTGATAGTCTCATAAGGTATGGGAAGGCGCTCGGTATCGCGTTTCAGATCGCCGACGATGTCATGGACCTCGCATCAACTCAAGAGTCGGCCGGCAAACCTGTGCTGCATGATATAAGGCAGGGGACTTATTCCTTGCCTGTAATCTACGCCTTACGACGAGACAATACAGGGGAGCTGCTCAATCTCTTGCGGCAGGGGGGCCATGATGAGGGGGCCATCAGAATCGCCGTCTCCCGGATAGTCACCCTTGGCGGGATCGATTATGCCCGTGAAGTAGCGCGTAAGTTTTCAGAGGAGGCAATTGATGCGGTGAAAGGGCTTCCCGGCGGGTTGGTCAAGGACCTGCTCGAAGGCCTGGCCATGTCGGCGTACAGCCGCGAGGCATAGTTCAGAATATTACCGCGCCAGCTATGCTGCGCGCTGCCCGTGCCATGTGATCCCGTGCCGTGGAATTCCAGGGATTCCGTGCGGCCGTTTCTCGATGGTCTCTAGGATCCTTCGATAGGAGGTTTACACGCCGCTTCCCCCATTCCCGCCTACAGGAGGCGGGTTACCTTGCGGCATTGACTGTCATGGCATATAGAGACCTTGGTCAATTCGTCGAAGCCCTCGAGTCCAGGGGGCTATTGAAAAGGATATCGGTAGAGGTGGACCCCGTTCTCGAGATCACGGAGATCACTGACAGGGTGTCAAAAGCCGGTGGACCTGCGCTTCTTTTTGAAAAGGTCCGGGGCTCTGAATTCCCGGTCTTGATGAATTCCGTGGGAACGAAGGAACGCCTGACGCTGGCCTTTGGACGTGAAAACCTGGAAGAGATCGGGGAAGAACTCTTGGGCCTGCTCAATATCCAGGGAGCAAGGTCGTTCATGGATAAGATGAAGGCCTTGCCACTGCTTATGAAGATGTCTGAGGCCTTGCCGAAGGTAGTCCGGCATGCCCCGTGCCAGGAGGTGATAGAGAAGGACCCCGATCTCAACAGGCTTCCCATTCTCAAGTGCTGGCCCAAGGATGGTGGCAGGTTCATAACCCTCCCTATGGTCTTTACCAGAGACCCCAAGACCGGCAGAAGAAATGTTGGGATGTATCGCATGCAGGTTTATGATGCCAGGACTACCGGGATGCACTGGCACATTCATAAGGACGGGGCCAGGCATTTCGCGGGTTACCAGAAAGAGGGGCGCAGGATGGAGGTGGCTGTGGCCATAGGCTGCGACCCGGTGACAGTGTATGCTTCAACGGCTCCCCTTCCCCCGGACGTCGACGAGATGTTGTTTGCCGGGCTCTTGCGAGGCGAGGCGGTGGAGATGGTAAGGGCAAAGACCGTCGACATCGAGGTGCCTGCCCACGCAGAGTTTATCCTCGAGGGCTACATTGACCCGTCTGAATCCCGCATGGAGGGGCCTTTTGGGGATCATACCGGGCACTACTCGCTGCCGGCGCCCTACCCTGTCTTCCACGTAACTTGCATTACGCGCAAGAAAAACCCGATATACCATGCCACCGTTGTTGGCCGTCCCCCGATGGAAGACTGCTTTATGGCAAAGGCCACGGAACGCATCTTCCTGCCATTCATCCGGATGCTGTTGCCGGAGATAAGGGACATGAACCTGCCTGTAGAGGGGGCATTTCATAATTGTGCCATCATATCCATCGAAAAATCCTACCCGGGCCAGGCCAGGCGCGTTATGCACGCCCTATGGGGACTCGGCCAGTTGATGCACACTAAGGTTGTAATTGTAGTTGACGGTGATGTTGATGTCCAGGATATACCATCAGTTGCCTGGAAGGTGCTGAACAACATCGACCCCAGGCGGGACGTGATACTGACGGACGGGACCCTGGACGTGCTGGATCATTCGGCTCCATATCCATGTTTCGGAGCAAAGATCGGGGTCGACGCCACGAGGAAATGGCCGGGAGAGGGCATTTACCGTGAGTGGCCGGAGGAGACGAGGATGACAGAGGAGATAAAATCCCTTGTCACGCAGAAGTGGGCTGAATACGGGATTGAGTAAGGGCCTAAAGCGTATCCATACCTATGCCGACCTGGTGTTATTCACCCATTCCCTTTTCGGATTACCCCATGCCTATGCCGGAGCCATACTGGCCCGGGGCGGGATTCCGTCTCTACGTGAACTTTTGTGGGTCACCCTTGCGATGGTTGGCGCCAGAAACGGCGCCAACGCCCTCAACCGGTTGGTGGATGCCGACATCGACGCAAGAAACCCGAGGACGGCCTCCCGCCACCTGCCTCGCGGCATTGTCTCAAAGAAGGAAGCCCTGGCATTGTCCGTTGCATGCCTTGTGTTATTTGTGGTGAGCGCATGGCAGCTCAACCCGACATGCGTCAAGCTGCTCCCGGTAGCCCTGGCGGTGCTGCTGGTCTATTCATACACTAAAAGGTTCACCTGGGCGAGCCACCTTGTGCTGGGGTTTGCTGTTGCAATGGCGCCGATGGGCGGGTGGATCGCGATAAGGGCGGCGGTGGAAGTGCCCGCACTCCTCATGGGCGCCGCAGTAGGGGCATGGGTAGCCGGATTTGACATAATCTACGCCACGCTCGACATAGACTTTGACAGGCTGGAGGGGCTTCACTCCATCCCGGCTCGATTCGGGCTCGAGAAGTCCCTGGTAATCGCCCGGGCGCTACATGTCCTAAGCATTGCCTTGTTTTTCACGCTGGGTGCGGTAATGGACCTGGGGTTGGCATATTTCTCGACCATGGGCCTCATCTCCGCCCTCATCTGGCTTGAACACCGGCTGGCTGCAAAGGGTGACGCATTAAACATATACAAGGCGGCCTACACCATAAACCAGGTGGTCGCGCCAGTATTTCTCACAGGGGTTGTACTGGACCTCTTGTTGTAGCGACTGGCGGACGCGCGGCGGGGCCTGCGTCCTCGCTCGTCATAGCCAGCATGTCCTCATGGCCAGCGCCGCCCCCGTAACTGGCGCCGCCGGGGCGTAATGCATAGACAACTTGCTTCAGGAGGGAGGTTTGCAGACGGGACCCGCCCCCTCAAGCCCGCCGCCTGAAAGTGGCTTCCAGGGCGGGCGGCCGTCTGGCGACATTCGCCATGATGAGACGCGTTTCCATCACTATCACCCTGGCGCTTGTCTCGCTTATCTCCGTGATTATTTTGAATATGGCGGGTGCCGGTCCGGTAGGCTCCGGGTTGACGGGGCCTTCTGGGCTCGGATTGATCGGGCCCGCCGGGTTGGGGTTGATTGAGCCTGCCGAGGCGGGCTCGCAGGATGCATCCAAGACGATCAGGCTGGGGCTCTTGCCCGATGCAGATTCCTTCCCTTTCATTGTTGCACGCGAATACGGATTCTTTGACGAACAGGGGGTCACGGTGGAGCTCATACCATTTCAGAATGCCATCGAACGCGACGGGGCGCTGCACAGCGGGGCCATAGACGGGGCCGTCTCCGACATCCTGGCATGTGCCTTTGCCCGGGCCGGCGGGATAGACGTAAGGATAACCTCCGTGACCGACGGTCGTTATGCCATCCTCGCATCAAAGACGTCGAAGGTACGGTCTCTTGCGGACCTCAAAGGCGCAAGTATCGGCCTATCGACCAATACCATCATAGAATATGTAACCGATCGCCTGCTCTCCAGGGCTCAGATTCCCGCAACCGCCGTTAACAAGGTCGCAATCCCGAAGATTCCAGTCAGGTTGCAGATGTTGGATGCGGGCAAGATCACGGCAGCGTGCCTGCCGGAGCCGCTTGCGACGGTAGCGGTCATAAGTGGAGCACGCCTTATAGCCACCAGCGACGAACTCGGCATAGCGCCCGGGGTTGTAATCTTCAGGCCTCTGGCCATCAAGGACAAAGCCGCTGAAATACGAAAGCTATATGCAGCCTATACCAAGGCTGTGGAGAAGATAAATGCCGACCCTAACGCCGTGAGGGACATCCTGGTACAAAAGGCCGGCTTTCCTGCCAGCATAAGGGATGCTTTCGTCTTTCCGAAGTACCGGCGCCCGGTGCTCCCTAGCAAGGATGAGGTAGAGACGGTGGTCAAGTGGCTCAAGGACAAGGGCCTTGTAAAGAAGGACCTTTCGTATGAGGATATGTGCCGGGAGCCGTGAAGCGAGGTTCACCGGGAGTTGGGGAGACCGCGGAGAATTGGGGGGACCGGGGTATAAAGATCCGGGACATGCAAACTCAGGATATAGAAATCAGAGGGGTTAGCTATATTTACCACCAGCGGAGTCGCCAGCTGACAAATCAGAACGCCGTGCCGGCCCTGCTAGATCTCTCACTGTCAATAAACGGGGGAACCACGGCTGCGATCATCGGCCCTTCAGGATGCGGCAAGACGACCTTACTTTACCTGCTCAGTGGCCTCTTACTTCCCACCTCGGGCCAGGTCCTGGTGGGGGGCAAGAGGCCCTACGCAGGGCGATTTGACATGGCCCTTGTACTCCAGGATTACGGACTCCTGCCCTGGCTCACCGTATGGGACAACGTGGCGCTCGGGCTGAAGCTGAGGGGCAGGGCCTCTCACGAAATTCGCTCAGAGGTAGTCAGGGCATTGACGTCACTCGGGATCGCCGACCTCAGCCGCCGCTATCCAGGCCAACTGAGCGGGGGCCAGAAACAGCGTGTTGCCATCGCGCGGGCGCTCGCGGTGCACCCCAGGGTCGTACTCCTCGATGAGCCATTCTCCTCTCTTGATGCCTTGACCCGGGAGCAAATGCAGGAGGTCTTCCTCAGGTCATGGGAGGCCGAGCAGCCCACCGCGGTCATCGTGACCCATTCCATTGAAGAGGCCGTGTATCTCGGGCAAAAGATAATCGTGCTCTCCCCGGGCCCGGGCCGGGTGGTGGCCGATCTCCCAAATCCTTACTTCAGGAGGCCTGGGCTCCGCAAAAGGCCGGAATTCTATGAATTATGCTCTCAGATAAGGGACATTCTGGGCGCCTACTTCAAAGAGCCATGCGATCAGGACGCTCTTACGTTCCCTGAACCAGAAATGGTGATTTCGCCTTCTATGACTATCCAGCCTAAGGCTCCGACACCGCTCGCGCCGCCAGCGCGACTCGTTCCGGGAGCCGCTTCGGCCGTATTCCGCGAGGCGGGCACAAGCCGTGCAATCTCCTTTGGGATCACGATTCTCCTGGTCCTCATGCTATGGCATGGAGCATCAGCGTTATTGAACAGCAATGTGCTGCCCTCGCCGGTGAGGGTTATATCCATGCTAGCCATGCTCTACCCGGTCCTGGCCGTCCACGCGGCCGTGAGCGCATGGCGCGTCCTTGCCGGACTTGCCCTTGCCCTTGTGACGGCTATGCCAGCCGGGATAATGATCGGGCGCAACCCCCACCTGGATCGCGCCCTGGGGCCTGCAACATACATGCTATTTCCCATCCCCAAGGTCGCATTCCTGCCTGTGATCATGATCCTGCTGGGACTGGGTGACAGCCCCAAGATCGTCTTGATCGCCGTAATCGTATTCTTCCAAATACTCGTGGCCATACGGGATGCGACAAGAAATCTCGAACCCGAACTCATCTACTCTGTAAGGTCGCTGGGGGCTTCCCCGCGACAGCTCTACCCCTATGCGGTTTTGCCCGCCGTGTTGCCGGAGGCGTTTACAAGCATGCGAGTTGCCCTGGGCTCGGCCTTGACGACCCTTTTCTTCACCGAGACCTTCGCGACCTTTAAGGGGCTCGGCCACTTCATCATGGACGCCTGGAGCCGGGCAGCATATGACGAGATGTTTGCCGGCATCGCAACCTTGAGCGCCCTGGGCCTTGGGCTGTTTGTCATGGCGGACGTATTGGAGAAACATTTCTGCAGGTGGAAGCAGACGGCCTAGCCCCCGCCTATCGGCGAGGAGATGTCAACCCGGTCGCCTTCATGGAGTAGGCGGGACTCGTTGGCTCTCGCGCCGTTCACGCTCATGATCCCTACACTCTCAGGGGGGATCATGAGAATTCCGAGGAGATCGCCGAGGGTGCTCCCCGGAGGGATGTCAAGGGAATGATCAAGCCCGTTCGGGGCCTGCGGCAAATAGATGTCGCCGAAAGTCCTCACCCAAACCCTCACGCTGAACCCCACACCTCCTCAGGGCTAAACTCACATTCCGCATATATAGCCTTTTCCATCCGGCCATTCCCTCGACCCCCGTGCCTAAGTGGACGGCCCGGCATCAATCAAGCCCCCAATCAGTCAAGCGCCCACTCCAGGCCAAGCTCATAGAGCTTCCCCCGTGTTGGCACGCCGTTCATATCCCATCCCATCATCGCATAGTGAAGCTCCAGCGCGTCCTCGAAGCGCCCCCTGTCAAGCCCCCCAAGGCCCCCGGCTTCTTCCGGCTCAAAGAACCTCTCGGGGAGGCGATCGTCCTGAGCCGTAAATCCCTCACGCAGGTTGAAAAGGCGCGCCATATTGGCGCTCCGCTCCCCTACCTTCAGAAGCTCCCACACCGAAGTATTCCAGCCGGTGGTGGCCGAGACAAGATCACTTATCTGGTCAGGCCTCCACGGGACGAACTGGCATACGACCAGGGAATTCTGGAGGTAGCGATATAGCAAAAGGTAGGTAAACAGCCTGACCTTCCTCGGACCCAGGTCATCGATGGGAATGGTGTCGATTATTCCGAGGACCCTCACGCTCTCCATGTCCGGGGTGTCTTTCTCATACATGGGATCATGTACGTTGGAACAATGCTCCCCGCCGGTCGGCGACACAGCATAGCCAATCCCGAGTCCCCGCTTCCACCTGGGCTCATGCATGGGGATCTCCTGCCCCTTTGAATGAATTGCGAATCTCTCCGAGCCCTTGCCGATCCGCTGAGCGGCCCTGGCCGTTCCTTCAGCCAGGATTGCCCCGAGGCCCTCACGCCTCGCAATCATATCCACCAGGGCCAGCATCGCCTCGGCATTGCCAAACCGCAGGTCCAGTCCGCCCGTGTCTTCCTTGGTCAGAATCCCGTTCTCATAACATTCCATCGCAAAGCTGACGGCCACTCCCGTCGAGATAGTGTCCAGGGAATGGGCGTTACATAACTCGTGCGCCTTGGCAATGGCCCGGAGGTCACTAATGCCGCAGTTGGAGCCGAATGAGGCTATGGTCTCGTACTCCGCTCCCCCATACGCAGGATCGACACGATACGGTGACTCTACCTCTACAACCCGCTTGCACTTGACCGGACAGGCAAAACAGCCGTCCATTTTCTTCAGGATATTGCCTCTCATGGTGTATGGAGACAAGCTCTCCACGCCTTCGAATGAGCCGCTCCTGAAATTTCGCGTGGGAAGCCCGCCACTCTGGCTCATCCCTATGACTCCCGACCCGGTGCCGATGTCGTGATAGGAGGGGACGAGGGCCTTGGAATTGTCAGCCATCCACCTGGCAAGCTCCATAACCTTATCCGGACGGGCAATGGCAGGTTTCTTGGTGCCCCGGACAGCTACCGCCTTGAGATTCTTGGAGCCCATCACAGCCCCCATGCCACCGCGGCCGGCGGCATATCTCAGGTCACAGATTATAGAGGCAATCCGTACCTGATTCTCCCCGGCAACCCCAATCTGGGCGAGCTTCACCTTGTCGTCGCCGAGCTCCTCCAGGATCATCTCCCGGGATTCCTTGGTAGACTTCCCCCACATGGGCTCGGCACCCCTGATCTCGCAGGTATCATCGTGGACTACGAGGTAGACGGGATGACTCGCCTTGCCCTCAATGATTATCCCATCATATCCGGTCCGTTTGAGTTCAACCCCGAAAAAACCGCCCACTTCAGACTCGCCAAACCCGCCGGTAAGGGGCGACTTGGCACCGATGCTATTCCGGCCCGTCCCTGGCACCGGTATCCCGGTGAGAACACCTGTGAAGAAGTAGAGCCGGTTATCCGGACCCAGCGGGTCAGTCCCGGGTTTTACCTCCCTTAACAGGTGATATGCTACAAAACCCATTCCACCGATATAGCGACGGTAAAAGGCATCATCTAGTTTCTCGATTTCTATCCTTTCATGCGTAAGGTCGACCCGTAATATCTTCCCGCCAAAGCCATAGGCCATGCTCCAGCCCTCCATCATCGATCCTTCCTGCTGCGAAGACGCCACCTTACCGCGAGGTCCATGACAGTAAAATGCAATCCGCCAGGCACATTCACAGGCCGTCCGAAATGCGGAATAGCCTCAGGATGTGCGCGACCAGCGGTCATTTCGACTTACGTATTCTACGCTGTCCGCGCTTTCCCTGCCCGCCCACCGCTTTCCCTGGCGCCCGGCCTGTATCGTGGCGTCCCTGGAGGGCTCCTACCAGGTTCCCCCTCTCCACGTCTACCCCATTACCACCTCAACCCTGTGTACTCTCCCGCAATTCCCGGGCAGCGGGGCATTATCTATCGGGGCATCACCTGTGTGGGTATCGTCCGCGGAGGGATTGTTCACGGCCATAGAATCGGCTGGACCAGCCGGGATCAGATTTCCTGGAACTATCTTACCATCTACTCTGACCTCTCTTACCCCATGGGATACATGAGAAGGGTTCTTTACCTCAATCTCGTAAATCGCCCCCCGGAAGGGCCGCCTCACGTGGAAGCCATCCCAGGCCGGCGGGATCACGGGATCTATCCTGAGGCCCTTGAATTCCGGCCTGATACCCAATATCCACTGGAGGGACGCGACCAGCATCCAGGCCGCACTGCCGGTCGTCCATGTGAATTCACCGCGCCCGTGCCAGCCCGAGTCCGGCCCGTGCAGGTACTCAGCATATACATATGGCTCAGCCATATACCGGTCCTGGTCCTTACCATGGGTTATGAATGAGGTCTTTTTCAGCAGGTTGTAAGGCCTGTCTCCCCTCTTGAGCTTTGCCTCCGCCACAATCGCCCAGGCTGCAGCGTGTGTAAACAGGGCGGCATTCTCCTTGACTCCCGGCACAAACATGGATATTATCCCGAGCTCGGGGTCAGGATCCTGGTAGGCGGGCGCGAAAAGCGCGAGGCCATATTCAGTCTCGAGAAGCTCCCTTGCTGATTCCATGCACCTGAGCGCTCGATCAGGCGGGGCCAGCTCCGACAGTACCGCCCAGCTCTGGGCGTTAAGATATATCTTACCGTGCTTGTTTTGGGAACTCCCGAACACATTGCCCCGGTCCGTCGTCCCGCGAACATACCATGCGCCGTCCCACAGGTTGTCATTGACCCTCCTGGCAAGTTCATTGAAGATGGCCCGGTATTTCAAGGCATCCTCCATCTTGCCGATCACGTCATAGAGGTCGGCCATCTCCCTTAGCATCCAGGCCAGGAACTCGGCCGTCATTGTGCTCTCGCCCTTGCCCTCCATCCCGGCCTGATCCAGGCCATCGTTCCAATCCCCCGCCGCAAGGATCGGGATACCGCGGTCGCTCACCCGCCCCAGGGTGTAATTTATGGAGCGGACCATGTGCCCCAGGACCGTATCTTCATCCCCGTCGTAGTACGGCACCTTCTCGGAAAGGAATCCAAAGTCCCCCGTCTCCTTGAGGTAGGCTATGACAGCGAGAACCGGCCACAGGGCGTCGTCCGAATGCCCCGTCCTCGGTCCCGTATCCGAGACCGGGTCCCAGTTATGTAAAGTCCCCCCGTCCTTGAACTGGTGGCGGAACATCTCCTGAATTCTCCTCTTTGCCCGGTCAGGCTCCTGCGGCAGGATACCCAGAAGGTCCTGGGAGCTGTCGCGGAAGCCTATTGTAGAACCGCCACCAATGTAATAAGAGGCCATTCTCGACCAGTTATAAGTCACCCAGGATTGGTACTTATTCCATATATTTACTGAAAGGTCGAATTCAGGATCGGGCGTCTTGACCCATATCCGGTCCGTATACTCAGCCCAAAATCGCTTCACCTTTTCGAGCTCACGGCGGCAAACCGAAGGATCAGCATGTTGCCTTATGAGCCCGGGAATATCCTCCTTCGATTCTGCAGCCCCAACCACAACAACGAATTCATGCGATTGCCCGGGGTCAAGTGATATGCCGCCCTGGAGGGCGGCTATAACATCCTGGCCCTTTCCCAGGGAGTTGAAGCACCGGCCCCTCCTCACAGCCTCAGGGCTTGCATAGGAGCCATACCGCCCCAGGAATTTCTCGCGAAGCCCATCGTAGCTCTCCACCGGCAGGCTCATCCCCATGAAGGCATATACCGGCCAAACGAGGTGAGGCTTTGACGGGCGGTGAGAGACCTCCCAGAGCCTCATGCCGGCCACAATCGCCCCGTCGATTACTTCGACAGTCTTGAACAGGTTCGCGAAGCTAGTCTCGATGAGGTCAAAGACATAACTCCCAAGGCACCATTCAACATATGGAAAGACCGCCAGCGATCTCTTATGGTAAGAACGATTCTCCAACCTGCACAGCCATATCTCGAGATCCCCCTCGAGTGGCACAAAGAATGTGATTTCCCCGTGAATGCCATTAACCAGCGAGGATATCTTCGTATATCCCAGGCCGTGACGCGCTTCCCATTCATCAGTCGGGGCCTGGACCGGCTGCCAGTTGATTGACCAGAATTTCTCTGAGTCTCTATCGATAACGTATATGTATCGCCCGGGAATATCCTGGATGTTCATTGACGACGGGTGCGCCCGCATGAGCCGGTTGTATCCCGAGCTGCCGAAGAAAGAATAACCCCCGCCCGTGTGAGAGATCAGCGCACAGTATCTTCCAAATGTCAGGTAGTTTACCCAGGGGCGGGGTGTCCTGGGATCTATAATAACATACTCGAAACCATCGGGAGAGAAATGCCCGTAACTCAAAAAACAATCACCCCTCATCCCGTCTACCGGACTTACAACTATCCATTTCCTTCCCTGTCCGGCCCCTTCGCCATCAAGAGGTTTGGCGGCAGGTCCCTGAGAAGTGGGGATTCCTCTGGTTCATATATGTTGAGTTCATTGACAACGTCCCTCACGCCGGGGAGGCCCCTGGATACATCCTCAGCAAACCGCATTTGGCGCACCGTTTCGACCTTGCCCCTCAGGTATACGACTCCATCGACGCATTCCGCCTTTATGGGATGAGCAGCCAGAGATTCGACCTGCCTCAGTATGTCATTTACATGCTGCGCGAGGATCATATCCCGCACGTCGCCTCCATAGCTCCCGTATTCCATTCCCATCCAATTCACCTCCCTCTTGGACTTTCGCTTGTCCATCCCGAAGATGGGCTCTGTCTATTTACGTCCCTTGGTGGCGCCAGCCCCGGGCGGCATGAGCGACTACTTTGGCTCTGGCCTTTTCCCCTTAGGCCGATTTCTCGGCGGCCTTTCTCTCGCGCAGGACCTCACAGACGGTCAGATACGACGATAGATAGCAAAGAAGTGACTCCGCCCCCTGATTGAGATTGGGGCCGTCAGGTGTCAGACCGTCATGGCACCCGCCGGTCTCCGGGTTATAGAGGGATACCCCGAGTGCGTTCTTCCCATAGAACCACTCGAAGGCTTTCATCATCAGCGACCTGTACTTTCCCTCCCCCGTAACCCTGTAGGCTATGGCATATACGTCAACCATGTGGGACGCATCTACGGGCTGTTCATCAAACTGGCCAACATCACCGCCCTTGAAGTACCAACCGTGGTTCCCAACCAGCTTTAGCCTGCCCTGTCTAAAATTGATCTTGGTGAGGAAATGCAGGCTTTCTATGGCGACATCCAGGTACTCCTGCACCCCTGTACACTGGTAAGCCCAGAAAAGAGCCTCGGGCATGACACCGTTGGAGTACGTGAGATAATCCTCAAACCACCGCCAGTCCCGGGTCGCAACCGAACGATACTGGTGAAGGAGCGCCCGTGCGTGTTTCGAAAGCGACTCGAGGTACCCCGACGTCTCGTCTCCAAGTTCCGATCCTGTCCTTAATCCTCTTGTGAGGAAGTGGGTAAAGGCCAGGATCAAATGGGCCCTGGCCCGGGGGGAACGGACACCGGCCACCCGGCGGACGGCGCGATTCCACGTCTCTCGGGCCGCCATTCTCACTCCCTGGTGCACGTCCTGAGTCATGGCCTGGGCACACGCCAACATAGCCCGACCAAACGAGTCCTCGGACCCGTCTTCATCAGCAAAGGCCCTGGTGTAGTCCACGAAATTGTGGAAACCGCCATCCGGTTTCTGGACATATACCAGGAAGCTCATGTAACGTTCTGCCAGCTGGAGCAAGGCACTCCTTACCCTGTCAACAAATTCGGGGCCCGCGGCCCCGTCGATTTCCACCTCCGAGAGAGGAACTGCATCTGAGATGAGCAATCTCAGCACAAACCCCAGGGCCCTGGCGTTGTCATCAGTTGTGTAGCCACTCGCCAGGTTGGGCAACCCATAGGTAGAATGCTGGATGATCCCGGTACTGTCGGTAAGTCTCATGAGATGATCCAGCTTGAGAGGTGGAAACCGCTGGCCTTGTACTGCAATGGCTCCCGCCTTACTGACATATGCTGCCATGTCATTCACCTCATGGTAGACGTCTTACGAGCGGTTTTCGACACAGTTCCGGCCGCAATCAGGCTGCCGCGGGTGGCTGCATCGGCAAATATCTTGGCATATAATGAGCCCACCTTCGGCCAGGACATGCTAGCCCCCAAGAGAGCCGTGGCCCGTTCCATGCCAGACCTGAGCTCGTCAGACGATAATACTTTTGTAACTGCCTCTGCAAGGCCGGCCGGGTTTCTGAAGTCAACGAGGATGCCACGCCCGCCGGACAGCATCTCCTCAGCGTAATAGTACCTGGTAGAGACGATAGCCTTGCCCAGCCCGAGTGCATAGGCAAGGGTGCCACTTGTGATCTGCTCCCGGCTGACATAGGGGGTCACGTATACATCGCAAGCAAGGAGGTACTCGACCAGTTCCCGTTCCGTCAGGTATGAGTCGACAAACCTGACATGCCTCCCTACCCCGAGATCCCGGGATAATTTGATCAGGCCCTGACGGTAGGCTTCTCCATATCTCTTCTTCACCTCCGGGTGAGTACTACCCAGCACGAGATATATGGCGTCAGGAACCGCCTTTACAATCTCGGGCATTGCCATGATCATATACTCTATGCCTTTGCCCGGGTTTATCAGGCCAAAGGTGCAGATCACCCGGCTGCCGTCAAGCCCCAGATTACTCCGGATCTCCTGCCTGGATCTCGCCCGGATGGCCGGCACTCCGTGCGGCACAAATGTCACCTTGCGCCTTGGTATGCCATAGCTTTCCTCCAGGATATCGATGCCTTTCCGGAGCATTGCCACAAGCATTGTGCTCCGTCGCGCAATGGCCCTGACTACCTCGACCTTCTCCATATCCGGCTCGGCAAGGATTGTATGGAGCGTAACCACAACGGGTTTCTTGACCCGCCTCAAGAATTCAAGGACCAGGTGACCGTTTTCACCGCCGAAAATGCCAAACTCATGCTGGACGCTCACCACGTCAATAGGTGACTCATTGACCAGCTCGGCCGCCCTGGCATAGTCCTTTTCATCGTCCCAGGCAATCTCGAAAATCACCGGTGGCCCATACTTATATGCCCCGGGGGTGTCGCTTATCGCAAGAACGGAGAATTGGGGCTGCCTTGCGTCGGCACTGGCACTCTCGATCATGTTTGCTGTATAGGTCGCAATCCCGCACCGCCGTGGCAGGTATGTGGAGAGACACGCTACCCTTAGCCGCGAATCAGCAACCGAACTCGTAAAGATCCCCCCTTCCGGCATGCCATCTATTGTCCCGTAAATCCGCCTGCTATGACGATGCCGTCACGGGCCTGGTTGCGCTCTCCCAGGCACATCGACCGCGGATCAGCTCAGCCTTTGCCTTACGGCTGTCCTCTATAACGGTGTTGAAACCTACAATACACTCCTCCATAAACGCGTTGCTCCCGATCTGGGCGCCGGCCCAGATCACGCTATCCCTTATGATGCTGCCCCTCCCTACCCGCACGTGAGGTCCCAGGACCACCCGGGGACCTATCGTTGCACCTGACCTGATAGTACATCCCTCGCCGATGAAGACGGGACCAATCAGGCGCACCCCCGGTTCCACGTGGGCCTTATGACAGATCCTGATGTTCTCCCCAGGATCATGTAAGTACTGGGCATCGGGCAACCTCACCGGCATTCTGCCATCTAGGATATCCCAATGGGTTGTAAGGTATCCGTTCCGGGTCCCTATGTCATTCCAGTAAAAGCCGGAGGTAAACCCGTACACTCTTAGCCCGCGTCGTATAAGCTCAGGGAAGATCTCCCTCTCAACCGACACCGGCCTATCTCCGGGAATGTAGTCCAGGACATTGGGCTCCATCACATAGACTCCGGCATTGATCAAATTGCTAGGCGCCTCGTCGGGAGCTGGCTTCTCCACGAATCTCATGATCCGCGACTCAGACGACAGCTCCACTACTCCGTAAGCACTGGGATCCTCTACCCTCGTCAGCGCAATCGTGCAGTCGGCCTTATTCTCCTTGTGAAATCTAATGAGGTCACGGAGGTCCATTCCGGGAACCACGTCAGCATTCAAGACCATAAAGGTATCGGCAATGCCTGCCGCGGCATTTCGTATTGCCCCGCCTGTCCCCAGTGCCTCCCGTTCCAGTACCAGCTTTACCGGGATATGTCCCTTAAACCAGGAGCGGTACATATCCCGAATTGCCTCCCACCTGTAGTGGACAGCGCACCTGATGCCCGAAACAGGCAACGCCTCTATGACCTCCGCCAGGTGATGGAGCCACGGTCTATTGACAACAGGCACCATCGGTTTTGGAATGTCCTGAGTAAGAGGGTGAAGCCTCGTGCCCTTCCCGCCGGCCAGCAATATTACATCCAAGGTAAACGCCTCCCTTGCGACCTTCCGGGTCTACTGCCCCGGCCCTCAGGGGCCCGGGCACTGTAAGACAGCGGACGACCTACCGCATGATACGGACAAGTATTAGTACATGAGAGACGCGGCAACGGACAAGGAACGGACAAGGCGCCACTCGCCACTATTATTATGACCAGTTGCCCTAATTCATAACTGCTATTCAGATGTTGTTGCCTTTGGTATGCTGCGGTATGGTGCAAAATTCGCGAGCTTTCAGCGCGTAAGCATGTCAGGGCATGTTTCCGCGCCTCCCATGACGATCTATCATCGTCAATGGCTGTATGAGGCCCTGTTTTCAGGGTAAAAGGTGAAATGAATTGAGGGAAACTGCCAAAAACTGGGCTCTCTCACCTCCCATTGTGGTGGCATGGCTATGACGATACTGAAAACGAACCGTGCTTGTACCCACATATAATAGTACACTCAAAGCCGTAGCCACGCAAGGCAAAATCATGCTGCAGAAATAAGACATATGGTGGATAAGGCTCATATACCCAGTCTTGTCACGAATTCTTTTCTGTCGCTCGTTCGTACACATCCCTACGGCGTAACGCCCATGAGGTGACATGGAGCCTGACATGGCTGTGGCCCGGAAACTTAAAGCACCAGGAAGTACCGAAGCGCGGCGAGCAGGATAACTCCGGGAACGCCGAGAAGACCAGCAACCAGGGCGGTCACAGGGTTGACCGGGACGGTTACGCCAAGACGGATGCCCACGAGGTTAAACAGCCAGAGTAACGCTCCCCCCAGGATTCCGTTCAACACAAGCCTTGCGAGGAGCTTCAGCGGGATAAGGAGGATATACGCGATGATGGCAAGCAATCCAAGCCCGAGCAGGTAGGCCAAGATGGTGGTCAAGGCCATCCGAGACACCCCTGACAATCATATATTCTCCTTAGGCCCGGAATATACCTGTCCAGCCGGCCTGGCCGGTCCCGGCACCTCCTCAATGACCGTGTAAGCCTTGGCCATGGACACCTCCTCCCGCCGGAATGCCTCCTTCGATTACACGGGCTTTTTCCATGGTACGAGCCTTCTTTAGAAAGTAGATGTACTTCTGCTCAGCTGCACACATGGAATATATGGCGTGGTCGATGAGGTCGGGATCCGTAACCGCGTGAAAGTACCTCTCGGCAATAGCCCATTCCCTCCGGGCACTCAATGCAGCATCCCGGATGCCTTCAAGATCCTGACCACCGGATTTAGGCGAACCATGATGGCCTATTCCAGGCACTCTTTCGAAGGACAGGCGGGACAGTAACGGGCGAAATCGGCCGGATAACTTAGGACACCGGCGAATAAAGCCGAGAAAGGATTGAAGGTCAGGGTCCCGGAACCGGGCAGGGCAATTGGGTAAATAGCGGGCTAACCAGGTAATCCAGGCTACCGGACTCGGCATATCATCCATCCCCCAGTCACCATCTAGGGCGACATGAAGTCACCCCCTTGTCATTATGGCCCGGCAGCACCTGACCTATACTATATTTACAATTCATACCGGATTTACAATTCATATCGGCCCTCCAGGGCCTTGGCGAGCGTCACCTCATCCGCGTATTCAAGGTCCCCGCCCACCGGTAGACCGTGTGCAAGCCTTGAGACCCTGATCCCCAAGGGTTTCACGAGTCGCGAGATGTACATGGCTGTAGCCTCTCCCTCTACGTTAGGGTCGGTCGCCAGTACCACCTCTCTGACCGGGCCGTCCTTGAGCCTCGCAATGAGTTCCTTAATGCGTATATCCTCGGGCCCGACGCCATCCATAGGAGAGATGGCTCCATTCAAGACATGGTACAGGCCCTTGAACTCGTGAGTCCTCTCCATGGCCAGGACATCCTTGGGTTCCTCCACCACGCAGATGACGGAACGGTCCCTCTCCGGGTCCGAACATATCCCGCAAGGGTCCATATCGGTGAGATTGCCGCATATCGAGCAGTAGGTTATCCTCTCCTTAGCCTCGATAATGGCGTCGGCCAGACTTCTCACGTCCTCCTCGGGCGCTCCGAGCAAGAAAATGGCCAGCCGCTGCGCCGTCTTAGGTCCGATCCCCGGAAGCTTTCTCAATTCAGAAATAAGCCGCACCAGTGGCTCCGCATATCGCATTCGTTACACACACCTCATGAGTTAGGCAATCAGAACTTCATCCCCATGCCCGGGATGCCAGGGAGGTTCAATCCTCCCGTCACCTTTTCGAGCTCAGACGCCGCAAGCTCCTGGGACTTGCGAAGGGCCTCATTTACTGCCGCCAGCACCATGTCCTCCAGCATTGACACGTCGTTGGGGTCTACAGCTTCAGGAGCGATAGTCACCCTGGTTATTTCCTGGTGCCCGTTGGCCACCACCGTTACCGCACCTCCGCCGGCACTGGCCTCAACCGTCTTATCCCTGAGGCTTTCCTGGACCTTGAGCATTTCAGCCTGCATTTTCTGTACCTGTTTCATGATCTTATTCATGTTTCCCATTCCGCCAATCACATAAACCGCGCCCCGGGCCGGGCTGGTTGCCCAAGCGGCGCTTCCTCCTTTCTTTCCATGAAACCAGCTTTATCCCTGATGACAACGCGCCCCCTAGCCCTGCTTATCTGGGCGTTCCCTCACGGCCTTTAAGACACGACCCCCGAAGAACATTGCCACCTGCCGGACCATCGGGTCCCTGGAAATATCAGGATCATTATCAATCAATGGCTGCTCCATATCCTCATTGTCACCAGGATCATCGTCATTCAGGGGGTCAACCAGGATACGGGACTCGGCCGGGGAATCTGCGCTTGAGGGAGGCTCCGCTACTGCCTCAAAGGACGCGCTTACCTCTTGTTTAGGCCTCAACTCCGGGCCTCCCGGCTCCCCGTTTGTTTCCATCTCGTTCCCATTCCCCGGCCCCATGACCGGGTCGACTTTCACGCACCGGAGCGAGACGCGCCTCCCGAGCTGTGCAGAGAGCGCTTCCTCAATAGCCTCTCTTGCGCCAGCCTGCATGATCAGCCTCGAATTCATGTCAAAACTTTGATCAAATCCGAGGGTGACCACCCTCTCGTCTATGCTCACAATCCGGGCATTGCTGAGAATTGCCCAGCGCCCGTTCGACTTTTTGTTTTTGATGTCATTTATGACTCGCTGCAGCAGGTCCGGGGCTGAGGCCTGCGCGGGCCCGGGTGTACTGGCTCCCGCAGCATCTATGGAGGGAGGCGCCTGGGGTTCTGTAGACTCATGGGCTCTGGGGTGAGCCAGGCCTCTAGCTTGCTCCGTGCCCTCGACTTGCCCCGTGTCCGTAGCTTGCCCCGGGCCTTTAGCCTGCGGGCCTCTAGTCTGCTGCAGGCCCTTGGCTTGCTCCGGGCCCTTGGCTTGCTCCGGTTGGCGGGTGGGCGTCCCCACCAACCTCACCATGGCAACTTCGGCCATGATCCTCGATTGTCCCGCCCACCGAAGGTCCTTTTCCACCGCGGAGAGTTGCTCGATTATCTCAACGAGCCTCTCATACGAGAATCTCGCGGCTTCCTCGACCAGGTACATTGCACGGGAATGAGATACCCCCACCAGGTGAGCCACGTCTTTGGGATCCCGACATTCCCTTGCTACAAGGAGGTCTCTCGCATGCTGGACCGCATCCCGGAAAAACTGCCTTACATCCTTGCCATCGTTTATGATCCTGTCGATAAGGCGTAAAGCGCCGGGTATGTCATGTCGCATAAGGATGTCAGAGAATTCGTCGAGGACGTCGATGCCTACGACACCCAGGACGCCGGCTACTTGAGCGTATGTGAGACGGCCGTCTGAAAAGGAGATCACCTGTTCGAGGAGGCTGAGCGCATCCCGCAGGCTACCTTCCGCACACCTGGAAATCAAGGTAACAGCATCGTCATCTGCTTCTATCCCTTCGGCCGCCAGCACCCGCCTTATTTGTCCGGCCAGCTCCTCAACAGTCAACCTCCTGAAGTCAAACCTCTGGCACCTGGAAAGGATCGTGGCAGGTACCCGGTACACCTCCGTGGTGGCCAACACAAAGACCACATGTCGGGGAGGCTCCTCCAGCGTCTTTAGGAGTGCGTTAAACGCCTCCGTCGTAAGCATGTGCACCTCATCTATGATATAGACCTTATAGCGCTCCTCAGCCGGGGCAAAGCGCACCCTCTCCCTGAGATCCCTAATCTCGTCTATCCCACGGTTGGATGCCGCGTCGATCTCGATCACATCCATAGAATACCCTTCACGGATCCTCGCGCACGGTTTACACTGATCGCATGGATCAGGAGTCGGGCCATGTTCGCAATTCAAGGCCTTCGCCAGGAGCTTGGCGATGCTCGTCTTGCCGGTGCCCCGGGGCCCCGAGAAAAGATAGGCATGGGCAACCCTTCCTAGGGAGATGGCATTTCTCAGGGTCCTGACCACGTGCTCCTGGCCGACCACCTGCGCAAATGTCTGCGGCCGCCACCGCCTGTAAAGAGCTAAATATGGCATAACCAGCGTCTCCCGTCTCCCGGGTACAAAAATATGGTTCCAGGGGAACCATTAAAATACGAGTGAATTAAATCAAAATAGAAGGAAAAAAATGATGGCCGTGCACCAGCCTTCGACCGCCTCCCCCAGGCGATACCGCGGTAGCCAACTCCGGCCAGGCACCCCCGCGGCACACGAGAAATTCTACTTACCGCTGCTACCTCCCGGTCCTGACGGGGTTCATAGACTCTCGTTGCGCGGGACCCAGCCTTCTTCGCCGCTTGCCCCGGCCGGACCCCAAAAGAGGACGGCCTCGGGGTGGCATTCGACCTCGCTACAGCGGGTTGCGAGTACAGGGCACCGCTACCTCCCCGTCTAGCACGGCCAATCTTTAGGATAAAATGGCGGAGAGGGTGGGATTCGAACCCACGAGGCAAGTGATTGCTTGCCTACCCGCTCTCCAGGCGGGCGCCTTAGACCAGACTCAGCCACCTCTCCGATAATGGCGGAGAGAGTGAGATTCGAACTCACGGGGCAGGGACTACCCACCCACTCGCTTTCGAGGCGAGCGCTTTAGACCACTCAGCCATCTCTCCGCGACTGGTCCTCACGAGAATATTCTATCAAGAAAAGGGGTCAATGTAAACCCTGACGTTGACCCATCCCTGACATTGACCCAGCAATTAGGGAGGAGTGTCGTGGTTCGCCGGAGAAGAAAATCATTAGATGTCCTGAAAATCTAATCTTAGCCGCAGGGCTATAAATGGGAGGTGAGAGCGGCGCAACCCAGGCTTTTACCCGGCTTAAAGCCTGAAATAGCGTCGCGGATTATATGCGAGACATCGGTTCAAAGCCTGTGAGTGCCCGCAGGCCCAGATTAGTGGTAGCCTCCAACCGGGGCCCCTACATTTTCAAAGAAACCCCCGAGGGACTAACCAGGGTGAAGCCGGTAAGCGGACTGGTATCCGCCGTCGAACCCTTGTTGGAGGCCAACGGCGGAGTCTGGATAGGCTGGGCGGGGAGGGGGCCGGAGGAGGCCGCTGACCGGGAAGATGCAAAGCATGTAATTCCCCTGGGGGACCGCCAGTATATTTTTCGCGAGGCGTTCCTTACCGAGGACGATATCCAAAGCTATTACCATGGTTTCGCCAACAGGATGCTCTGGCCTCTCTGCCTCTATTTCAATGAAAAGTGCCGGTTCGAAAAAGAGAACTGGGAGAGCTATGTCCGTGTAAACGAGAAGATTGCCCGCTCAGCAGTAGAAGAAGCAGGAGAGAGGGATCTAATATGGGTACATGATTATCACCTTGCCCTCGTCCCCGAACTCGTCAGGCGGGAACTGCCAGGCTCGCGGATTGCATTCTTTTGGCATATTCCATTCCCTTCCCCTGATATTTTCCGGATCTTGCCCACTGCGGAGAGCGTCCTCAAGGGAATCCTGGGAAGCGACCTGGTGGGCTTCCATATTCAAACCTATGTGCGCAATTTTCTTTCGAGCATCGAGACCATACTGGCGACACCGGTGAATATTGATGAGGGCGCCATATGGTGGCAAGGAAGGAAGGTCATGGTCAAGGCATCCCCCATCGGAATCGACTTCCAGGCCTTTAATAGAACCGCCCGTAGAAAGGACACCATTGCCAGGGCGCACGAGATTCGTCGGAATGCACTGTCCGGAACCGGGACAGGCAAGATAATCCTGGGGGCTGACAGGCTGGATTATACCAAGGGAATTCTTGAACGCCTGCTGGCGATAGAAAGATTCTTTGAAAAGTACCCGGAATTCCAGGGAAAGGTCATCTTTATCCAGATAGCCGTTCCCAGCCGCGCCGAGGTGGGAGACTACCAGGAGATGCGCCGCCAGATCGAGGAGGCGGTCGGCCGCATAAACGGGAGGTTTACCAGGGAAGGTAGAATCCCGGTTCACTACCTTTATCGCAGCCTTTCACGCCGGGAACTCGTCGCACACTACCTGGCCGCGGATGTTGCCCTGATAACCCCCTTGCGCGATGGGCTGAACCTGGTAGCCAAGGAATTCGTCGCCTCCAGGATAGATAGTGATGGCGTGCTCATATTGAGCGAGCTCGCCGGAGCATCGGAGCAGCTATCGGAAGCCTTGATAGTAAACCCGTATGATCTTGACGAGATATCGGATACGATAAGGCGAGCCCTTGAGATGCCAGAGGAGGAAAGAAGACAAAGGATGGAAGCACTCAGGAAGAATGTTGAGGCTTTTGACCTCTCATGGTGGCTGGAGGATTTCATCAGTCCCCTTATGAGGCCGGATGGGGTATCCGGTAAGACTGACCCGAGGGGACCTCGCGGAGTGGCACATGATGCGCAGTAGCGAATTACTCGATATCGAGGTCATCCAGGATATCTGTAAGAAGGCAAATCAAGCAGATATTGTCTTCCTTCTCCTTGACTATGACGGCACTCTCGTACCTTTCGCCCCGACGCCGGCTGAGGCAAGGCCTGATGCCCAATTGCTATCGTTGCTGAAGAGACTCATTGATACACCAGGGATTCGCGTTGCAATAGTAAGCGGCCGGTCCCCCGAGGACCTTCGTGGCCTTATCTCAATCCCCGGGCTCTACCTGGTAGGGGGGCACGGCAGCGAGATCATCATGCCGGATGGCAAAACCCGGTCACTCATAGACAAAACCCACATCCCCCACATAAGGCGAAAGATCCAGGAGGTCAAGGAACTTGCGGTTACAGCCGCCTCGGGCAAAGAGGGCTTCATATTCGAAGACAAGGGGTCGTCCTTCGCGATTCACTACAGGCTTGCGGACCCCGGGCACGCCAGGGAGGTCATCCGAGACTTCACAGAAAAGGCTGAGAAGCTCCTTGCAGGCCCGCACCCTGTTAAGGGAGACCTTCCTCAGGCGCGAGAACCTCATCAAGTCGACGGCCGAGCTCATGGCGTTGCATTCGAATTGCTGAAGGGCAAGAAGCTGTTAGAGGTAAGGCCGGTTGGGGTAAACAAGGGAGAAGCGGTCAGGAAATTGATCGAACTCATGGGGGATCCGGGCATTGATCCCGGGGAGACCGCAGGCGTCGATCTCATCGAGATAGCGGGCAATGATACCGGTAGGCTGCCGCATGGCAGGGCCGGGGCAAGTAAAGCGCGGCCCTCGCGGCTCCCCATTTACGTGGGGGATGATACAACCGATGAGGACGCCTTCCTGGCCCTGAAATCGAACGGGATAGGTGTCCTGGTATCTGAGGACGCCCGCCCGACCAATGCCCATTACCGGCTGAGAAGCCTCGACAGCGTACGAGAACTCATTGGAGCGCTGGCCTCGGTGGCGGCTGGCTCGACAGCGGGATTCCTGGGGTGACCTACGCGACCCGCTGCTGACCCGCTGACTCGCCGGCGGCTTTGCAATATGGCCCGTGAGTATTACAATAATATAAAAAGGCTTTACCGGCGAAGGAGGTCCACATCTACGAGATCATGAGCACAACTATCACCACCCCTCCTCCGAATTTCATCGAAGATATCATCGAAGAAGATTTGAAGCAAAACAAGAATGACGGCCGGGTCCACACGCGTTTTCCGCCCGAACCCAATGGTTACCTGCACATCGGCCATGCCAAGTCAATATGCCTTAATTTCGGGCTTGCTGCCAAATACGGCGGCCTGTGTAATCTGCGATTTGACGACACCAATCCCACCAAGGAGGACGTCGAATATGTGGAATCGATCAAGGAGGACGTCCGCTGGCTGGGTTTTGACTGGGACGACCGGTTGTTTTACGCTTCTGACTACTTTGATCAGCTTTACGAATACGCCGTGCAGCTCATCAAAGCAGGCAAGGCCTATGTCTGCGACCTGAGCCCTGAAGAAATCAAAGAATATCGAGGTACCCTGACCGAGCCGGGCAAGGATAGTCCATATCGAAACCGTTCAGTGGAAGAAAACCTTGACCTCTTCGAGCGGATGAAGGCGGGGGAATTTCCGGATGGCTCCCGCGTATTGCGGGCGAAAATCGATATGTCTTCCCCCAACCTCAATATGCGAGACCCGGTCATCTACCGCATCCTCAGGGCGACGCACCACCGGACCGGCGACAAGTGGTGTATCTATCCCATGTATGATTTCGCCCATCCAATCTCAGACGCCCTCGAAGGGATTACTCATTCTATCTGCACCCTGGAGTTCGAGGACCACCGTCCGCTGTATGAATGGTTCATCAATAACCTGGATGTCCCATCCCGGCCGCGGCAGATCGAGTTCGCGCGGCTCAACCTTACGTATACTGTGATGAGCAAGCGCAAGCTCCTGGAGCTTGTGAAAAGAGGCATCGTCTCAGGCTGGGATGATCCGCGGATGCCAACGATCTCGGGGCTTCGACGGCGCGGCTACACGCCGGAGGCTATCAGGGCTTTTTGCGAGCGCATCGGCGTAGCCAAGGCCAACAGCATGGTGGACATCGCCCTTTTGGAGCACTGCATCCGCGAGGACTTGAACAAGCGGGCGCCACGAGTCATGGCGGTGCTTCGCCCTCTCCGCATGGTCATCGACAATTACCCGGAGGGCCAGGTAGAGTGGCTGGATGCAGTGAACAACCCCGAAGACCCTTCCATGGGGACGCGCAAGGTACCATTTTCGCGTGTACTGTACATTGAGCAGGACGACTTCAGGGAAGATCCGCCCCCGAAATACTATCGCCTTGCTCCGGGTCGCGAGGTGAGGCTCCGCTACGCTTACCTCGTCAAGTGCACTGATTTCGTTAAGGACGAAAAGACCGGCAAAGTGATGGAAATCCACTGCACCTATGACCCGGACACGCGCGGCGGAAATACCCCGGACGGGCGAAAGGTCAAGGCGACACTACACTGGGTGTCAGCTCCCCATGCGCACGAGGCTGAGGTGCGCCTGTACGACCGCCTTTTCACCAAAGAGGATCCCGGGGCGGAAGACGACTTCCTGGCGTGCATAAACCCGAATTCGCTGGAGGTGCTGAAGGCATGTAAGATCGAGCCATCCCTTGCCGGCGCGAAACCGGGTGGTAGATACCAGTTTGAAAGGCTCGGGTACTTTTGTGTTGACCCCGATTCTTCTGAGGGCAGGCTGGTATTCAACCGCACAGTGGGCCTGAAGGATGAATGGGCCAAGATCGAGAAGGTGCAGGGCGGGAAGGGCACTGCGAAATAGGTGAGCTTGGGAATCATGTGATGAGATCCTGCGTATTCACACCGGATGTAGATCGGCGGGGATGTAAATAGCCATGACTTGACCAGCATGCCTTTAGGCGACTTCTTGCCCTCGTCAACCGCGATTTCGTCTGTCCGGGGTGCGGGTTGCCGCTTCCACAGCCGGTGTGGATACTTATGTAGCCGGCGGTTCTTGCCTCAGCCTTGCGAAAAACTCCTTCAACAGGGCCGCACATTCATCGCCGAGAACCCCGGCGACCACTTCCAACCGGTGGTTGAACCTCGGTTCCTGGACGAGATTCACGATAGACCCGCATGCACCCGCCTTGGGATCAAGAGCC
>DUSO01000045.1 GCA_012842565.1 Bacillota bacterium
GGCGGAGCGGCCCTAATCATAGCCGGCCTCATGGCCGAGGGCGTTACAGAGATACATGGCGTGAAGAATATCGACCGCGGCTACGACCGGATTGAGGATAAGCTCCATGCGCTCGGAGCCAGGATCAGGCGCGTAAGGGAGTAAGAGGATTGCTGGCAGCAGGAGCAGCATATCGAGGTGGAACGGGATGAGCATCAGAGTCTATAACACCCTTACCAGAGAAAAGGAGCAGCTTGTTACGAGGAAACCAGGCAGGGTGGATATATACCAGTGCGGGGTGACCCCCTATGATTATACCCACATGGGACATGCCCGGCAGTATGTGCTCTGGGACGTGATAAGGCGCTATCTCAGGTACAGGGGGTATGAGGTATTCTGCGTCCAGAACGTCACCGATATAGATGACAAGATCATAGCAAAGGCACAATCCCTCGGCATTTCACCTGATGAGCTTGCGCGGAGATTTGACAGGGAATACCTGGAGGTCATGGACGCCTTGGGCGTGGAGAGGCCGGATGTCTACCCGAGGGTAACAGAACACATCTCCGATATCATCGATGTCATCAGGGGCCTTGTGGAAAGGGGCCATGCCTATGAGACGGTAAACGGCGTGTACTTTGACGTGTCCAGCTTTCCCGACTACGGCAAGCTCTCGGGCCGCAACCTCGACGAAATGCGCGCAGGCGCCAGGGTCGAGGTGGACGAGGCCAAGAAGGACCCGGCTGACTTTGCCCTTTGGAAGAAGGCAAAGCCCGGTGAACCTGCATGGGACAGCCCCTGGGGTCGGGGTAGGCCGGGCTGGCATATCGAATGCTCCACTCTCGCGCTTAAGTACCTGGGCAGTGGATTTGACATGCACGGCGGCGGGACGGACCTCATCTTCCCACACCATGAAAACGAGATCGCCCAGGCTGAGGCATATACCGGGGAGGGGCCCTTTGTAAGGTACTGGATTCATCACGAAATGGTGAATGTAAATCAGGAGAAGATGTCTAAGTCGCTGGGCAACCTTTTCACCGTGAGGGACGTGCTCAAGGAGTTCAGGCCCGAGGATATCAGGTATTTCCTTGTATCCGTTCACTACAGGAGCCCGGCCAACTTTGGACCTGGCGAATTGAACGCAGCAAAAAGCGCGCGGGCTCGACTCGTAAACGTCATAGATTCCATAGATCACGTGCTTGGGACACCAGGAGCCAAGAATGGTCCCCGGGAGGGGGACGCAGGCGCCGGGCCGGCCCATGACCCGGCTGCCATCCCAGGTGCTGCGGACCCGGCTGCGGGGGACCTCAAGAGCCGTATAGAGTCTCTCCGCAATTCCTTCATAGAAGCGATGGACGATGATTTCAATACCGCAGGCGCCCTGGGGGCCCTTCACTCCCTTGCGAGAGAGGTGAATAGCTTCATAAACCGCAGGAGGAATGCAGCTTTTCCCCCGGAAGACCTGGAGGCCCTAAAGGCGGCGCGGGACACCCTGTGGGAGCTGGGGGGGCTGCTCGGGATCTTCGGCGTGGAGCCCCGGGTGCCCGGGGAGGACTCTCGTTTGCTGGGCAAACTTGTAGAATTCCTGGTGGAGCTGCGCGGACAGGCCAGGGAAAGAAAGGAGTGGGCCCTCGCCGACCAGATCCGGGATCGCCTGAAGGAACTCGGGATCGTGCTGGAGGATACCCCGCAGGGAACGCGGTGGAAGATGGAATAGGTCCAATCCTGCGGTCAGGCCTGTGACATGCGCGACATAAGGGAATTCTCCCCCATTGTACTTGCATACATCGGGGACGCTGTATACGAGCTCTACATGAGGACCAAGATGGTGGATGAGGGGATCGCCTTCAATATCAAGGACCTCCACAGCGATGTCGCAAGCCGGGTCAATGCCGGTGCCCAGGCCAGGGCCCTTGCGCGCATCGAGCCCATCCTTTCAGAGGAGGAGTGGGAGGTGGTAAGGCGCGGGAGAAATGCGAAGGGGAGGAGAGGGCCTGCTTCCGCAAGGGTGACTGACTACCGGAGGAGCACCGGTTTTGAGGCCCTCCTGGGACACCTTTACCTCACGCAGAGATATGACCGTCTCCTGGAGCTCATGCGGGTCGCTACCGGCGAGGATAGCGGGGATGGGGGATGCCAGGGGGAGAGGAGCTGATCTCGGTACCTTATGCAAGTCAAGTTGATAGCTTACACGCCTGAGCCGGAGCGGGTGGTCGCCGCGGCCGCCAGGTTGTGCTACTCAAAAATCGGGGCCATGGATATACTCGAGGGCCTGACTGACGACAGGGTCGGGGAGCTCATCGACACACTCCTCACATCAGGTCATCTCTCGCCCACCGAGCACGCGACCTTTGTCTTTGCCATAGAGGGCGTGAGCCGGGCACTGTCCCACCAGTGCATGAGACACAGGATCGCTTCATATTCCCAGCAGTCTCAGAGGTGGGTCGACGAGAGCAACTTCGACTACATTGTCCCGGCCTCCATAAGGGAGAGTGCCCAAGCGTTCGAGATATTCGTGGGGGCGATGGAGTCGTTGAGGGATGCCTACAGGAAGCTCATGGCACTCGTCCCCAGGGAGGATGCCCGCTATGTCCTCCCTAATGCATGTGAGACCAAGTTTGTCATGAGCATGAACTGTCGTAGCCTGTATAATTTCTTCGAAAAGAGGCTGTGTACCCGGGCGCAATGGGAGATCCGGGAGATGGCCGCGATCATGCTGGAGGAAGTCAGGAAGGTAGCGCCGCGTCTTTTTGCAAAGGCAGGCCCCCCGTGTGAAACCCGGGGTATCTGCCCTGAGGGCAAGTTTTCTTGCGGGCGAATCGCCAGTCGCGCTCCTGCTAACAATACTTGATGGGAAAAGGGGAGAGGGAGTGTTGAGGGACTCGCCGGGTCATGGCGGATCTGAGTTCATCTTCGGGCGTAACCCGGTGGCGGAGGCCCTCAGGGCGGGAAGGCCTGTAACCAAGGTAATGGTGGCGGCGGGCGGCACAGGGCAGGCCCGGAAGACCATTCTGAGGCTGGCAAGGGAACGCCGGGTGCCGGTGGTCGAGGTCGACCGAAGGAAGCTGGACAGCATTGCGGGGAGTGATACGGTACACCAGGGCGTGGTAGCGGTCGTATCGCCCAGGGGCTATGTTGAGCCTGAGGACATACTGATGCTGGCCAGGTCGAGAAATGAGGACCCGCTTGTTACCGTGATAAGCGGAGTCCTAGACCCTCAAAACTTCGGTGCCATCTTGAGGTCGGCCTCTGCTGCCGGGTCCCACGGTGCCATCATCCGGGAACGGAGGCAGGTAGGCCTCACCGCGGCGGTGTCCAAGGCCGCGGCTGGAGCAGTGGAGCACATCGGGGTAGCCAGGGTGCCTAACATCCCTGCGGCCCTTCGGTGGCTCAAGGACCAGGGGCTCTGGATCGTAGCCGCTCACCAGGATGCCCGGCAGGTATTATGGGACGTAGACCTCTCAGGTCCGCTTGCAGTGGTAGTAGGCGGTGAAGACGCCGGGGTGAGGCCGGCGGAAATGAAAGAATGCGACCTTGTGGTAAGTATTCCCATGGTACCGGGGAGCGTCTCATCCCTGAATGCTTCTGCAGCTTACGCCGTCCTGATATACGAGGTGATTCGCCAACGGCGCGCCAAGTCGGAAACGCGTCGCACACTCCCTTAAGGAGTGCATCGTGGTGGTCAGGATCAAGTGCGGCCTTGCAGGTCTCTTTGCGGCAATCTTCCTTGCGGCGACTCTGGGCGCCGCTGCCGGTGCAGGGGGGTTTTATCTGGCAGGTTCACGGGCCTTTACCGGGGTCTCCCTGGACGGCCTGGATGTCGGGGGCTGTGATCCGGCAACGCTGACCGACATCGTACGTGAGCTTGGAGAGCATGTCGAGAGACAGCCGGTAGTCCTCATTTATGATGGTCACCGGTATACCATCATGCCCGCTGAGATCGGGGCACGAATAGATGTTCCGGGCACCGTAAGGGCCGTTCTCAGGGCAGGGAGGCATGGCTCCCTTGCGGAGAGGGCTCGCGCCATCGTGCTGGCCCGGCGGCAAGGCCTGCTGGTATCCTTGAGCGTATCAGTGGACCGCAAAAGGCTGCGAGATGTCCTGCTTAAACTGGCATCTGAGATCAATATCGAGCCGCGTAGTGCAACACTGGACATCGAAACGGGCACGATTGTGCCCGAACGGCCCGGGCGTCGGCTGGTCCTCCACCGGCTCGAGGCCGGGGTAATGGAGGCCGCAGGGCGGGTGCGCGAAAGAGAGGTCGTCGTCCCCGTCGAGATCATCCCTCCGAAGGTGGGCATTGCGGACATCAAAAGGCTCGGCATAGCCCACCTGGTCAGTTCCTACAGGACCCTATTCGATCCCTCCAATTCCAACCGGGTTCATAACATAAGACTGACGGCCTTGAAGTTGAACGGCACGCTGGTCAGGCCGGGCGGGATATTTTCATTTAATGAGACCGTGGGTCCCCGCGAGCGGGAGTATGGGTTCCTGGAGGCCCGCGAGATTGTATCGAACGAGTTCGTCCCGGGCATAGGCGGCGGAGTATGCCAAGTAGCTTCCACCCTCTACAATGCCGTCTTGCTTGCCAACCAAGAGATAATAGAACGGCATCCTCATTCACTTCCTGTCACCTATGTCCCGCTCGGCAGGGACGCTACTGTCTACTACGGGACTCTTGACCTCAGATTTCAAAACGTCCTTCCTTACCCTATCCTGGTGCAGGCAGAGGTGACGGGTTCGGAGATTACTACAAGCATAATCGGCAGCAAGCCACCTTCGGTCGAGGTAAGGGTGATAACAGAGAGGATGGAGAGAGAAGACCCTCCTGTCATCGAGCGAGTGTCCCGGGATATACCTCAGGGTGAGAGGGTAGTGGAGCAGGAGGGAAGCTGTGGGTATTTAGTTACCACGGTAAGGCTGGTAGTGAAGAATGGGAAGGAGGTCCGCCGCGAGACCGTATCCGTCGACCGATATCCGCCTGTACCCGCCATCGTGCGTGTCGGGGGGTGGAGTCCGTCCCTTCTTGACTTGTCCTTTTTGTCTCATATATAATACGGCTTGAGGGCATGTACGGGGGGAGGCGCCGCACCTCACTCAACTGACCTTCCTCTATCTTTATCCTAAGACAGACCTCATGTTTTGGAGCCTCAGGGTTTAGTCTTGACAACAATATATAGGACCCGTCTGGTAGTTTGGCTGGCCGGGTGTCTTTTAGCCAGCGGCATGGAGGCGATGGGAGTGGGCGCGAACGCCGAAGAACGAGCCTTTGATGGCTACCAGTCAATGGTTGATGAAGATGTCGTAGAAAGCGCGCGGAAAGGAGACCGGTCGGCAGAGGAATATCTCATCAACAAATACAAGAATTTCGTGCGCGCAAAGGCACGTTCTTATTTTCTTATCGGCGCCGACCGCGAGGACATTGTCCAGGAAGGCATGATTGGCCTGTTCAAGGCAATCCGGGATTTTCGCAGCGACAAACTCGCATCCTTCAGGGCGTTTGCAGAGCTCTGCATCACCCGGCAGATCATTACCGCGATTAAGACTGCGACTCGACAGAAACATATCCCGCTCAATTCTTATGTGTCGCTCAACAAGCCTATCTATGACGAGGAATCCGACCGGACGCTGCTGGATGTGCTTTCGGGGACCAGGGTTACCGACCCGGAGGAAGTGGTCATAAGCAGGGAGGAATTCGTAGATATAGAGGCCAAGATGGGTGAGTTTCTTTCAGACCTGGAGTGGCAGGTCCTCATGTCTTACCTTGATGGCAAGTCGTACCAGGAGATCGCGGTCGACCTTCACCGGCACGTGAAATCTATTGATAACGCGCTGCAGCGCGTGAAGCGAAAGCTCGAGCGGTACATAGAAAAGAGGGATGCATGATTCTCCGGAACATGGAGGCGGTAACTGGCACTGGTGCCCATTGACGACAGTGCAAGTGTGACTTATAATAAACTTTGCGGCAGGTGCCGACGTAGCTCAATTGGTAGAGCAGCTGATTTGTAATCAGCAGGTTGCGGGTTCGAGTCCCATCGTCGGCTCCATTTACGAGTCAGGTATATGTGGAGAGGTTCCCGAGCTGGCCAAAGGGGGCAGACTGTAAGTCTGCTGGCGTGCGCCTTCAGTGGTTCGAATCCACTCCTCTCCACCATTACTAATATTGAATGTCTGGTGATATCTTTTACCCGGCCATAAGGCGGGTATCAGTGCGGGAATAGCTCAGTTGGCTAGAGCGTCAGCCTTCCAAGCTGAATGTCGCGGGTTCGAATCCCGTTTCCCGCTCCAGTTTCAGGCCCACGTAGCTCAGCAGGCAGAGCACATCCATGGTAAGGATGGGGTCACCGGTTCAATTCCGGTCGTGGGCTCCAGCGCTTTCTTAAAGGGCAGAGCCTGATGAGATAAGGCAGTTTCAGGGTGGCCATCAGGGCAGTTTCGGGCCGGAGAGCGTCTCCGGCTTTTTTATAGGCGCCATAGGCGCCTTTTCGCCGGGCGCCTAGCGTGAAGGCAAGCATGAAGGTGTCTTCCCGGGGAAACCCTACCAAGAGAGTATGAGAGGATTTTAATGGTGCCTGTAGAATAAAACTGAGGCACGTTTGAGACCATTTGCAGGGACGGCCTCGAGAGGCTGTCATTTGCTCGGGAGGTAAATTGCGATGGCAAAGCAGAAGTATGAGAGGACAAAGCCGCATGTAAACATAGGGACGATAGGGCATATAGACCATGGTAAGACGACGCTCACGTCTGCGATAACGCTTGTATTGTCGAA
>DUSO01000046.1 GCA_012842565.1 Bacillota bacterium
GAGCGCAGCGATGGTCTCGCGGGGGACATTGGAGTTTGCGCTTATACACAGCCTCTTTACCGTAGATGTCACCTCTGCCACGGAAATCTCCCGTAAGCCGCAAAAACCCACATGACCGCCTCCTGTCACCATAAGCTCCTCTGACCATAAGTTGTAGTTGGCTTACCCTGCGGCTAATACCCCTCTCGTAAGGGCAAGGTACCCGCTGCGGCGCTTGCTGCGGCGCTTACCAAGCGGGATGGCAATACCAAATAGACCCAATAGGGCTATGACCTGGCAGCCCGGCACCATGTCATAGCCCTGTCATTCCATAACTGGTGTCTTCCGACGTTACTTGCCGTCTTCCAGCGCCCGGTATTGTTCCGCGAGCCATTCCACCGCGCCACGCTGCCTTCGAGAGGAAGCGTGGCACCACGAAGCTACCGCCGGCGATGGCCACAGCTTAGAGATAACCGTCGCCGCTTGGAGATGATTCCCGCCGGCCTGCGCCATGCTTACGGGCTGCACCATACTTACGCCGCCGGGATCGCCATATCCTCCACTCCTGGCCCACTCTGAATTGCCTCGGGATAGAATTTACGGATGGTCTCAACGATGATTTCGGCTTGGGCCGCCATCCGTCTCCCGTCTTCTGCGGATGTCAGTTGCCCGTGTCCCGGGACAACCGAATTACCCGTCTTAATATGGATGGGGGCACCTATTCTCACCATCTCAGGAGCCTCATAGGTCCTGATGAAGCCACCCGAGGCCGGGGGGTTATCGGTATGCACGTCTATGGGCACATTGACCGCTGCCCTTAGGGCCGCGATCATTGGAAGCTGGAGGTCCCTGACAGGGTTAATGGAATTCGCCCCCAGTTGCTCCAGGACCTTAAAGGAAGCAGGATTGGCATGCCCACAGTGCGCGGACACCTTGAAGTGGAGGTCCTTAGGCAGCTCGCCGTCCTTTCTCATCTCATTCAATATCCACAGCATTCCTTCGTCGTATACAAGAATGCCCCGACATCCCAAATCCACTGCCCGCTTGACATCCTCTATGGCACGAATAACCTGCTCCATGCCCCTCAGACGGTAACTAATCCTGACACCCTGCTGCGACAATACAGTGGCCCCGGTATCATAGGTAGCCCTGGGCCCGACAGAGAGGTTGAGCTCCACACCATAGTCCCTGGCAATCGCGATATATTCCTTGAGTTCCCTGATGGTATGCCTGAATATCCCATAGGTTTCATCCACCCGGTTAATAACGATACCTGATTTCTGCGCTTCTTCCATAAGGGCCTTCATGGCTGCCGCAGTATTAACGGTGGGTACCTCAACCCGGAAGTGGGCCCCATCTGGGAACCTGCGATTAGAGGTAGGCAGATCGTACAGGTCCCCGGCGGGGAGACCAAGCCTCATCATGTACCGCCTTGTCTCATCAAACATCGGTTGCCACCCCTCCAGTCTCGCCTGTTATCTTATTCTTTAATGGTATGCACCAGGACCCGAAGGCTCTGGTAGACGCCGTGCCGGCCTGTCAGCGCTACCGGGCCCCCTATTATCTTGGATCCGGTCGCCGCATTTCCGTCCCATGCAACCGCTGTTCCACCCCATCGGGTTAATAGGGTGGAATCGAGACAGGCCAATATAGAACAAGTTCTCAGGCGTCCAGCATCCTTCGCCATGACTCTCTTCCGCAGCTCCAACCCGTGCACGAGCGGTTTCAATATGTAATGCACGCCTGAAATCGTTTAAGTTTGAACCCTCCGCGTCTTGCCCCGCTTTTATATGCGGTCACAAATGTGAGTTATCGTAAGCAACCGACCTGATCGATAGTGCGAAATGTCTGTAAAATCTTCCTATCCCAATATCGCCAAAATTTTTTATCGTGCTTCGGAAGGAAAATCAAGGTCATGGTAGTATTATATAGACCACATAGTACTCCATAAGGCATGTAATCTGGTATACCAACATCACACGGGAGGTTGGCGGATATGCAGCCCGGACCTCTGGCTCAACCCGATCAACCCATTCAACCCATTACGGTAGACCCCGGAGCAGATAAAGGCGATACTTCCATAGTAGAGAGAATAAGGCAGCTAATAATCAGCGGAGAGCTCGGGCCAGGCTGCCGAATCGTCGAGCGGGATGTCGCCCGCGAGCTTGGCGTCTCGAGGACGCCGGTCCGGGAGGCCCTGAAGCGTCTGGCTGCCGAGGGGTTGCTCGAAATAGCACCGCACAAGGGTGCCATAGTGGCAAAAATGAGTCTTCGCGACCTCGCCGAGATCATGCAAATAAGAGAGGCCCTGGAGGGTCTTGCCTGCAGGCTGGCCGTAAACGACATCACTGAGGACCACCTTAATGACCTCCGCAAGTTGATAGATGAAATGCGGGAGGCCTCGGAGACAGGTGACCTATACCGGTATTCCTCGTGCAATCAGAGATTTCACAACGTAATCCTCAATATCGCAGGCAACCGCCGTCTTATGCAGATGTTAGAACTCATAAAAGCCCAGAGCGTGCGCGAGAGGTTCAAGAGTCTTCTCAATCCCGGGAGAAGTCGTCAATCCCTCAATGAACATAAGGCAATCCTTGACGCGCTCGAAGCGAGGGATCCGGACCGCGCGGAACTAGTCATGCGAAAACATATTCAAGCCGTGGCTCTCAACATTTCGAATCTCATCTCGGACTCCCGTCTTTTCTGATACCTGGACTTAATAGCGCACGAATCAGACATATACCGAGAGGTATAAAATATCTAGCCTTCTGAGGAGGCGTAAAGCGTGAGGCCCATCGCACTTATCGCCCCCAATGAACAATTGGCTGAGACTGCGCGACAGCTGCCGGGTAAAATCCGTGATTCCGTCACGGTGCTCGTCGGCAATCTGGATGATGGGGTACGCGCTGCCATTGAGGCAGAAGCCTCAGGCGCCGAAGTCATTATCAGTCGCGGCGGCACCGCGACATTGATCAAGCGTTCCTGTGTAAAGATCCCTGTGGTCGAGATAGACATAACAGGCTATGATATCCTACGATGTCTTGCCATGGCAAGAAAAGATGGTAGTAATGTGGCCGTGGTTGGGTTCCATAATGTGGTGCTCAGGCTAAATGATATAGAAAACATTACCGGGATGCACGTGCGGTGGGTCGAAGTCACGAGCGTCGAACAGTTCGACGAGGTCATGGGCCGCCTCGAGAACGACAGGGTCCGGACAGTAATCGGCGGGGCCAGAGTCGTGGAGTTAGCCAGCAGATATGGAATGCAGGGCCTCCTCTTGATGTCAGGCCAGGATGCCATAGAAAAAGCAGTCCGGGAGGCTATCCGGATAGTGGCGTCTCGCAGAGTGGAAAGGGTAAGAAACGAACAACTCAGGACCATTCTCAGCTCGATACGTAGCGGTGTTGTGTCGGTCGATGAGAAGGGTCAGATAACTGCCATCAATCCTGTCGCCGAGAAACTACTGGGAGGAACTTCGTCAAATATTATTGTCGGCCGGAAACTCCAAGAGTTGGTCCCCGAGATCCCTGTGAGTAAAGTGCTGGACACAGGGAAAGGGGAGATGGGCTTCCTCTGGGAATCAAAGAATGGTCGGGCCGTGCTGGACGTGACACCGATAGTTGTGAAGGGCAAGCCTTCCGGAGCAATCATAACCTTTGACATGACGGATAGAATCCAACAATTGGAAGCCAAAATCCGTAAGGACCTACATCAGCGTGGACATATCGCAAAATGCACTTTCCAGGATATAAAGGGTAATTCAGAGATGATCCAGGCCGCCAAGGCCAGGGCCATGAAGTTTGCTATCACGGATTCCACCGTCCTCATTGAAGGGGAAAGCGGAGTAGGAAAGGAGATGTTTGCGCAAAGTATACATAATGCAAGCCGTCGTAAGAACGGGCCATTCGTTGCAGTCAACTGCGCCGCCCTCCCCCCGACACTTCTCGAAAGCGAGCTGTTTGGATATGTAGACGGTGCCTTTACCGGCGCCCAGAAGAAAGGCAAGCCAGGCCTCTTCGAACTGGCTCATAAAGGCACGATTTTCTTGGATGAGGTCAGCGAGATGTCCCCCGAGGTGCAGGCCAGGCTACTTCGCGTCCTGCAAGAACGGGAGGTTATGAGGATAGGCGACGACCGAGTAATTCCCATAGATATCAGGGTGATTGCGGCTACAAACAAGTCTCTCAAAGACCTGGTAAAGAGCGGTTCATTCAGAGAGGACCTTTACTTCAGGCTCGATGTCCTCAACCTCAGTGTCCCGCCACTCCGGGAAAGGAGAGAGGACATACCGGATCTTGTAAAGGAATTTATCTCTGAGATATCCCAGCAACTTGACCTCAATCCAATCCAGCTTTCCAGAGAAGGCATGCGGGTTCTTGTCTCCTACGACTGGCCGGGCAATGTAAGAGAACTCAGAAATGTCATAGAACGTCTCATCGTGACGGCGACATCAGCTGAGTGCGGCCCTGAGGAAGTTCGTGCTGCGTTAGGGGAAGGCAAGATTGCGGGCGACTCACGCCATACCTGGTTCGCCCGGCGTGTCGGAGTCCTGTCTGAAGTTGAATCAGC
>DUSO01000047.1 GCA_012842565.1 Bacillota bacterium
AGAAACTGAAGCCGGAAGACTTCACCGTCAGGGCGGGAGCTGGCACGGACAGGGTCCGGGTGCGGGTCATTGAGATCATGGAGGGGAAGGTCGGCACAAAGAATGTAGCTGTCGACCTGCCACTGGGCCCCGGTGGCACTATTTTGGCTTCCCGGGAGCATGATGTGGCAAAGGTAGCTGTCATTGAACGCCACCATGCAACAGGGACGATGGGGATCGGTTTTGTCAAGGGCTTTGGCTTTACCGCCGGCGCGGTGGCATCTACGGTCGCGCATGACAGCCATAACCTGCTCATAGTCGGAATGAATGACAAGGATATGGCATATGCCGGGGAAGTGCTGGCCCAGTGTGGCGGAGGCATGGTAGCCGTAAGGGACGGTGCGGTTTTGGCGCTGGTCGAGTTACCAATCGCGGGGTTACAGTCTGACAGGCCTGTGGAGGAGGTTTCGAGGCAGGTTGAAAAGTTGGCTCGCGCATGGAAGGATTTGGGCTGTCACCTAGTTTCGCCATTTATGACGATGGCTCTCCTGTCATTGCCCGTCCTGCCCGAGTTGAGGCTGACCAACCGCGGGCTTGTGGATACGCTGGGTTTCAAGTTTGTGGATCTGGTGGTCAGGGCGTAACCTCCGGGGAGGGGCGGGCCAGCACTTCCGCATGATGTTTTTGTGCTAGTGCGCGTAACCTCTGGAGGCGGGGGCGGGCCATGCTCTCCGACTGGGGGCCTGGGCTGCCGGTTATTCCTCCCTGATGGGCGCCGCGGTCCTGGCTATCTCATTCCGGCAGGGGCGGCCTTGCTGCGAGTCCGCTCTTTGATCGTCAGCCCTCAAGTAATATGGCTGACGATCAAAGCCGCCGGAAAGCAGATGGTTGGAACCCCATACATCGGGCCGGCAATCAAAGCCGGCGTCAGTAGCTAGGGAAATGAAGGGATTTCGCCGTTATGGATCTCATAGCTCCAGTTGGCCCCGTTATTGTTGTCCCAGTTGTTGGCGCTATCGCGGAAACAGAAATTGATCCTGGATGTCTCTTCGACCTTGATCGGGACAGTTGCAGTCCACATGTTGTCTCTAGCCATGGTCATGGGGATGTCGTGGATTTCCCGCCAGCTGTCGTTTGGGCCAAATCCTGCGTGCAGGTAGACCGCATCCGCTCCGCTGCGTGCCAAAAGCCCATCATATTTGACGGTGACCTCGCTTCCCGCAGTGATCGGCGTGGGGCTTACGTATACACCGTCATCGCCGCGGTACTCGGTCCTTTTTTGGAGCCGTTTTTGGGCGGCCGCGGTTACTATTTCTTCGGCTCTCGAGGGGTTTGTCTCAGAGCCGCGGGCCGTCCCGCCGACGTCTCCCGCAATCTCGATGTCTTGGCCCCGTATGGTCTGGCGGGGCTTTTCCTCCTTTTCTTTTCGCCTTCCGAACCAAAATACCATATGAAGTCCTCCTTAAAACAAACCTCGCAGTATGTCATGCCCGCGCTTTGTCAGGATCCGATCGATTATAGTGTCCCCGATAACAGCGGCACTGTATGAGTGAAAATCTAGGCTCCATCTTTCGGATCTTTAGGGGTATGGGCATTTTTATCCTGTTGTTTTCGTCGACTAGCACCTATTCCAAAAAGGTTTAAAAATTCAAGCTTTTTGAGCTGATTCAACCTGGCCTTAACTTCTTTCCAGCTACCTTCATTCACAAAAAGGTAGGCCGCACCGATCACCAGGACGCTCCCAGCTACCCATAGAGCTCCCGTCCACCCACCCCGGGATTCGCGGCCCGACCTGACCGCTTGCTCTCTTTGAGCGCCGGGGGTTCTCCCGGCAGGAGCAGGGCCGGCTATGCCATAGAGAAGCCTGGGCAGGGCCTCGGTAAGGGATGCCGCCCCGCGTTCCGCTGCGTATCTGCTATTCTCCTGGCTCCCGACCTCAAAGAGGAGGGCCCTTGGCGATAGGTCCTGATTATATCCTCCAGCACCGTAAAAGATTCCTCTGATTAGTCCCGGGAACTCCTTATCTGCAAGGTTTTTGATCGACCATGCAAATTGTTCGTTTGCTGCCATGTTGGGATTTTCCCGGCCGAGCACGATCATGATGCGGGCTCCGGGTTTTCCCTCTATCGTGGTGGCGTATTGCTCCAGCGGCGCAGCATCTCTGTGAATGTCAAAGATGGCATCGGGCGCAGCCTTAAGGAGCTGTATGGCCGTTCGCCTGGATCTTTCATAGGCCGCCCCGTCATGAGGCAGGTGAACAGCATATGAGTGGTCTACGTTGACACCATAACGCTCGAGAGTCGATGTCGCGGCAGCACCCACTTTATAGATACCGCCTCTGGGCTCGATTGCCTCTGCCCCGTCTGTTGGAATGTAGGACTCATCGCTGTGAGTGTGGTAGGTTGCAATCCGCATCCTGGCCCCGCCCTGAGCCCGCTGCAACCCATGGGCTGCCCTGGCCTGGAGCTCCTTACCCCACGCCTTGTGGAACTCCTGGGCCTTGGCTGCAAGGTCCGCCACTTCAATTAAGCGGGCGATA
>DUSO01000004.1 GCA_012842565.1 Bacillota bacterium
ATGCTACGCAACCCGATCACCTGATATCCACCCCCAGAACAGGGGTTTTCAATGGAGATACGGCTTATCCTGCTTTGTCGAAGGTGCAGTCCACATGTAAATAGTCCCGACCCAACCACAGCTAGCCAGAATACTTGGTAGCAAATGGAAGAGATCAACGGTCTCGCTCATAAATCCGGCGAACTTTTTTATGCAGCAATTGGTAATTCGAACTCTACTCCCGACCCGTGACGGAAGAGTTGTTCAATTGCCCAGATAAGCTCGCCGGTGTCCATGGAACAATAATTGGCCAGACGGGCCTTGAGAATGCGCCAGACGGTCTCCACCGGATTGAGGTGTGGAGTGTACTTGGGAAGCCAGAGTAGATGAATCCGCGGATGCTCTTCAAGCCACTCCCACACCACCTCGGCTTTATGGGTTCTGTCGTTATCCAGGATAACAAGTATTGGGCCTGTCTTTACCTGAGTACATAGGGTTTCAAGGAATGTGATAAAGTTCTTGGCAGCCCTTTTTGCGAATATCGAGTATACCCACTGTCCTGTCCGAGAGTTTAATGCACCATATACGGTTACCCGCTCATTGGTGCCTGGAGTGATGACTTCCTTCTGCTGACCACGTCTCATCCAGCAGGAGCGGACGTTGGGTAGTAGCTGACAGTGGCATTCGTCCATGTAAAATACAGAGCAAGCAGACCCATATGCCTTGAGGAATACGTCTATGATCGCAAGCTTGAGATCTCGGAACGAGTCTAACTTTAGCGCGACAAGTTTCGGCCTTCTCCACCTGTAGCCCAGGTGGTGGACTGCGTCACGTAGACCGTCGATACCCTTGGCAAGGTATTTCTTGAGCCAGGTACGCACGGTATCACGGTCGCAGTCGTAGATCTCGGCTATTTGTGGCACCAAGTATCCACGTGAGGAAAGGAGCACCATATGAGGACGAAACGCCTCTCTTCCGACTGCATGACATGCGAACCTCTTGAGCTCGTCGCGTTGCCTGTAAGTGAGACGACCAACGAAGATTATAGACATTTCCCTCCCTGCTACAGGCCAATATGGCCTCTAGCAGGGAAAGTGTAACACATACCTGGTAAAGTGGCAAATGTAAAAGAACTCTTACTTAGTGGAGCGCAGAAGTTGGGACTTTGTCCTATCGAAGAACCTATTTCCCCGAGGGTGATAACGATTGGCCGCATCATTCCGTTGCCTTATTCCATATGGGTATGGTTCGATAGACTGCGTAATTCCCAGAGATAGGGTTCAATCCATATTGGAGCCTCGGAGATTTCCGGATCGGAGACCCCCCGAGGTAACTATCAGAGGCGCCCTTCGCAATCCTATCGGGGCCCAGCCTTTAAGGGAAATGGTAAAGGGGAAATCCCATATATTGATAATTACGAGTGATACTACAAGACCGGTACCCAGCCAGCTTACTCTGCCCCTGCTCCTCGAAGAAATTGAGACGGGTAACCCTTCAGCCGGGTACACCCTCATAGTGGCCACCGGCCTTCATTCGCCGCCTTCTCAGGAGGAGCTTGTGGCGAGATTTGGGGAAAGCCTGTTAGGCTCCCTCAATGTGGTTCTCCACGAGGCCTCAAACCGACAGGAGCTTACCTCTGTCGGCAGGCTTTCAACAGGGCTTGATTTGTGGACAAACAGGCTCGTGGCTGAATCGGACCTCATCATTGCAGAAGGGTTTATCGAACCTCACTTCTTCGCCGGGTTCACCGGGGGGAGGAAGAGCATCCTTCCAGGGATAGCTGGGTACGAATCTATATTGCAGAATCATTCTCCCGAGAAAATTGACCATCCACTTTCCAGGAACGGGATTTTGGAAGGCAACCCAATCCACGCGGAGATGTGCGAAGCTGCCCGAGCCGCTCGCCTCGCCTTTATCCTTAATGTCGTATTAGATAGGAACAAGGAAGTTGTGAGTGCTTTTGCAGGGGATCCGTTCCTTGCCCACGAAGAAGGGGTTGGGTTTGTGCGGGCCCATGCTATGGTGCATGCATCCCCTGCGGATATTGTGATAACCTCCAACGGGGGCTATCCATTGGATCGTAACCTCTATCAACTGGTAAAGGGTATCTCCGTAGGGGCTCAGACCGCAAAGCCGGGTGGGGTTGTAATTATACTGGGAGAGTGTAGAGACGGAGTTGGCCACCAGGAATTCTTCAACATGATGGCAAAATCCGACGGACCCTCGGATGTGCTCAAAAGAATAAGGTCCGGACAGGTTTCCGGCAAAGACCAATGGGAGGTACAGGTTCTGGCAAGGGTTCTGGAGAGGAACCCGGTGATCATAGTGAGCAGAGAAATAGACTCAGAGGTCGTGAAGGATATGCACATGAACCATGCTCGTGACATCCAGGAGGCCCTGGAGATGGCCTTCCGCATGAAGGGGAAGGATGCCATGGTCACCATATTGCCGCATGGGCCAGCAACTATTGTGATGAATGCCTAAACGCCAGAGGGAGGGGCATCAACCATAAACCAGCTTGGCATTCCATGTCACTAGTTTCCATCGGGAACCCCAACCCGGCCTTATCAAGGACGGGACAGGGCAGCACATGCTCGGAATCTGATTCTAAGCCCGTTTTCCGCAGTAGTCCTCCATGCTGGCCCGGCCGGCACCATCGAAGCATAAAAATGGGGTCGCAGGCCATTTGCAAAGTACCCTCGCCCGTAAAAGCTCCCTTGCCTGCACGACCCCAATATTATGACGCCGCAAACCCGGGAAACGGGGGCACCCATTCAGGTGGACGGGTTCAGGTGGATGGGGCGTTATCGACCTCGGACGGGCGCCACGATGGTAACCCCAGCGAAGCCTGCATCATAAGCGCGTTCCTTACCGCGTGGCCTGCGTGGCAGTTGTTAAAGAATACAAATGTGACACTGGCAATAGCGTCCAGGTGCTTTATACGGGGAAGCCATTCATTGAGTTCTTCTTGTGAGTAGAGGTAATCGTATCTCTCCCATGGCTCAGTATGCTTCCACCATTTCTCAGCATTTCTCCCGTGGAATCTCACGTAGGAAATTGACGAGGTGACCTTAACGACCGGGGGAATGAGGCCCCTCAACCGGGGCTCGTCAACCGCACAGAACCCAAGGCCCTCCCTTTGCAGGACAGCGAATACGCCTTCCACGAGCCAGCTTTTGTTCCTGAATTCCACTACCGCGGGGAGGCCGGGCAGGAGCTCTGGGAGTCTACGGATATAGTCAAGGTTTTCGGGCGTATTTTTGAATCCCCACGGGAACTGCAGGAGAATGCATCCTAGTTTCCTGGCATCGATGATCGGGGCGATTGCCGCGCGGAATTGGTTAAAGGCCTCCTTTGCCATCTCCGGGTCGATTTCGTGTGTCATGGACTTGTGAGCCTTTATAGAGAAAAGGAATTTATCTGGTGTCTTCCTGTCAAGGGCTGCCATGGTCTTTATAGAGGGCATGGTATAGTAGCTAAAGTCGAGTTCGACAGCTGGGAAGTGCACGGAGTAGTACCGGAGCATGTCTCCGTCCTTTGTGCCCACGGGATAAAATTCACCTATCCAGTCCTTGTAACTAAAGCCTGAGGTCCCGATGAGGATCATTACTCCCATCTCCGATCCGGCGGGCAGGTGCACATATGGCGCGCCCGCGCATAGGTGGCTATTATGAATTATAGCTTCCATGTTCTCCAATATTCAATTAAGGTAGATTCTAATGGGACCATTTTCGGGTGGAGGGCCTGTGCGATACTACGAGAGGGCGGTTGTGATAGCTTATACTTATATCGAGAATAAGCCCCGGCTTGTCATAACGATGATGCGGATCATGTGAGTTTGGCAATCAAAAAGGGGACCACTGCGGCCACAGAAATGGAACCCACCCCCTGCCTAGGCGTAGCCTAGGCAGGCATGCGCAACATCTCGCGTTCTATCTCTTGTTTACGCATACTCTCCCGGAAACGATAGCTCTCCCCGTTTAGAACCAGGATATGAGCCCTATGGGTGAGCCGATCCAGAAGCGCTGCAGTCATTCTTTCATCACCA